>NZ_CVTK01000030.1:0-130053 GCF_900004785.1 Pseudomonas sp. 28 E 9 | reverse complement strand
TCCATCATGGGGGCAACGCTGAAGCGCCGAGACAGTGCGAGGCTTGATTCTGCTGGGCTAAAGCTTTGTTTATCTAGCATTTTACTCAACGTGTTCTAGGCGTGTTTTAGGGCGTTTTCAGGCGTTTCTCAGGTCTCGGTGGTACGATGTACCACTTCAAAACTGACGCGTACCACTTTCGATATGGCGACTATCAGGGCAAGAAAACTGGCGGATGGGACTGTGAGCTACACGGCTCAGATCCGCATCAAGCGCGACGGAGTGCAAGTCTACCAAGAGAGCCAGACCTTCGCCCGAAAACAGGCCGCGCAGGCTTGGGCGCGTAAACGCGGAGCGGAGCTGGATGAACCTGGTGCGATCGAGCGCGCAAACCGCAAGGGTGCCACGGTCAAAGAGATGACAGATCGATACCTGGTTGAAGTTGAGAAAGCCAAACCGCTGGGCAAAACCAAGCGCGGCACACTCAATGCCATTGGCGAGACTTACCTGGGCAAGTTGACCGATACGGATATCAACACCCAGTGCCTGGTCGATTACGCACTTTGGCGAATGAGCGCGGACGGCGGCGGCGTTCAGCCACAAACCGCCGGCAATGACCTAGCGCACCTCGGCGCAGTGCTGGCAATTGCCAAAGACGCATGGGGCTACCAGGTCGATCCGCTCGCCATGGGCGGTGCGCGGCGTGTGCTACGCAAGCTGGGCTACAACCTGAAAAGTCGTGAGCGTGACCGCCGGCCGACGCTGGATGAACTGGGAAGCGTGCTGACGCACTACCAGGCCATGCAGGCGAGGCGGCCGACTGTCATATGTATGCTGAAGGTTGTGGGCTTTGCCCTGTTCTCCACTCGTCGGCTCGATGAGATCACCAGGATTCGCTGGGCAGATCTGGACGAGCCCGGCCAGCGAGTGCTGGTGCGTGACATGAAAAACCCGGGGCAAAAGATCGGCAACGATGTTTGGTGTTACCTGCCGGACGAGGCATGGCAGATCCTCCAGACAATGCCGAAGGCTGGTGACGATATATTCCCCTACAGCCCTGAGTCGATCTCCACGTCCTGGACGAAAGCCTGCAAGTTTCTGCAAATCCAGGACCTGCACTTCCACGACCTTCGGCATGAAGGCATCAGCCGCCTGTTTGAAATGAGCTGGGACATCCCGCGTGTAGCGAGTGTTTCCGGCCACCGGGATTGGAATTCGATGCGGCGGTATACCCATCTGCGCGGCAAGGGGGACCGTTATTTGGGTTGGGAATGGCATGAAAAGATATTGAGGGCGCCCGTCCAACTGGGCGCCGCATCAATGAAATGGCTCAAAAGGCGTGTTTTAACCCGTTGAGCTGGTTGTGCTCTTTAACCGCGGCCGCGTGCTGCAGATCCAAGTACGTGGCCAGATCGTTCAGATGGACGCCCTTGGCCGACTTCTGGCTCGGCTCGATGCGGGTGATCGGCAACTTGATATGGCCGCTCATCACCTTACGTTGGAGCATTTCCGGCGTTAGGTGCGTGAAATAGTCTCGGCAGATCAGCTCCAGAGGGATGATCGCCTGACCGTCGTATTGGGCCATCAGGATAAAGGCTGTGTTCATGCTGCCTCCTCGTCGATGATTTCGCAAACGAACCGATGCCGGCCCCGGTTTGTTGCAGTCATCGCATTGCTAACTTCTAGCATGACGTCAACACAGCGCTCGTAAGCGTGGGGGCCGTACCAGCTTTCCACCCTCACTACCTGACAGTTAGTTCGAGTCGCATCTGCGCACAAGTAAAGCAACAGGGCGACGGTCATACAGCCTCCTCCCGCTCTAAGCGCGGGTTAACTGCTGTTGGCCGGATAACGGATGCCATACTCATGACTCGCATGTCGCGGTCGTTCTGAGAAGGAAGCTGGTCCTCGGACGGAGTAGCTGGGAACAAATGGTTCGCCTGCACGAAAGCAGAGAAGGCATCATCGAAGTGAGTGGTGAGTGCCTTGCGCAATGTCTCGTAGTGAAGTTCGAACTCAACAGCTTCTGATGGTGTGACTTCCACGCCAATTTTCTTGAGCCTTCCCTTGCTGATATAGAGACCGGGCGATTCCGAGTCGCATATCTTCGACATGATTTGCGCCGCCAACCTTCGGTCGTAACTGGTGGAAATGGGAAACCATCGGATCTCGCGGCGGTCGTCGACCAGGTCGCCAATGGTCAATCCGTGACGCGCTAGCAACTTTTCCAGCATTCGTTGGGCGTTATCCTTTTCTCCACCTTCGCCTCGCTGTGCCAGGGCCAGCAACTTGCGTAGCTTGGCCTCTACTTTTGCATTGTCGCCTTGGTTTTTAGGTGATCGCATGGTGCTTCTCCTTTGAGGCAGTGGGGGAGTTGCAGCTCCCCGTGTCCCGCCTGTGTTAATTATCAGTGCGCGTATCGACGCGGTTTGTTCTGTCTGGCCGCTTCACGCTCAGCCATGAAAGCCGCCCATTCCGCCGTTTTGGTCTGTTGGCGAATACGGCTACATGCCTGGTGTTTGCGGGTGGAGCGTGCTTTGCCGCAGATATCGCAGCGGCTGGGCAGGTCAAGCCGATGGCTTGCCATGGTCGGACGCTCACGTTCAGGGCCAACGTGCTTAGGCATTGATCACAGCCCTCCCATAACCATGCGTGTCAGTGCATTGGGCTGGCCTTCGGGCGTCAGCTTATCGAGGGGCTGCGTAACGCTGCGGCCGTTGGCCGCGCGCAGGGTGGCAACGTTGCCTTCGATCGCTACGATCACGCCTGTACGTGCGCTGAGGCGATATTCTCGGCCACCGCCGCTCATTGCGACGTAGCTGACCTTGTCTCCGACAGCAAGCGGGGTTGTGGTAGCCTCTGCGGTGCCGCCTTGGGGTTGATTCACTTGCATGGTGCTTCTCCTTTGGGTGGTCGGTGTCGAGGGGTTGCAGCCCCTCGGCACCACCTTCTTACTGGCTTTCGCCGTTTGGGTTTTGCTCGCGCACCAGGTGCAGGAGCAGGTTTTCATACTCGATAAAATCATCCGTTTGCGACTGCCATTCCAGCACTGCTTGGATCTGCTCCCGGCTGCACTCTAGTACCAGTAACTCTCTTTCAGTTTCCGCACGGGCCTCTAGAATGGCGACCAGGCCGGCAGGGTCGTAGGCTTCGGCATGAACGATTTTCGCGGGCCGGGTGAACCAGGCTTTCAGCTCTTTTATGTGCCGCAGGCGATTGTTTTCGCCGTCTGGGCCGTCACCGGTGATGACTTGTACGTGCATGGTGCTTCTCCTTTGGGTGTGTCAGACGTTGCAGCGCCTGGCAGGTATTGCCGCTGATTAATCAGGCCTGGAAGTGCCAGCATTTCACGATGGGTTGCTTCGTGACGACGGCGTTGGTCTTATTGGCCTGGTGAGCCCGTACCGCGCTGTCAGTCGCTTTGTTGACGTCGAGCAGCTTCCGCGAGCGGGAGTCCTTCAGGCGTTCGCGCAGCTCGCTGACGTCAGCGATTTTTTGTCGGTTCTCTGCGGCGCATTTCACGAAGTCGTTGAGGTTGATTGCGATGATGTGGTCTTTTTTACTGTGGTTGACCACTGGGCCTTCGGCGTCCAGACCTTCCAGGTATTCGTAAACCTCCCAGAACTCAGCCACCACCGGATGGTCGGAGCTGATCGAGGCCTGGCGCTCAATTGCCATGCGGATGATCTGCGAGCGGGTGTGCTCGACCTGAGCGTCGGTGAGCGGCACCACCATGCACAGGCAGTCCAGCAGGGCGAGCATTTGGGCGTGGTTCTTGTTGATCCGCTCCACCCGGATGTAACCGCGCAGCTTGTTGCCGCAATGGCTACATTCGCCGTGCTCATCTTTGAATGGGGTGTCGCAGGCAAAGCAGTGGGAGTGCAAATTGCGCAACTTCGCCTCGTAGCCCGCTATTCGCTGGCCGAACAGCTCCATCACCTCGAGCTCTTTACGTACTGCCTGCAACACAAAGTTGCTGAGTCTCGAACCTTCCAGCGCATTGAGCCGATCTGCCGCCGCACGGCTTTCAGCGGTGACGTTCGGGCGCACAAAGTGCAGTTTGACGATCCGGGTCATGATCGCTTCTGACGCCACAACAGGGGCGTTCTGGCTGATGGCGATGGTGCCGCGAAACGGTGGTTCGTAGGTTTCGTTACCGGCGGTTTTCACACCCTTGGTCGCCAGGGTGCCGCCGCCGTAGTAGTCCTTGAGTTCGTCCCATTCGAAGGTTTTGGCATGGGCCTTGTCGTCGCCGCTGCGGTCCGATTCCAGCAGCACAATGGGCATGCCGGATACTTGGCCCATCAAGCGGCTGCGGCCGGCCTTGGTGGATTTGGACGGGTCGAACCCTTCGTATCCGTCGCGCCCGGCGAGTTTCCATAGCAGTGTGAGCAACGTGGTCTTGCCGGCGCCGGCCTCGCCAGTGGCCTCAAGGAAAGGAAACGACTGGTACCGGCCGCGGATCTGTTCGGCGAACAGCGAGCCAAACCAGAAGGTCAACGCCACGATGCCCTGGGCTCCGAAGCACTGCCACAGAAGCCCAAGCCACTGGTCATCGTATTTTTTGCCATCCTTCTCCAAATCGATCTTCACACCCTTTTGCAGAGTCTTGAGCTTCAACTTACCCATCTCAAAAAACTCTTCCTCATTGATGTGGATCACCTGGCCTTCGCGGATGGCGACGTCGTTGAACACGTAGCAGTGGTATTCCTTGCTGTAGCCCACGTAATCAATGGTCTGAACGGTCTTGATGCCGAAAAGCTGGTCTTTCATGAGTTTGTCCAATTGCTGTCCACTGCCGGTGAACACGGCTCCGGCACCCATGCCGAGAAGTCTTTTCTTGAATTCGCTGGCAGCGGCGACCTGACCACCCGTGAAGGTGTTTTTCACTGAACCGCCGTCGTGCGGGAAGTCGACGCGGAAGAAGTACCAAGACTCGTCGGTAATCTCGTTGCGCTGGAAATAAAGGGCTTTGGGGTAGCAGTTGGCGATCTCGACAACGCAGCCGGCGACGTTCAGCGCCTTCTCCCGAAGCTGCTTTTCATTGAGGGTCTGAGCCTCGTGGCCATCGCTCTTTTCGAGGGCCTGCTTGGCGCTGTTGTATTTCGCCAAGTCCAATTTCCACCAGTACAGGCGGGAGTCGAAACAGAAGTGGAATTCCTCACGTTCACGCCACTGGTACATGAGCAATGCCTTGTCGCTGGCACTCTCTGCAATCAGCAGGGCGCCCTGGTGACGAGCTTCTTTCAAGTCCTTTTCGATGCGATCAGCGCGGGCTTTTTCATCGTCGATAAACGCCCAGCGTTGATGCAGATCGTTCCAGTCAACCTTGCGGGCGTCAGGCTGTGTCACCTGAGCAGCCTCGCAGGTAAAACCGAGTTCGCGGGCACGGTTGACCCACATACGGGTGTACTTGTGAGCGCCTGGCTCGTTATCCAGAGCCCAAACCAGCTTTGGAGTTTTACCGCCGCGAGCCGTGATCAGGGCCTTGAGTGATTCCTCTGGAAAGGCGTTTGAAGATAGCGCCGCAACCGCAGAGATACCGTTTTGAATGAGCGCTATGGCGTCAAAGATGCCTTCAACGATCCACAGCTCAGTTACTTCCAGCAGATCCACGCACGGCGGGCACCACCAGTGCCCCCTGTAGCTCTTGAGGGGTTGGAAGCGGGCCTTCTTCTTACCGAACCGTGACGGTTGGTCAATCAAGCGCTCCCAGTACCCGCCGTGTTCCAAGGGGAAGCGCACGGTGGCAGAGCCAATATTCAGATCGCGATCAAAGTAGCTTTCCTGGGTGTACCAACCCTCTATCAGCTCAACGCGGAAACCTCGGGAAAACGTCAGGTACGCTTTTGCGCTGGCGGCAGGCTCGTCACGGGTAGCCGGTGCGCGCTTGCTCCAGTCATCGAACAGGTCCGGGTAAAGCTCTTTTGTGGGAGCCATATAGCGGCAATTTTTCTCGCGGCCACAGCGGATGAACCAGGGTTCATCGTGGCGCGAAAACAAACGTTTTTGATTGCACTGCGGGCAGGTGCCCTTACGCATGTAATGCGTGCCTTTCATGTGCTGAAGGCCGTAATCAGACTCCAGGCGCTGAAGCACATCAGCGCGGATCTTGTCTTCCATGGGCTTGCGAATCACTGCACATGCTCCGCAGCCGTAACAACGAGCTGTTTTTTCAGCTCGGTGCGCGTCTTGCAGATGCCTGCCAGGTAGGGCAAGTCCTCGAGCACCTTCGGCGCTCGCTGGCCACTTGGCACGTTCCGGTACCGGTCGGAGTACCAAATATCAGCCATGGTGACTTCGTACTGACTGGTCAACCACAACAGGTAGTGCTGCGCCTGTTGTTCGTCCAGCTCCAGTTTTATGGTGATTTTGCTCATTTCGGCCACCAGTAAGTTGCAAATTTCCCCTACCCACGCGGTGCGGGCATCTAGTAGGGAGGGTTTTGGTTTAGTGCGGGAGGTTGCGAGTCAGCAGCAGGCGTGTAGGGAGTAGGCGTGCTGAAACGCGATGTCGCTGTTGAGTGCAGTTGTCGAGCAGCAAGATCGCCGGCCGGAAGGGGCCGCTTGTGGGATGAATCCCAAGCCAGGCCACACGCTTGCAGGTCATGCTTTCAAACTCGGCCACCGCCAGCTCAGCAATGCGCTGCACCAGGTGCGTCGGCACCTCAAGCGACTGAGTCAAATACCGGGAGCAGTTCTCTAACAGCTGGCCGTCGCCGGCGAGATGTTCGCAACGGTGACGGTAGAGGTAGGCCACAGCCGCTTGTTGCATTGCGGCTCGGTAGTCACTGGCGGGGTTGTTAGTCAGGGCGATGGTGTTCATACAGGTGCGGCCTCCATTTCCAGTTGTTCCAGCAGATCGGGTTGATCGTTTTTCGCCTTGAGGTTCTGACGTGCAAGTAGTCGAACCTTTGTGGGAGCCATGGGCAGAACCGTCAGGGGATGCTCTATGCCCGACGGGCTGAGCTGATACTCCCAAACCAACGAGCCGGAGAAGGTGGCACCGCACAGCAAATTGGTGCATTCCGAGTACATCGAGCGGAAGCAGGGTGTCTGCCCCTCGGAGGTACGGATGCGCATGGAACTGTTGCAGCAAGGGCACACCAGCTTGTATGTACTCACTAAACGGCTCCCTGGCTGTAAAGCTGGATGGTTGCAAACACTTCGGCGTATCGGGCTGACATGTACGTGATCAGGGCGGCGACAATCGCGTCGGCCTCACGTTTTTCGATAACCCCGTCATCTAGCGCCGCAGCCATGATCTGATCGACCTTGCCCCGCTGAGCCGACGCTTTGAGCGAGCGGCTGTACAACTCGACGTTGTCTAGGGTGTCCGGGAGGCTCAGGGGCACGAACATGCCGCCGTACATGGAGGCGATGTAGTCGGCAAGGTAGGTAGTGCCTGCGGTCTGTTCGAGGCGGTGAATGTGTTCGTCCGTCAGTGGGCGACTGCCCGCGTTCTCGTAGGCCTGGTTATCGAATTTCTTAAGCGGCATACCGAGGTCGGCGGCGGCGTACATCCGACCGCCAGGGTAGGCGCCGATGACCGCCATAACGACGCTCTTTCTGCTGTCTAGAACTGGGCGTTTCATCTTCTGGTTTCCCCTTGGAGCCAGAGGCCCTAGTTTGTGATCTGGCCGTCTTTGATCCCGAGCAATACAGCTGCTCGATGCGCTTCTCCCCGACGACCTTTTTTACGGCCGTTTAGCAAGTCGCTGACCAGATTTTTGTTCAAGCCATGTTGGCGGCTAAATTCGGCAATGCTTTTACCCTCGCGATCAAGAACCGCGCGGGCTTGCTCGGGGGTCTGTAGGGCATGCATAGTGTTCGTCCGTGTTTAATCGTGTTCGACGAAAAGGATTCTTGGGCAGATTTCTGTTCAAGTCAACTTATATTGATCAAAAAATTGCTCATCTCTCCAGGTGTCGGTGAACGCTTGCGCGAAGAACGCGAACGGTTGGGCAAAAACCAGACCGACTTTGGCGTCTCCGCAGGGGTCAGTCGTGGTACTCAAAAAGCATATGAATTAGGGGCAAGCTCCCCCGACATACGCTATCTGTCCGGCCTCCAAGAGCTTGGAGTGGACGTTTATTACGTGCTGACTGGCTCGCAGGCTGAAGCCAACCTCAACAACTTGACCGAGGTCGAATCGGCTGTATTGGAAAACCTGCGCCGTATGCCAGAAGGTGACCGAAATGTGCTACTGCGGACCGCGGCGGCATTCGCGAGTGCGGCGGGCTTGGAAGGTAACAAGAAGCCCGATTAAGGTTTGCAGCCAGCGAAGTGGTTTGGATATGCCGACCATGACGGTCGGTTAACCAATGGTGAGCTGCGTCTAGATGATCCAGAGCCCAGTTTCAATTAGCATTACGTCGCTAGGGGCACCGGCAACTTTCAAGGCTGGGCTGAGAACCGTGTGTACATGACGCTGCCATCTCTCGAAACCTCGCAATGATGTTACTGCTACAGATATTTTTTCACCGGGGTCCGATGACACGGCAAAATGTGTTGGAAATTAGCTGTTCCATGGGGATCTGTCGCGGCGCCACCTAGGCGCCGAGTCCTCATTGCGTGTAAGAGGAGTATTCGCATGATGGAGAACAGCGTTGTATCGGAGAACAAGGTGGCGGCTGCAGATTCAAACTGCCTTAGCGATCTGGAGGTGAGACTGCTGGTAATGTTCAGAATCGTCAGTACTCAAAGGCAGCTAGATATATTGCGGTTATTAGAGGTTTTCACTCAAGCAACAGAGTGATAACGTCTATTCTTGGAATAGTGTCGGGTTCGTAAGTTTCATAATCTTTGTTTTTATGGAAAAGGAGATAGGGAATGCATGAAGAACATGACGTTTGGGCTGACGATTTTATGGGTCGCAAGCCAAGTTGTGAATTTCTCACAAAATATTTGCTCGCTAACGAGCATGTTAAAGTGCTAAATGTCAACTCACCTTGGGGGTCAGGGAAAACGTTTTTTTTAGAACGTTGGAAGGCAGATTTAAGTAAGGAGCACGTATGTGTTCTGTTTAACGCGTGGGAGACTGATTATTCCGCTGAGCCATTATTAGCTTTGGTAACATGTATTGAGCAGCAGACTAAAGATGAGCTTGATATTACAAGTTATGAGGCTGGCCGGCGTGCAGTTGATGTAGGTGCTGGTATTTTAAAGAAAGCAATGCCTTTAATTGCGAAGGGGCTGGTAAGAAAATACGTTGGTGTTGATCTTGATGAGTTGATTGGGGATGGAAGTGGGGATGACGCTGCGGATTCTGCGAGCGATTTGGTAACCTCCCTCATAACAGATCAGGCTAACACGGCTCGACAGGTAGACGAGTTTAAGGCGGCAGTGATAGAAAGGCTATCTTCTGCTGCGCAGAATAATGGGCTAAATAAACCTGCATTTATATTCATTGACGAACTCGATCGGTGTCGTCCGACATATGCGATTGAGTTACTTGAGCGTATCAAACATTTTTTTGAGTTAAAAGATTGTAGGTTTATTATTGCCTCCGACTCCAAACAGCTTGCTCATTCAATACGTGCGGTGTACGGGCAGGGTTTTGCTTCCGAGCAGTACCTGAACCGATTTTTTGACGCGGAGTTTAGTTTAGATAACAGCGATATTTTTTCCTTGGTGCATCGTAGTCTACCAGATATCCGTTCTTTAAACTTGGAGGTAAATATCACAGGGCGTGTTGGGCGAAGCCACTTTGATGATGTTGAAGTATATGAACCCAGAAAGCATACTGTAACTAGTAAGATGCCGGGTTTTACGGAGAATCAACTTTTCGTAGTAGGGTTGTGTAAGTACTTCAAAGTAGAATTGAGGGAGCTGGAAAATTATATAAAGCAGATTAAAAGTGCTGCGGATACTCTTGGGGGGGATGTGCATTTCTTTTGGTTAGCATACTTGGTTTTCTTTAAAGCATCGAAGGCTGAGCAATATCACGACTTAAGGTTTCCAGATAAGTGGCGTACAGCGGTAGCATCCTTTGATAGTACTCGTGGCAGCATGGTTACATTCTCCTTTTCTGTGGAGCTGCC
The DNA here is from genome assembly GCF_900004785.1 of Pseudomonas sp. 28 E 9. Taxonomy (NCBI): domain Bacteria; kingdom Pseudomonadati; phylum Pseudomonadota; class Gammaproteobacteria; order Pseudomonadales; family Pseudomonadaceae; genus Pseudomonas; species Pseudomonas sp. 28 E 9. Next base: position 120,032 of record NZ_CVTK01000030.1, on the reverse strand, counting down.
TTCAATTCCTGATATGGCTCTCTTCTATTTGACGATGTTAAATGCTGATGCTAAGGAGCTGCGAGTGTTATCTACTCAGTTGCCAAGTTGGAGGTCGACTGTATATTATTCTCTTATAAATGGCGATGCGATTTCTAGGTTGAGCAGGTATAGAGATGTTGTAGAATTGGCTCATAGATTAAGTTAGTAAACTACGTTTTCACTTGCCGGGGGTTGTACCTCGGCATTTTTAACTTTATTCCATTCGCGATCTACTGCTCGTTTGGCCGTTTTGTCAGTTGCATACAGCCAGCGCAACCGCCTCGGCCTCGTCTGATCCCCCGCAGTAATCGTCTTCTCTTTCCCGGTTTTCTGATCGCGGTAGTAGGCGATGATCCCCGTGTAATCCCCCTTGTTCTCTTCTGCCAAGTCTTCAACATTGTCCTCGGGCAGCTTACTTTCCAGCTCCAGGCTGACGGTATAGCCGCTGTTCGGGCTCAGGCTGTGCTGCACATTGCCGCCGTACCAGATGATCTCGTCGATCTCATCCTTAACTCCCTGCAGTGTGTAGGTCAGTTCGGGGATGAGATCCGGCCGGCCCATCGCGAGCGTGTAGCTGAGCGTGGCGCTGCCGCGCTGCAGGCGTCGGAATTCAGCTCTCGCGGCCCTGAGCGCAGACTGCTGGTCGCTGTAGGTGTGGCGAAGGTCTTTGAGATTGTCACCGCCGCCGGCAATCGCCTCCTGTTTCTTGGCGCTGTGCACGTCGTAAAAATATGCGCGCACACCGTCGTAGCTGTCGCGATCTGCCTGCAAGTAGCGGTGCTGGTCGCCGTCGGCACGGGTGAGGGTAATGTGGGGCAGGGGAAGCCCGCTCGCCGTCTTGCCGCCGCCGGCGGGGATGCACAGCAGACACCCGGCCTTCACGCTGGCCACCGCGTCGAATTCTTCGCCCAAGCGGGTAATCAGGTTGGCATCCGATTCGTTGGCCTGGTCAAGCTGCAAGATCGGCAGCGCACCGAGTGCACCGGGCACAGTCGACGTGAGGTTGTTTCCCATGGCGATGTCGCCGATTACCTTGCCCAGCGTGGTATTGCTCCAGCTGCGCTCGCGTTTGGTCTTCAGTCCTTTGCGCAGATCTGCCGATCGAGCGCGAATGCTGAGCACATCCGGCGTGCCGGTGTGTTCCGTCTCGTCGACGGTGTAGGTGCCTTTGTCGACCAGGCCGGTGTCGCTCCACCCCAACCATAAACGTAGCACCGCGCCCTTGGGCGGTATCGACAGCAGACCGTCATGGTCGCTCAGCGTAATAGTGAGCTGGTCGGCCTCGACGCCACGGTTGTCTGTGAGCTCGAGGTTCATCAGCCGCGGGCTCACCTTCATGGCGATATCGTTGCCGTCCACCGTGAGACGGAAGGCAGGGACAGGGTAGGCGGCATCCCGAACGAAGCGTTCCGCCGTGTTCACCAGGTAACCGGTGACTTTGGACAGCGCGGCCTCTATCACAACAGCCCCCGCAGAATGCTGAGCCCGGTACTGGTCGCGGCGCCGAGCAGGTCGATACGGTCATCGTCGGTACGCTTGAGCGTAAGTGTGAACTCGATGCGCTGTGGCGTGCCGTCTCTGAAAAATACAGTTTTGGTCTCGCTCAGGCTTTCGATAACCCACAACCCGTATATCCGGCCAGTGCCTTCAACCATCGGCCAGGCCTTGCCGGTGTTTGCCATCAAACGCAGAGCGTCCAGGCTGAGCACGCTGCCAGCCAGTTCCGGGAGGATGATGCCGGGGAGGGTGATGGTGTCGTCCCCACGGCCGACAAACTGCAGTGCGGGTGACGCCCCGACTCGGCTGTTGCTGGCATGTCGCCAATTGGTTTGGCGCTGCAGCTCCTGGTAAGCGAGAGTTGATAGGCTGAACACGAACATGCCGAGGCTGAGCATCATGGTGATTAATCCCGGTCCGATAACTTGCTGCGCTGACGGGCGCGTTTCTCGTTTTCAATCTTGTTGAGCATGGCGCGCAGACTTTTCTCTATGGCTTGCATGTCCATGCCAGGGGCCGCTGCGATGGTGATTTGGTAGGTGTCGTGGCTGTCGTAAACCGTCGAAGTGCCCGCGCTGCTGATCGGAGGACGATCATCGACCGCTAACGCCGGCATGGCCGTCGCGGTGAGGGCCAGGGTACCGGCCGCAGTCAGTTGCTTGCCCATGTTTGACAACGCGTTGAGCGGCCCCTTTTGTCCGCCCTCCAGGCCCTTTGTCAGCCCTTCCATGGTGAAACCGCCCAGCTCAGCGAACACCCGCGACGGGCTGTGGATGCCCAACTTTTCCTTGAACCATCCGATGCTGGAGTCGCCGATGGAACTGATAGCCCCCTTCACAGCACCGAGCCCGGCCGTCAAGCCGTTGACCAGGCCGTTGACGATCATGCCCCCGAACTCTGTGAACTTCCCAGGTAGCTCTACGCCGAAGTAGTTCATGGCCCCGGCGAACGCCTGGTAGAACAAGCCAAGCGGACTGAAGTTGGTGATCAATTGCAGGATGCCGGCGAGGCCCTGGTCAAAGCTGGCTTTGATGGTGGTCCACACGTTGACTGCGCCGGTGGCAATCGAGCCGATGCTTTGCAGCAGTGTCATGATCATGTTGCCGATGGCGGCACCGAAGCGCTGGCCCATCGACTGCGCGGCGCCGCCAACGTCTTCCACCGGCTTTAATAGGTCGCTGAACCAACTGATTACACCACTGATACCGGAAGAGATCATGTTGAACAGCGGGCGGACGATGCTGCCCAGCAGGCGCAGCGCGAAACCGATAACCGGAATGGAGTAGGCGGCTTTCGCCAGGCTGATCAGCAAGCCGCCGAACTTACCGAACCCGGAAAGGACCGGCTGCAGGGCTTCAGTGATCCCCTGCCAGAAGCCGAGGAAGAACCCTTTAATCGGCTTCCAGTACTTGTAAATCAGCAACGCGGCGGCGACCAGGCCCGCGACAGCGGCGATCAGCCACCCGACCGGGGTTGCCAGAATGGCCGCACCGACCGCGCTGATTGCGCCGCTGAGCATTGGCAACACGCTGACCGCCGCAAGCCGCGCGGAACTGATCAGCGTAGGGATGACGCTTACCATGCCGCCGGCGGCTCTGCTGGCCGTGACGGTTTTCCAGATCCTCCCCATCCGACCGACTTCTACACCGGCGCCTGCGGCCGCAACGCGGGTACCGATCAACTGTGCCTTGATGCTGCCCAGACGGATGCCGAACATCGCCATCCCATAACGCAGCACAGCGAAGGGGCCAAGCATGCTTGCCATGGTCAATGCCAATGTGCCGAATACCACGGCTGCGAGCGCTACAGCTGCAACGACTTTGACCAGGCCCCCGGCCAACTTAGGATTCTCCCTGGCCCAGGCTCCAACGCCGTTGGCAAGCTCGCCCAGCGTATTGATCAGCCCCTTGAGCTCGGGAGCGACTGCTGCGCCGAACTCGGCCATGGCGTTGGTGAAGCTGCCCTCGGCCGCTTCCATGACGTTGGTGAGCGTGCCGAGCTGCTCGTTGACGCGAGTACGCAGGTCGGCCTGGCTCTGCAGCTTCTGTTGCACCTCCTGATATCCGGCCAGCCCCTTGTTCATCATGGTGTTCAAGGTGGTCATGGTTTCGGCGTCGTCACCGAACAGCTTGGAGATCACGGCGGTGCGGTCGGTGTCATTCAGGACCTTGAGCTTTTCCACCTGTGCGTACAGGTTCTCCAGCCCCGCGAAGTTTCCGTCGTCGTTGGTGAACTTCAGCGAGATGCCCTTGTTGGCACCCGCTGCAATTTTGTTGGCTTTGTCGACTTTGTCTTGATCGAGACCCGCCTGAAAGATTTTGCGGAAGGAGTTGCCCGCCGCGCTTCCGTCCATACCTGCTTGATCCATCATGATCAGCAGAGGCGCCAATTCCTTCGCTGCATCGAGTCCGGACTTCTTTATAGTGTCCATGACGGGGGCGATTTTACTGAAGCCCTGAAGCATTTTGTCTGGATCCAACCCCGCATAGAATCCGCGCTGGATGGTATCCATCAGACTCATCATGTATTTCTCGCCGGTGCGCGTGGCGTCCTGCATCTTGGCGGCGAATTCCGCTGCCTCTGTCGCTCCCATATTCAGCTGCACACCCAGGTACGCAGCCGCTTCACCAGTGCCTCCCAGGATGCTCTTAGCACTCAGGCCCTGGCGCCGAAGCATCGTCATCATGTTCTGGAAGTCGGCCGTGGTACCCGGCAGTCGGTCGCCCAGCTTGGTGGCCAGGTCCGTGATCTTCTGGAAGTCGGCAGAAACCTTGCCGGTGTCGTCCATCATCGACACTTTGAGCTGCGTGGCAGAGTCCTCATTCGGGGCAAAGGCTTTGATTGCCGACACGACGGGGCGGCTGGCGGCGTAGCCCGCGCCAAGGCTAGCGGCGCCGGATACAGCAACACTGCCAGCCAGGCTCTGGGTTTTGTCGTAGGCGGCACGCGCTTTCGCCAGGCTGTCCTGCTTTCGCTTCAACGCATCCAGGTGGTCCATCTGCAATTTCATGGCCTGGGTGGCGGTGTCGATATCGCGCTTGAGCTTCAGCTCGTGCGCGCCCAGGGCATTGGTGTTGATGCCGGCGTTTTTGAGGTGCACGCCGAGTTTGGCAAGTTTCACTTGCTGCTGGCCGTACTGCTCGCCCAAGCGTTTCGACTCGGCGGTGTGCTGTTTCAGCAGCGCGAGCTGGTCCTTGAACGGGCTTTCCAGGCGGCGGATCTCGTCGCGCAGACTGGCATGGCCCGCACGACTGGTGCGCAGCTGCGCGTTGTTGAGTGTGAACCGGTCAGCCAGGGCCTTTTCCTTGGCTGCGAGCTGGTCCAGCTGGGTCTTGCGCTCCCGCTGTGCGGCTGTGAGGCGGGTGTATTCGTCGTGCTGCGCTCGGGTCAGGGCATTGCCCTTTTGCATCACCGTATTGAGCGCGGCGATCTGGCTGGCTGATTGGCGGTGTTCGTCGCTCATCAACCCCAGGGCATTGCGTATCCCGGTGAGTTCGCGCTTGAGGTCCGTCTGACTGGTTTTGAGCGCGTCGACCTTCTGCCGGGACTTGTCGAACAGCGCCTGAGTCGGCGCGAGCTGCTGCCGGACTTTGGCCGTTTCGCGGGCGAGTTCGCCTACCTTGGTGTTGTTGGCGGCGAGCGCCTCGGATGTTGCGCGGGTTGCGGCCTGCAGTTCACGCCATGCGCCGACGTCACGTTGCTGTGTGTTGAGTTCCTTCAGGCGGTCGCGAGCGGCTTTGAGGGCGCGGGCGGTTTCCTTGCTACCGCCCGTGATTTTGTTCAGCGGACCTGTGGCTTTGTCGATGGCGCTGAGCAGCACCTGAAGTCTCAGATCATTCGCCATCGTTGGAACTCCGCACCCTGGCGCGCTCGCGCCAGTCCATCAGGTCTTGCAGGCCCAACTGATCCATATCAGCCGGTGCCCAGTGAAAAACCACGGCCAGATCGGCCATGGCGTCCTCTACGCGACGAGGGATGCATCCGTCTTCGCCGACTTCTGCAACAAAAAACCAGAGATTTTGCTGCTCAGGGCCAGCAGGTCGGCAGGGTCCATGCCGGCGACTTCGATGGCGGTGAGGCTCGGCGAGCTGATGCGCGGCAGAACCTTGATCAGACTGCCGACATCCATCTGAAGCAGCTCCACCAGGCTCACGCCGCGCAGCTCACCGGAGTTCGGCTTGCGCAGGGTAATGATCTCGATGCTGGTGGTGCCACGACGGATCGGCGTGTCGAGGGTGACGGTATTATCGTCGGCCAGCTGCTGCACGTCGGGCTGTTCGATGGTTTCTTTCTTCATGGGAGTTGCTCCTGGTAATTAAAGGGTGAGTCTCGATCGAGCGGGCGGGTCAGATGCCCATGCCGGTGCGGTGCTTCTCCAGCATGTCCACGCCGTTGACCTTCTCGACAAAGTTGAGCAGGTCGATTTCGATGATTTCTTCGCCATCCACGGTCAGCTTGTAGTAGCTGCAGGTGGTGGTCATGGAATGCTCTGTGTCTTCACCGGGCTGGGCGTCACCCATCTCGATGGTTTCGTGTCGACCGCGCACGACCACTTCCACATTGCTGACTTCGCCCGTGTCGTCCTGCTGATACGGGCCAGAGAATCGCAGGGCCACGCTGGAGGCGTTGACCGCGCCGAACTGGCGCAGAGAGATCAGATCGAGGCCGCCGGTCTTCCATTCGAACTGAATGCCGTCGTCGGACATGCCCAGGTCAGCCTTGACCGGGCCATTCATGCCGCCGCCGCGATAGGCTTCCATCTTGCGGCCGAGGGAGGGCAGGGTGAGAGACTTCACCAAGCCGAGGTAGCTGTTGCCGTCATTGAACAGATTGAGGTTTTTGAGTTTGCGTGGCATTGCCATGGCGGTGTTCTCCGGGATACGGGGTCAGGGTGAACTCCCCTTGCGGGGAGGCCCGGTTTAGCTGTTGATGCCCTTGGCGAAGTCGATCAGGTAACGGTCGGTGATTCGCTGGCGGAAAGTGAGGTCTTCAAGGGGCGGAACGGGGGTGTAGTCGTAATCAACCCACAGCTTGCCGTCCTTGAGGGTGTCCTTGGTGTTGACGTCGTCGGGATACCAGCAGCTGCCGCCGATTAGATAGCCCTGGGACTTCAGCTCGCGCATCTTGGCGTTCACGCCTTCGACCAGGTCGCGTACCAGGGAGGCGTGCATGGGCCTGTCGATAGCCCACATGTGCGCTTCGCCCATGGTGTCCGCGATGATTTGTGCGGTGCGGGTGTAGTTTTCGAAGGCGAACAACGGGTCATCGCTGCAGGTGCGGCTACCCCAGAAGCGGAAGCCGTTGGCGTTGATCAGGGTGGTGACGTCGTTGCTGTTCAGGTAGTTGGCGTCCGTGGCCGGGTTTTGCAGGTCCCAGAACACGTCGGCGCTGATACCGGTCACGCCGCTGACGGCCACGTTGGACAGGGTTTTATGCCAGCCTGTCTCCTGATCGATCTTGGCGCGCAGGCCCAGTGCACGGGCCACAGCCGAGGCCGTGGTGGTCTTGTTGGCGACGGTGTCCCAGTTCTGGAAGTCCGGCCAAATCACCATCATTTCGCGGGCGCCGAAGTTCGCGCGATAAGCGACCACCTCTTCCTTGGTCTTGCAGCCCCAGGCGCTGACGTAGGCAAAGGCGCGGAGGTCTTTGGCGATGGCGCCGAGTGCGGTGGCCACCGGCAAACTGTCCAGGCCAGGCACGCCGAGGATGCGCGGGGCCATGCCCACGCGAGACTTGGAGGCGAGTAGGGCTTTCATGCCGGTGTACTGGCCGGTCGGTGTGGTGCCGCCGATCAGGGCGCTGGTAGTGGCCGCTTCGTCGGCACCTTCTTTGACCCGCACAACGATGACATAGGGCTTGGTCTGGTCGGCGATGCCTTGCAGGCTCGCGGCCAGGGTGCCCTTAACGCCGGCTTTGCCGACGGCAGTCTGCACGTTGGTGATCAGGACGGGCGTGTCCAGAGGGAAAACGAGTGGGTCCGCATCTTCAGCCGTGCAAACCATGCCGATAACTGCGGTGGGAATAGTGCGAATGGGGCGGGTGCCGTCGTTGAGTTCGATGACCCGCACGCCGTGGAGATAATCGGCCATGGGTTGGTGCCTGCGCTGTGATGGAATGACAGTGCAGAGGTTGCCGCGCGCGCGACCTCTGGGCGAGAGGTCGGCGTTGTAGAGGGGCTGGCTACAAGCTCAGCTGATGTTCGCGATCACTTGGTCCATTGCCGCCGTGATTTGCTTAGCGAGTTCCAGCGCGGCCTGGCCTTGCAAGGCGCTGACTTCATACTTTCGCATGCGAAGCGCTGCCAGTTGTGCGAAGGCGTCAGCCAGCGCGTCTGACTGGCTGAGAATGCGATCAGTGGCTGGGCGGGTTTCAAGCCCTGTAGCGCTGGCGAAAGACGTGATCCAAATGCCGGGTTCTCCAGTGTAGCCAGCATCCCGATAGGCCCTGGCCGCTGCGGAGCGTTCGCGATACTCCACTTCGAAGCGGTTCAAGTAGGTGTACTGGTTGGCGGCATAATCATCCATGCGTTTGATGATTTCTGCGACGTCAGGAATCATCGGTGGTGGATCACTGAGGTAGGGAACGCCCTCATCATCCGCCAGGATGACCTTGCGGTCTGACTGCCCCATCAGCAACTCCTGATGGCGCTCATGAGTAATGGGTTTTGCATCCGGCGGAATTTGACTCAGCGGATGCAGCTCGCTGTCGTAAAAACCTTTCTTCTCCGCACTGTAAAAAACGGTCATAGATAAGTCCTCAGTAGCCGTATGAGACCCAGCGGGCAGCCACGGTGTTGTTTGCCCAAGGACCTCCATTGGAGACCATCGATTGGGTGAACAGGTTGAAGTAGTTGGGAAAAATGTCACCAACGTAGGCGTGGTCGATGTCGCCTGTTGAGTTGTAGGCGCACGCCACGGTGCATAGGTTGGCGTTTAGGTAGGTGGTCGGAAGGATGATTGATGTGCCTGTACTCTGGTCACCGTTGACAGCAAAGCCCCACTGACGAATCACCCCGCTCGGCGACCTCTCCCAGCCATTGATCGATTTCAGGCTGGCGAAATGGGTCATCTTGTCCAGCACCGCCGAACCCTGAACAAACCAGTCACTTGGCCCTATACAGGTGAAAATCGCCTCAGCGCCGCCAGGGATGACCACGGTAGGAAGAACTGAGCCACCAATCTGGACGTTATCGGTTCCAGCACGATTGATGCTGACATTGTTCGGCGACAGGTTCTGAATCTGGACCTTTGCCCCTACCGGAAGCGCTGAGGCCGCAGGCAACGTCAGTGCTTGGTTTAAAGCCGATCCATAGAAGTAAGTGAGTCTTCCCGCCACTGACGGAGGAAGAGCAGCACTTGCCGTATAGGCGCTGACGCCGCCGAACTGGTTACCTGCCCGTCGCACGAAGGCCGTGGTAGCGAGCTGGTTGGAGTCGTCAAACTGAATTGCCATCGGTGCAGTAGGGGTGCCGGTGAGTGCCGGGTTGGCAAGCGGTGCTTTCAGCGACAGGTAGTAGTTCATGGTCGCGGCGAAGTTGGGGTCGTTCCCCAGCGCTGTGGCCAGCTCGTTCAGTGTATCCAGCGCACCAGGTGCGGCGTTCACCAGCGCGGCCACCGCCGCCGCGACGAAGGCTGTCGTCGCGATTTGAGAGTTGTTCACGGCCAGGGCCGGTGTAGGCGCCGTGGGAACGCCGGTCAACGCTGGCGAGTTCAATGGCGCGCGGCTTGTGTCGGTAGGGTGCCGGTGGTCTTCGCGAGACTTTTTAACCGACACACCTGGTGCCGGTACGCCGTCCATCAATGGCGACAAGCTACCGCGCTCCGCTGCTAACTCCTGCTGAACGAATTCGGCATTGGTGAGCTGGCCGTTAGATGTTCCGACCGGAAGTGTCGGTAGCCCATTCATACGGTGCAGCGCACCGGTTCCCTGGGCAAACCACTCGTAATTACTGACGCAGGTGAATTCCAGCTCACTGCCTGGATACAGCATAAGCGTATCGATCAAGCCGCCGACGCCGCCGATCTGGATGGTGTCGGTCCCGGCCTTCGCCATGGTGATCGGAACGTTGGACACGTTCTGTACGTTGATCGTGGCGCCTACCGGAAGCGCTGCGGCGCTGGGCAAGTTCAGTGTCTGGCCGGCTTCTGTGCCGTAGTAGTAGATCATCTTGCCGGCCTCGGCGGGAACGATGGCGCCACCGGTGTTGCGCGGCGACGTGCCGCTGTAGCCAGTGGTGACATTTTGGAATAGCAGCGGTGTAGTGCCCAATACCAGTGGCGCGTCAGTCACCAGTTTCCAAAGGGTATCCGCCTGTTTTTCACCCAGCTCGACGGTGACGGTCAGCCCTGGGGTGACATCCGCGTTGCTATCGGCGTCCCGCGCTCGCGTCCAGGCGCCGGCGGCGACGAGGTAGATGCCGTTGTCCTTGCCTTGTATCTGGTCTTTGACCAGCACCCGATCACCGACTTGTACCGCTACCCCATCCAGCATTTTTGTACCGGAAAGGGTGATCGGGACGGTGGTTGCAGCACGTACGCTGTTTTTTCCGTCGAGCTTGTCCAGTTCCTCGGCAATGCGGGTGTCGACAAACTCCCGGGTTGCGAGCACTACAGCCGGGTCAATCTTCAACTGAACATTGGCCGTGCTGGTGACGATGATATTCAATCGAACAATTTGGGTTTTGCCGGTGCCTTGGTTCAGCAATGGCTTGAAGCTGGGGGCGCAGTTGGCAACGGCGACCAGATCCCCGTCGACGTCATAAAGGCCAATTTCCCTGATCCACCAGCCGCCGACGTCAGGCGGAATGACCTGCTCTGCTACGATAACGCTGGCGTTTGCCGGGTCCACCTTGACCTGGTTAAGCGGCGCGCGGCGGCGCTCATTGATCAAGCGGGTTTGAGTCCGATTTGGGATCGGCTCGGTGCCGTTGGCGTCGCCCACGCCCATTTGAGCGAATGTCCACGCAACGCCCAGTGCGTCAGCGTTGGCTTGTTTGGCTTCGCCCACGGCCGTGAGGATGGCAAAGAACTGGCTGTTTTGGTCGGTCATGGGTAAACGTCCAGGGTTTCGATTTGATGGTCACGGCCGACATGGCCGAAGGTGCCGGTTACTTCGATGTCGCGAAGGATCGGCGGGTAAATGTCGATTTCGTCGCCTTCGTAAAGGCCTGCTGCAAGGTTCATCACACCAGTGGTGGCAAGCGTGATTGCCAGTCCGGTCAAGTGCCGGGTCACCGGCTTGGCGTCGTCAACCAGCCAAGTGAGTTCCCGATACATCTCTTCGGTAATACCGGTGTCCAACACCCCAACTTTGATGGCGAACGTTCCTGGCACGCCCTCGGGCATGGTTTGCCACCACTCCAGCACCTCGATCAGGTAGCCCAGGGGCTCGACCACCCGACGCAGGGCGCCGATGGTGCCTTTGCGCGAGTGGATGTAGTGGGATGAACGAATGGCTGCGCGTTTCGAAGCCTCTGTCCACTTGCTGTCCCAGCGATCAACCGAGAAAGCCCAGGCCAGATAGGGCAACAGGTCGACGGGGCATTCGTCCGGGTTGCAGAGCTGTCGCAAAGGAATAGGGACGCGCTGGATCTGCGCGAGCGCCTGCGCCGCCTGACGTTCCAGCGGCGTAGCGTTTCCCGGTAGCAGCTGCTGCACACCCATCACTCAACGCCTCGGCCTAATGTGATGCCGGTGCAATAGGGCGCTTGAGCCTTGGTCGCGACGATGTCTACCCAGCCTTCCAGTTCGACTTTTCGCACGCCTTCGACGTGGAGCGCGGCATGCAGAGCCGATTCCGAGACCTCCATGCCCAACCGGCGCCGTTGATGAACGTAGGCCAGCAGCCGCTTTTCTGCAGCAGCCAAGATAGGTTCCGACTCCGGGCCGCTCGACAGCAAATAGAGTTTGGCCTTGACCTGGTAATTCAGGATCTGCGCACCCTGAACGATGAGACGGTCGGCTACCGGCCGGCGGTCATCGTCGCTCAGGTAAGCGTTGACGACGGCAAGCAGCTCGGGTGGCGCCGTGCCATCGCCTAGCAATGACTGAACCGTGACCACGGCGACGGCAGGCGAGGGGCTTTCGGCGGTGGCGTCGGCTACCCGGCCGTCCGCTGCCCTGGCGTGGAAGATGTAGCTGTTGCGCGGGCCTGCGGTACTCAAGCCTTCCCAGGCCATCTGCGCACGTTCGCGCAGGCTGTCATCGCTTTCCATCAACGTAGGGATAGGCGGCACGGCATTGGCTTTGCCTTGCTGAATCACCAGGCGCTTGACGTTGAAGTTGCCGGCCAGCTGTTCCAGGTCAGTGCCTCGCGCGGTGGCGAGCAGGTTGGCAAGCGATGCTTCGTTGACTCGCTGACGCCATACGGTTTCGCGGTAGGTGTTTTCCTGCAGTAGCTTGGTGAGCGGCTCCGACTCTATCTCCAGGCGCGCCGCGATCTGGGCCTGCTCGTCGGCCGGCCAGAGGCTGATCATGTAAGCCTTTCGCTCGGCCAGGATCTGTTCGAAGTCGATCTGCTCGACGATCTGCGGCGGCGGCAGTTGGCTGAGGTCGATGGCGGCGAAACTGTTCATACACTGCCTCCCAGCTGCAGCGGCACGCTGAGGCTCAACGGCTCATTGGTATCCACCACAGTGCCCTCCAGATCGATCGAGGCCTGGCCCTGCATGTTTGCTCCCGCGAACTGCACACGGCTCAGGCTGATGCGGGTTTCCCAGCGCATAAGGGCCATGACCGTGGCTGCATAAACGCGCAAACGGTTGACGTCGTTGAAGGGGTGATCCACCAGCTCGGGCACCAAGCTGCCGTATTCGCGGCGCATTACACGCGTGCCAATGCGGGTGGTCAGAATGTCGGTGATCGCCTGACTGATGTGCTCGCGCTCGCTGATGGCTCCGCCGGTATGTCGGTTCATGATGGGATGGGCACCCCAGATTGATCGCTGCCTTGCTTAACGCCAGAGGTCAGGTGATTTACCAGGCTTACCTTTGCCGCGACGACGTCTTCCGAAACGTCGACTCGGCCGGTGACGGTTTGATTCCCGGTCTGGATGTAGTCGCCTTTGTGTGTGATATCGCCGACCAGGTTGATGCCGCCGGTGCTGATTAGATTGGTGGTGCCACCGTCGGCCAGTGTGGCGTTGAGGTGGTGGGCCACGCTGTCGTACTCGATCACCGTGCCGTCCGCGTAGGTACGACGGTGCAGGCCTTCGCGGTTGCCGTTGGCGGGGATGTGGTCACTGAATACGCCTGTCACGGCTATCCCGTTGGCGAGCTGCCCGGATGGGCTGAGCAGGATCACCTGTTCGCCGATAGTGGGCGGGTCCCATTCACGGTCTGCTCCGGCGCGCCACGCAAGCCAAGGTAGCCAGGCGGTGGTCAGCTTTCCGGTCGTTACCTGCACGCGCGGCGGCTCCATCTGCACGGCGGCGATGACGCCGAAGCGGATGAGGTTTTCGAGCAGGCGGGAGAGGGCGGCGAGATCGTTCATGGCGTCGATGGTGGAACCTCGCGGGCGTGAACGCAGCCTAGATAGCTTGTAAGATGTCCTACTACAAGTGAACAATATTTTTCATGTGCAGAATAAGTAATCACTTCAAGGAGGAATAAGGATGCCTAGTTCGAGATTTTGTGTTTTTTGCGGAAATGTCCCGGAGTCAAAAAATAGAGAGCATGTATTACCTCAATGGCTTCTGGGTTTGACAGGTGATCCTAAGAGAGTCGTGAACTTTGGAGTCGATTATCGAACTGGAAAGACTGTCCGGTTTGCATGGCAGTCTTTGGTTATGCCGGCTTGTGAGGCTTGCAACATTGAGTTTTCGAAACTTGAGTTCAATGTAAAGCCAATTATTGAAAAAATACTTGATAGGGCTGAAGTATCAGTCCCTCAGTATGGTGTTCTTTTAGATTGGCTGGATAAAGTGCGTGTAGGGCTATGGCTGAATTATCATGTTCTTCAGGGTAATCCGATGGATATTGATCCATCTTTTTACATTAAGTCAAGGCTTCGGCAAAAAGATAGATTTTTGGCAGTTTATCCTATAGCTGAAAATAGCAAAGGTCTAAATGCTCACGGGGTTGAGACCTTAGCCTTTCATCGTGAGCCCTCTGCCTTCTGCTTGAGAATTAACAATGTACACATTTTAAATTGCTCTAGTGACTATTTGTTTTCTAGTCGATGCGGGTTTCCTTATCCTACTAATATTAGATTTAATATAGATGGTGAAAATAGAGGAAGAATTCAGCTTGGTGATTTTAAGGCAACTAAGAAAGTTAGGTCTCCTATTTTTCGATTTTCTTTGTTCAAACCCTCGATATATTTGTTTCAACCTATAGTTCAAGTCGGGGTTGATATGGGTGATGGTGCTGGAGAACTGGAATTTGATAGCGGAGTTGTAGAGTATCTTAAAGAAAATACTGATGTAGAAACTGGGTTTAAGGTTGGGAGGATTTTTCGACAGTATCAAGATCGTGTTTTAAAGCTTGATGATGTTAGTGCAGTGGTGGGTTTTGATGAAGTTAAAGGTGCTGATCGCGTTTCTGTAGCACGTATTGTTGCACAAGTTTATGAGCTACAGCTCTACCTACGTACTTTATGTGTGCCAATAGCTGACTCGCAGCAGGAAAGGTCTGATTGGGAGGCTGGTGAAAAATTAATCAGGCTTGAATGCAAGAGAAAAATTAAAAACTGTTTATCGAGTCGCTCCTAACGATTGAGGTTTGAGGCTAGGGATGAGTTATACGGACAAATAGTCGATCAATCCATCGCGGATCAAATCGAGGTCAGCGTCGGTAAAGCCAAGAACCTCTCGCTGATCGTATTGGACCTGAGGTGCGTTACGCTGCGCGCGATCCTTCAACCCGTACTGGTGAACCCTGGCGATGCGGGAGATCCGGCCGGTAAATCCCACCGTCACGGCGTTGCTGGCGCCTCGGGCCTTCATATAGGTCGCGGTACGCAGCTTTTTGAACATCTCAACCTTACGCCGGATACGGCCTTGCTTGCCGCGCAAGTCCCGCTTTTTCCGGGGTGCGAACTTGCTGCCATCCGGGTTTTGCTGCGTCTGCACCCGCTTCTGCTGACTACGTCGCAGGTCTTGAGCGATGGAGCGGGCGAGTTTATTGCGGGCGCCTGGCTGCAGTTGCTCCAGCAGGCCGGACGCCCAGGTCTCAAGCGCTTCCAGCTTATTTGTCATCGGGAAACATCCATTCGCTGGCGTTGCCTTGGGAACCCGGTATCCAATTCGGATCGAGATAACCAGCCACTCGTTGTGGCTCACCCACATGACGGACAATGGTTTTACCTTGCTCATCCGTGCCTACCACCACCCGTTCGGTCAGGCGCAATGTAAGGCCCAGATCCACTTTTTCTTTATCAAGAATGTCGGCTTCGAACTGAATACCGGTCTGCATTTTTTCGTAGTTTTCGAGCAGCTCCGGTTGGTTGATGCTGATCCACCCCAATACGGGCAGCATCACGCTGTCAGGGTGACCCGCGAAGGCGGTCAAGATAATCTGCAGATCGTAGCTGTACTCAAAAGAAAGGGTCGCCGCAGCGGTGCAGCGCACCTTGCCGTTGTCGATGAAGATCAGCAACAGGTCGGGGTTGTGCTTCAAGTCGGCAACGGTGGCCAGCAGGTGAGCGCGCAGGCTTTCGTGCTTGTTCATGGGTGGGCCTGCTGGTGTTTGTAGACCATGTCGACTTGGGCTGCGCACTCGGCCCAGGCGGCTTCGACGCGGTCTTGGTCGGTCAACTGGTTGCCATTAACGAGCGGGCTTGTCGCCGGCAGCTGGCACGGTACCACGGCCGGACAGCCAGTCACGGTAAGCTGCGGCGCCTGTGAGGGCGGGGCGTTCACGCAGCCGGCGAGCAGCGTCAGGGAGAGGCCGAGCAGCCCAGTCGCGTAGTTCGTCGTTTTCACGTTTCAGTTCCTCTATGGTTCGTGCGCGCTTTGCCAGGGCCTGGCGCAGTTGGTCCTGCTGGGCGCGCAGAGCGGACTGGCTTTCGCGTTCCTGCAGCAGGGTGGTGGTGAGAGTGTTGACGGTGGTCAGGTTACGGTTCGCGTCTTCGCGGGCTGTTCTGGCGGCGTCACTTGCCCGCGCGGCTTTGCCCTCGGCGGCGTCTATGCGCTGTTGCTGGCCCCAGATCAGCAGCACCAGGGCACCGAGCAGCGCAATGCCGTACAGAGCCTGGCGCAGGGTGCTCACGCCCGGTACCAGCCGAGTTTGTTCATGGCAGCGGTGTCGAGCTGTTTAATCGGGCCGCGTACGATTACTGCCCTTGCGTTGTTCATCAGCTGGATGCACTCGGCCAGCCGCACCATGTCTTCCTGTTCGGTCGATTCCGGCACCACCAAAAGGTCACCGTCCTGCACCCTGAGTTTTTGAACCGCTTCGAAGTCGATCATGCCGCCACCCCTTTCCCGCACTCGCAGTTGGCGTGCCGCTCGTACGCTCGCTGAAGCTTGGTGTCGTAAAGGTTCCGCAGATAGTCCGGCCCGTTGTAGAGACGGGCGAACTCGGCCCATTTGCGGGCCTTCAGGGCCTTGTGCAGCGTCGGGTCCGTCTCGATGAAGCAGGTGAAGGCGTCGAATTGCTGCGATTCGCCGGCGCTCATTGCTGCCACAAATTCCTTCA
This sequence comes from Pseudomonas sp. 28 E 9, assembly GCF_900004785.1. Lineage (NCBI taxonomy): Bacteria > Pseudomonadati > Pseudomonadota > Gammaproteobacteria > Pseudomonadales > Pseudomonadaceae > Pseudomonas > Pseudomonas sp. 28 E 9. The sequence continues at coordinate 103,879 of NZ_CVTK01000030.1, read as the reverse complement.
CGCTGGCGTAGCCAAGACGTTGCCAGTGGTAACCCATGATTTGAAAGGCGCCCCAGGACGCCGATTCCAGTGCGGCCGTGTCGTCGATCTGGCGGGCCATGGCCAGGCGTTGGTGCTCGGCGGTACCGCCGATGTAACCACCGGCCTTCGGGTTGACCAGGGCGGGATTGGTCGCAGCGAGTTCATCGGCGTGACGCTTGATCTGCGCCGGGTCATCACCGTTGTGTCGAACCTTCGCGAGCTGGCGGTACATGACGTGCCGTTCGAACAGGATCACCGGCTTGCCGTTTTCCAGGAAGCCTTTGCCCTTCGATTCCACTTCGTTGACGGCGTAGATAGTCGCCAGCGGCACGCCGAGGCGTTCAGCAGCGGTTATCAGGTCGTGGTTGCGCAGCAGTTGGGCACAGTCGCCGCCTGCCAGGCTGGATTGGGTCTTGGTGCCGGCAACGCCATCGGCTACCAAGCCAACTTTCAACTGGTAGGCGCGTACGGCGATCTCGGTGGCGTCACCGTAGTGGCCGTCCGGCACCAGGTTGGCACCGTACCTGTTGAGGTTCTTTTGCAGAATAAGCACCGCCTGCGAGCGGTCGCCGTGGCGAAGGGTGGTGGTCATGCACTGGGCCTCAACAGGGCGGCGACGTTGCCGCGTGAACGGAAAATCAGGATGCAGAGCAGCACGATGGCTGCGGCCTGGCCGAAGCTCGTCGGCTGACGGTCCAGTAGGATTTCCAGACCGCAGATGCAGAGCACTCCGCCAAACAGGCTTGCCAGCAGGGAGATGCTGCGCCGGTACCGCGCATCCCCTCGGGTGTAACAGGCCAGGCGCAGAGCGCTCAGCAAGTAGGCGATTGCCGCGATCAACTGCACGGCCAGTTCGATGTTCGGCATATCAGGTGCCCCCTCGGATGCGACGCCAGATGTCCCAGATATCCGCCTTTTCCACCCACACCATCAGTTTGATGCTGATCGGGATGACCACCAGGGCACAGAGGAAAGCGCTACCGCCGCTGGTGATGAACGGGATTGCTTGCAAGGCCATGGGGGCGAACAGGTAGCCCACCCCGGCCGATAGGAACAGAGAGCCCAGGCGCTGCCAAACCTTGAGGTCGCGCTTGGTGCTGGTGACCAGCCAAGCGCCGAGGATGGCGCCGAACAGCGCCCCGTCGTCGATGACTGGCGTAACGCTCGCCAGGCCCAAGCCAATGAGCAGGCCGGACACAACGCTGGAAGTCGGATCAGCCATGGTGTGGGTTTCCTTGGTAGCAGTGGGTCAGTCCCATAGGTTCACCATCTGCCGTTGTGGCGCGCTGGTCTGGGCTTCGGGCATGTTGATAACGAGGCCTTGCGGCAGGACGGGACCGTAGTCGGCCAGGCCGGGGTTCGCCTGCAGCACCGCTTCGGTGACGCCTGCGGTTCGGCCGTAATACCGCCAGCACAGGGCGTCGACGGTGTCGTTTTGATTGGCGCGGACGGCGACGGCCATCAGATCAGCTCCACGGTGGTGCGGCTTTTCCTGAGAAAATCACGGATGGCCCAGCGCAGGTCGCGGCGGTAGTCGTCGATGGTGGGGGCGACCTCTTCGGCCTGTTTGTTGCCGGTGTTGGTGGCGCTGTAGTCGCGGTAGCGCTCGCATACTTCGGCACCAGTTGCTGCCTCGATTGCACGACGATAGAGGTGGGCCTGTACTGATACGTCTTTGATGCGATCACCTGGGACCTCTTCCAACGTGGTGTAACCGGCGGCTTGCTGAGCCGTTCGCCAGTCGCTTAACTCGCGGTTGAGGTTGATGGCGGCAGCGATCACGGCGGTTTCCAGACGAGCCGGGGTGACGCTGGAGTCGATGCGCAGGGTGGCGCGCAGGCTATCCAGATCAATCGACGGCCAGAACGGGTCGGTGTTGATGTGGCCGCTGGCGACGGTGCCACTGGCTACAAATGCGCTCATGAGACTGCACTCAAAAATAGGTCGCCGGTGGTCGGGGCTTCACGTTCAGGAGGAGCGGCCTGGCCGATCCGCCCCGAGCCGGCGGGGTGCGTGGGGACGCTCGGTCAGCTGCCAGTGGCAGCGTGTTTTTTCAGGAGGCGTTCGGCGCCGTCCAAATCTTTTTTGCCGCCGCATCCGTCGTGCAACTCGATGGCGCGCTTGAGCAAATCAACGCCCGCCTGGATCTGCCCCGGTTGACCGGGTTCCTCGGCGGTGATGCCATTCAGGGTGGCGCGGCCGGTCGCCAGGAACAGCTTGGCGCGGGCTTGGTCGGGCATGTCCTCGTCTTCGGTCAGCTCTACCGTGCGGTGCAGGATCGCCAAGTCGAAAGAACCATTGGCCTTTTGAGCTTTTAGTGCTGCAGTGGCGATTTCTTCCGCCACCAGGCAACCGGTAGTGCGTTCGAAACGGTCCGGCATGATCAGCTTGTGCTTGAGCACGTAGTCGGCAATGTCCAGGGCGCCTCTGTAGTCCTCGACATCGATGCGCCAGATCATGACGGTAGTCATCACGTCGTCCTGGGCGCCGTTGCCAGCGTGGAGCACACCCTCTACATACGGGATGTACTCAGGCAGCAGTTGCAGTTTGAGTGCGGCCTTGCCTTCGTTGGACTGGATGGCCTTCAAGCGCAAGCGGTCCTGCAGCAGCTGATTCAGTTGGTGCTCGTAGGCGGTGGCACCGGCCATGGATTGCTGTGGTGCCGTTTTAGCTGCCTCCATGGCCGCGCGTGCGCGGCGCTGGTGGGCTTGAGCGATGCTGAGTGCCATGGGGTTAACCCTCGCTGCCGGCTTCTTCGACTGGGGTGATGTTTTCCAGCAGGCAACCAAGGCCGTATTCCTCGACCACATAGGCCTCGTTCGACGATTCGAAGTTGCTGACGCGGTTCCACTCCGGCTCCTCTTTGAGGTAGCGGCGGCGCCCACCGATCTGCCAGTACACCGACAGGTTGGCGAAGGTGGTGATGAGGATGGCGCCTTCCGGCATATACGGCACTTCGTACAGGGGCAGGCCACCGACGCGGCGTTGCGAGATGATCAGATCGCTCGCCAGGGTGTTGGTCGCGTCCTGGTCCTTATTGACCAAGGCCAAGAACTTGTCGTGGACCAGCTCGCGACCAGTCAGCACTACCAGGCCGGGGTTACGGCGATACCAGGGGTCAAGCAGCTGGATGGCGTCGTAGACCAGGGCGTCGATGTTCTTAAAATCACCGGTTTTGCCGATAGTGATCTTGCCGGCGACAGCACCTTCTTTCAGCACTCGGTCAGGCGCGTGAGTGCGGTACTGCTGGAGCCAACCGATGTTGACGTCTTCCAGCAATGGGTGCGCGGTGCGGTCGGTTTGTTCGGCGGCCGAAGTGCCGTAGAAACCGATTTGGATACGGTCGAGCGCCTGACGTTGGGCAATTGCGCTGGCAAGACGAGTTTGGAAGTCAGGGAACTTCGCCCAGGCGTCGAGCTGCTTGTAACTGACGTAGGTGTCAAAGTCGGTCTGCTCAGCCCGGTATTTGTCGCTGGACAGGGTGCCAATGCTGCTGGGCTCACGCTTCTTGACCTTGGTGTTGGTGCGGCTGGCAACGGTGCCGCCGACGCCTAAACCGACCTTCTCGCCTTCCTGTTCGTCGACGCCGATGACGTTGACTTTGGTCAGGAACTCGCTCGATTCCTGAATCTTGGTTTCCAGGCGCTGCTGGATAGTCGGGTCCACGCTGAACGTGGCGGTGGCCGATTCGACGCCGTTGATCTGTGCCACTTGGGCGAGGTAGCCGGTGAAGAGTTTTCGAGTGTCGTTACGCATGGGTGTCTCCGATAGGGGGCTGGGCGGTTGAGGCCGCAGGTCAGAATTCAGCCAGGGCTTGTTTGCCGCCGCCGGTTACCGGTGGGCGCTGGGCTTGGGAGTGGTCTTGTGTGTTGCCGAGGATCGTTTTCAGCTCGACCAGGTCTCTGCTGAGCTGCTCGACCTTGGTGTTCAGTTCACCGGAGAATTTTTTCTCGGCGGCAATTTGATCCGGCAGGTCTTTGACGTGGTCGGCGATCGCTTCGACGGCTTGGCCGATCTGGGCGAACTCTGCATCGTCCTTCGCCTGTTTGCCGCCCAGCAGCGCCTGGACCTTGCTGAAAAGCTGGGCGCTGAGGCTGGGCTTGTCTTCGACTTCCTCAAACCGCAGTTCCGTTTCAACGGCCTCGGTGAACATCGACGTCGCCGAGTAGTGGCGGTCTTTGAATGGGCTGGATTCTGGTTTCTGCGCCGAGAAGGACAGCACGTCGGTGCCCAGACTGGCCGGGGAATCGGTCACAGCCAGGCCGACGATGTACGCCTCGCCCGTATCCGAGAAGCTGTCGTCGATTTCGATGGAGGTGTAAATCTTCTGCTTGGCCTTATTCATAGCGATCAGGTCGGGCGTCGGCTCGACCTGTGCAAACAAGGCCAGCTTCTTTTGACCGTTGATTTCAACTTCTTCGGTCTTGACCGCGAGCACGTCGCCGTAGGCTTTGAACGGGCTGTCTGGCAGCAAACTGCGGAAGTGCTCCAGCCAGATCCGGGCGCCGTAGGTGGATGGGTTGAAGTTTTTCGCCGCTTGTTCCAGCCAACTGCGTTTGATGGTGCGCTTGTCCGAGGTAGCGCCCTCGACGGCGACACGGAACCAATTACTGCGAAATTTCTTCATGCCTGGAATCCTCAATGCGTTGGGCGCTAAGTGCGTTGCAATGAGGGGCATGGTCGTGACGCGCGCGAGTTGCGGCAACGGGACGAGATTGTAGAGGGCGGATCTACAAGGGGCGGCGCTACTGAGTCGCAGGCCAGAGCGGCAGCATCGCGGCCATGACTACGACCGAACTGCTCCCCATCGATCCCAGACGCCAATCCAAGTTCCTCTATTGGATGGGTTGGCGTATCTGCGAGATTGCCGAGGCTACGGGCGAAAAGGAAAAAACGCTACACAGCTGGAAGGCCCGTGACGAGTGGGACCGGGCCGACAACGTTGAGCGGATTGGGGGCGCACTGGAAGCGCGCCTGGTGCAATTGATCCTCAAGGAAGGCAAGAGCGGCGGTGACTTCAAGGAAATTGACCTGCTGCACCGCCAGCTTGAGCGCCAGGCGCGCATTCAGCGTTTTCAGGGCGGCGGTACCGAAACCGAACTCAACCCCAACCTTGCCAAGCGCAACGAAGGGCCGAAGAAAAAGACGCCGAAAAACGACATCAGCGAAGACCAGATCGAGCTGCTGCGCGAAGCGTTCATCGATGGGTGTTTCGACTACCAAAAAGATTGGTACCGGGCGGGAAACCAGCGCACTCGCGTCATCCTCAAAAGCCGGCAGATCGGCGCCACTTACTACTTTGCCCGCGAGGCGTTCATTGACGCGCTGGAGACGGGCCGCAATCAGATCTTCTTATCGGCGTCGAAGAACCAGGCGTACCTGTTTCGCGGGTACATCCAGGCGTTCGCCCGCGAGGTCATTGGTGTCGAGCTGACCGGCGATCCCATTGTTTTGCCCAATGGCGCCGAGCTGTTTTTTCTCGGTACCAATGCGCGCACCGCCCAGGGCTATCACGGCAATTTCTACTTCGACGAATTCTTCTGGACGTTCAAATTCGAAGAGCTGAACAAAGTCGCGTCGGGTATGGCGATGCACAAGAAGTGGCGCAAAACCTACTTCTCGACGCCGTCGACCATGGCTCATGAGGCGTACACGTTCTGGACGGGGGAGCGCTTCAACAAGGGCAAGCCGGCGGCGCAGCACACCAAGGTCGATGTTTCCCATGGCGCGCTCCAGCAAGGGCGATTCTGCGAAGACCGGTTGTGGCGCCAGATCGTCACCATTCTCGACGCGGAGCAGGGCGGTTGCGACCTGTTCGATATTGAGGAGCTGCGCCGCGAGTACAGCCCCGATGCGTTCGCCAACCTGCTGATGTGCGAGTTCGTTGACGACGGTGCGAGCATTTTCCCGCTGACGGTGCTGCAGCCGTGCATGGTCGACAGCTGGGTCGAGTGGGCCGAGGACTACAAGCCCTTTGCCATGCGCCCATTTGGTGATCGCCAGGTTTGGGTGGGCTATGACCCTGCGGAAACCGGCGACTGCTCCGGCCTGGTGGTGGTCGCGCCGCCGCTGGTACCGGGCGGCAAGTTCCGGGTGCTGGAACGTCACCAGTTCCGGGGCATGGACTTCGCGGCCCAGGCCAGCGTAATCAAAGCTGTCTGCGACCGTTACTGGGTGACGTACATCGGGATCGACGTCACCGGGTTGGGCAGCGGCGTGGCGCAGCTGGTGCGCCAGTTCTTCCCCAACGTCACCACCTTCAGCTACTCGCCCGAGGTCAAGACCCGACTGGTGCTGAAGGCTTACGACGTGATTCACCGGGGCCGGCTGGAGTTCGATGCCGGCTGGACCGATATGGCGCAGTCGCTGATGGCGATCCGCAAAACCATCACCGCAGGCGGTCGCCAATTCACCTACACCGCCGGCCGCAACGACAACACCGGCCACGCCGACCTGGCATGGGCGCTCTTTCACGCATTGCACAACGAACCGCTGGAGGGGCAGACCTCTGCCAATACCGGGCGGATGGAGATTTTTTGATGTCGAACCGCCGCAGAAATAACAAGCAATTGGCTCAGGCACCCGGCGTGGTAACACAAGAGTTTATCCCGCGCAGTGACAGCAAGATGGAGGCGTTCAGCTTCGGCGACCCGTCACCCGTACTGAGCGGTCGGGAGGTGTTCGATTATCTGGAGTGCTGGTTTAACGGGCGCTGGTACGAGCCGCCGCTGTCGCTGGACGGTCTGGCACGTTCTGTGGGTTCCAGCGTGCACCTTCACTCGGGGCTGATGTTCAAGCGCAATTTGCTGAGCAAAACCTTCATTCCTCACCGGCTGCTGTCGCGGGCAGCGTTCGAACAGTTCGCCCTGGACTTTCTTTGCCTGGGTAACGGCTATCTGGAAGGGCGACGCTCGATGCTCGGCCCGGTGCGCGAGCTGGTACCGCCGCTGGCGAAGTACATGCGCTCGGGCAAGGACGGCCGGCAGTTCATGGTGCAAGGCTGGAAGGAAGAGCACGAATTTGAACCGGGCACCGTTTTTCATCTGCGGGAGGCGGATCTGCACCAGGAGGTGTACGGCCTGCCCGAATGGATCAGCGCCTTGCAATCAGCCTTACTGAACGAGTCAGCCACGCTGTTTCGTCGCAAGTATTACGAGAACGGCAGCCATGCCGGTTTCATTCTTTATATGACCGACGCCGCGCAGAACGAAGCGGACGTCGACTCCCTACGCAAGGCGCTGAAGGACTCCAAGGGGCCTGGCAACTTCCGCAACCTTTTTGTGTATTCGCCCAACGGCAAAAAAGACGGGCTGCAGATCATCCCTGTCAGCGAAGTGACAGCCAAGGATGAATTCAACTCGATCAAAAATCAGACTCGCGACGACGTGCTGGCCAGCTTGCGTATTCCACCGCAACTGATGGGCATCGTGCCGCAAAACGCGGGTGGGTTTGGATCGATCAGGGAAGCAGCGCAGATCTACGCGGCCAATGAACTGGAGCCGATTCAGGCGCGTATGGCGCAGGTGAATGAATGGCTTGGGGAGGAGGTCGTGCGCTTCAAACCTTATGAAATTCCCGTAGGGGCATAAAAACCCCCTGCGCAGTAAACGAGGCGACGAGCTGGTGCGCTAACACCCGCTCGACGCTGAATCACTCGAACACGCCGAGTGCTCCAACCAAGGCCTCGCCCCACTGCGCAGGGGGTGCGAAGCCTAAGCGAATCCAATTTCCAAAACAAGGATCACTTATGAGCACACCTATTATCCCGTGGATGGGCGGCAAGCGCCGCCTGGCAGATCGTCTGATTCCACTCTTTCCACCCCACGAGTGCTATGTCGAGGTCTTTGCTGGCGGCGCCGCGCTTTACTTCATGCGTCCACAGGCTGCGCCGGTTGAAGTTCTCAACGACATTAACGGCGACCTGGTGACGCTGTACCGTGTCGTGCAGAACCACCTGGAAGAGTTCGTACGCCAGTTCAAGTGGGCGCTCAGCTCAAGGCAGGTGTTCGAATGGCAGAAGATGACCCGGCCGGAAACCCTTACCGATATTCAGCGCGCAGCTCGGTTTTTCTACCTGCAGCACCACGCTTTTGCCGGCAAGGTCAGTGGGCAAACCTTTGGTACCGCAACGACGGGGCCAGCCATCAACCTGCTGAGGATCGAGGAGAACCTGTCTGCAGCTTGGCAGCGCTTGTCCGGTACCTACGTGGAGAATCTCGGGTGGCTTGAATGCGCCGAGCGCTATGACCGGCCACATACCTTCCATTACATGGACCCACCGTATTGGCAGACCGCCGGCTACGGCGTGGACTTCCCCTTCGAAAACTATGAACGGATGGCCGAGTTCATGCGGCGTTGCAAGGGCAAGGTGATGGTGAGCATCAACGATCACCCCGATATCAGGCGGGTGTTTGATGGATTCCACTTCGAAACGGTGGATATTCGATACAGCACGGCCAATCAACGCCAGGCGAAGGCCGAAGTTAGCGGCGAGCTGGTGATCATGAACTGGGAGCCCAACGCCCTCGGCGGACTTTTCTAACTCAAGGGCTGGATCAAACCGGCCTGTTTGTTCTTCACGTTGCCCACAGCGACGTCAACCTTGAACCATTCAAAGGACTCGGACGGCTCGCCCTGGTGCAACACCATCTGTTCGGCACGCTCCTTGGGCGTTGCCGGGTCCAGCCATTCACGGGCCAGGTCCGGGGTCAACACCACGGGCCTTCTGTCGTGAATGTCCACCATGCCGCCGGCACTGTCGGCGGTGATAATCACGAACCCGTCATGCTCGCCTGGCCCCTCATCGGAGTCAGGTAGCTGGCCGATAGATGCACATAGCACCGGCGCGCCGTCCCGTCTACGGATCAGGTAGGGCTGTTTTTTTGGCCCGCCTTCGTCGACCCATTCAAACCAGTTATCTATGGGCGCGATTGCGCGATTCGGCCAGATCGAGCGGAAGAACGGCCCATGAGCGACCTTCTCAACTCGGGCATTGATTGGCGCGGCTCTGTCCTTTGCCCAGTGCGGTCGCCAGCCCCAGCGCACTGGATCGGCGTGCAGCAGATCGCCCTGCAAGTGCAGTAGTGCAACCTGGGTCGTAGGAGCGACGTTATAGCGGTCAAGCGGCATATCCCCTACGGAATTAACCAGCGCGTTAGGCATGCTCAACGCCGCAACGAAGTCGTGGATGCCGCTGTACTGCGAGAGCCTTCCGCACATATTTTTTCCGCCCGTCGGTCCTGGTGAACAGCCGTACCCCGGCCGGTCTCTATCCAATAGACACCTGGGCGGGAGATTCGTCATGACAACCGATATACAGCAGGTTAACGAGATGGAAGCGTGGTTTGCGCTTCTCACTGATGCGGAGTTTGAAGCTGGGTCGCCAGAGTACCGGTATGAAACGCGCCTGGCCTTGGCTGACAGCATGCTTGAGCGCAAGGTGATCGATTGCGGGGAATGGCGGGAGCTGGTCGACGAGGCGGTTTCGGCTTACGCGGATGACGTTGGCTGACCGCCGGATTTAGGGACAAAGCCCTGACCTGAACATTTCAGGCAGTCTTCCCGCAGCCCGAAGTGGTCCAGACAAGCGGTGCACTTGGTGAATTGGGCGCATTGCAGTAGGGGCCTGGCCTTGCGGTAACTTTCAAAATCATGCTCCTCCAAGGCGACCTGGGCGCAATCTACCAGCGCCCGATAGGTGTCCGCGTCGCAGATGATTGGATAAACCTTCCCATTGATAATTTGAGCAGTCTGCACCAAGTCGTACAGCTCACCGGATGGTGCGATCAGCAGCAGCCCCTCTAAAGCCCAGGCTTTATTGCTGTTGCGGAATTCCAGGCGACGGTCACGGTTGGTGGCAACCAGCTTTCCATCAAACCCAGACGCACCTGGGTCAGTTACTGAATAGTACGTGTTGGACATTATCCGCCCAATGCACTCCGATCCGGCTCTGCGCACTACATCGTAGTGTCCACCAAACATGTATTCTTCAGCGTCGGTAGCCAGTTCTTCGACGGCATGCCAATAGGCCGCGTCAGCCAACTCGTCCATTTCCATCTTTTCCATTTGATCAATCACCCCTGCCTCCAGCATGTCGCGGGTTACCCACCGGCACATAGATCTGTGAGCCTCGGGGTTATTCATCCGGCTAAGACCGTCGTCAAGCATCAGACGCCAATTGGCGAGCCAAGCCGTTTTGAGTTCTAAGGGGGTCATGCGATTGACTGCTTATTAATACTGTATGCGCATACAGTAATCGACGTTTGCAACGTACGCGATTTGAGGCGACGAGCTGTAGGCACTGAGGCGGACTGGGGGGAAAAAAGTGAGCGGGGGGAGGATGAAAGTTTGCGCTTCTATGACGTGAAAAAACCCATTCCAACATAGCATTTTGGTGACGGCACGGCAATCGAAAGCAGGGCTTCAACCAGTAAATACGGGGCCTTGACCCGTTGGCCGGCGTGTCGTGGCTCGGCGGCGTCAGGGCACGTCACCGGCCGGATGCGCACGCCCACGGTGCGGGGGTGTGGCGTGCCACAAGTCTGCGGGGGAGTGACGTGCTACACGCGGTCGTTAGGATGGTCTGCACCTGGCGCGCGCCGTCGTCCCCCCACCTCGCCTGCGGGCTAAATGGGTCGTTTTTTCCGCATACCTGCGTACCACTCGCGGCGGCGTAGGCTGGGCGCTTGCTTGGCGTTTCAGAGGGGGCAGAAACCTGCGGAACCCTGCGAAGGTGCGTGTTTTGGCAATGCTTATATGCACGCACACAAAGCTGAATTCAGTAGGTGCCTCGGGAAAAAGGTTAGTTTTTTTTGGGGGGGGGGGTTGTGACTTGGAAGGCCCGTGTTTGTTGGGCTCGAGACCTAACTTCGGTGGGTTAGGTTGGGTTAGGTTAAAGGTTAGTAATTCGTAACTTTTTGTTTTTAAAGGAATTAATATATTTAATATTTAACAGTAATAAAGGTTACGAAATAACCAGATCTAACCAAAAAGCTAACCTTGCCACCCCTTCGAAAACCCGTAATAAACAAGGCCTCCATGAAATCCAGCAAAAAACTAACCTTCCTAACCTCTTTCCCATGGGTCAACATGAAAACGCGAGATGTGCCTTGGGCGAGGCGCTTTTGAAGCTGCTTACTACATTGCGCTGCGCTCACAACTTTTACGTCTACATGCACACGCTTTCACCTACACGGCGTCGAATGGTTGCCATTGGCATTGTTTGTTGGGCTTGAAGCGACATTCACTAACGAAAAGCGCTATAGCGCTACCCAGCGCAGGGGGGCATGACGTTATCGCACAAAGCGTATCCAGGGCGGCGCGCAGGTCGTATAGCGGGAAATGCTCACCGCGCTTGCCGATCAGAAAATGGCGAGCTTATCGGAGTCGAATCTGATTCGACTCAGAACCAAAGCCATCGCACATGTCTCAGATAATTGAACACCCGCGGTGGACTTAAGCAACACAGGAAACCGTTGCCCAGCGGCGCGAGCGATCCTTGGCATAACTCTGGGGGAATGCGGAAATTACCTGGAGGTAGGAGGCAGCTATGGGCAGGTCTTTGAAAAAAATATGCCCGATAAGGCCCATCAGTGCTTGGTAAACGCTTCTAGAGCCTGCTACGCGGAGTCTGAGTTCGGAAGCGTCCACCGAAAAGAGGTCCAAATCTTGATGTTTACTTATTATGCGTGAATATTGCCAATTAATTTAGGCGTGGTCAGCAACAAGCATTCAATCATATTTCTTGTGTTCCTCTTGAGCGAATTGTGGGTACTCAATATAATTGAGGCTATTCATAATTCGGAACACATACCTATCGAGAGAATCTTTCCTGTGGTTGACGCCGTCTTCTAAGAAACTTGTCGCCTTCTGATATAATGGCAAAAATTCAAACAGAATCTTTCGCCTGTAAAACTTCCCTGATGCCTATGTCGACACGTGCGTAAGAATGACCGCGAGTTTTAATAAAGCTTGCTTTGTGACTGCCAGAGCCTTTCTTTACCTCGGGCTTGGGAAGTGCTCTTTCGCAATGTCCTGCTATCGATTCACCTTTGATCTCATCTCCGATATTGACCAAAGAGTTTTTATCTATAGGCAACATTCCTTCCTCAAGCGGCTTGAGAATTGTCACTCTACCAAATATGCTCAGCTTGAACGGATATACAATGCGATTTAGCAAAGCATTCTTTAAGGGGAGAAGTTGATGGTACTTTCGGCATTGAACTTCTATAGATATACCTTCCACAGAAGAACCTATGATCACAGACTTCATTCTTCCTTACCCTCACTCCATAAGCGCATAGCCAAGGAGTCTGCCGCAACGTTCAGTATAGCGCCTTCGATAGCTTCCTCTCCGCAGCCAAACATATTAGCATAATCCATTACAGTATATTCGATACCAGTCAGATTATGTACTCGTTCAATACAGTCTGCTAAATCGCCGGAAGAATAATCAACCTGCGTCTCCGCAAACTCTACCGCGACGCGTTCAAATTCCTCTTCATCAATCTGTTCCATAAGTAGTGCCGCGTAGCTAGAGTTGTAGTCAATGACTTTATGCTGCCAGTTAACGACGCCTTTCAAAACGCTGATGTCTCTAGCTGTATTTAATGCATACTGCGAGAATTTTTGTATTAGTGAGTCTGTTTCAATAATTGAAACTGATGCAAAATTGGACGTCGTGGAACCTTTCACTCTAGCTACAAAGTCGAAGGCGGAATGATCACTTATCGTTGGGTTTACTGTAGTTCTAGTAAGGTCACTCACGTCGAACAATTTAAAATCTTCCATTGTCTTATCCTTAATGAATGTTAGAGTTTAACGTGGTCTTCAAGTCGGGTTGATATGAACTCGTCCAGTGAGCGCATAACTAACTCAACCTCAGTAATGTAAGATTCGTGCGAGCCAAATCGCGGTTTGTTGTTGATGTCAACTTTAAATGAGAATCCAGTTTCTTGCACTTCCAGTTTGCTGAAGTCGATATTTTGAACGTCAACGTGGGTCTTATTAAAGACCCCCCTCCGCATTTCATAAACATCTACTTCGAGGTTTAGATAAAGTTTCTGCTCTGTTTCGAACCCAACTTTAAAGCTGGAGCTTGCCAGGGTGCCATATGCAGGGGTACGCAAAAATTTATCATATATTTTTTTGCTGAGCTCGGTTCTCGGCTCCGTGCGTGGCAAATTAAACGTCACCACTAACCCTAATTCTCCTGTTACCTCTCCAAACTCATAAACTTTTTTTGCTACTTTTAAAACATTTTCTCTAATTACGTCGGTCTGCGTTTTTAGCGGTTTGTCGGCATTCTGAAAACCTAAAACCAGTTGGGCAGAATTTTTACTAATCAGAAATTGTTTGTGAGCGCTTTGAAAAATCAATCTAGGAGCGGATGCATCTAGTTCATCAGGAATATTAGTCTGTTGAGACTGCGACCCAAAGAGCGAGCCAAAAATATTCTCTGCATCTTCTTGCCGGTATCTGACCCGGTCATTGTGCGATGTTGAGGATATAAATATGGCTTGAGATATATAAGCCTTTGTCAGATCAGCCATAACAAACCTTTATAAGAACGAAATATTAGTAGGCCAGGATGTCAAAGCCACAGCCTCAGCAGCTTGGCCCATCCACCTCATTCAACAGATCATTGTACACGACCGCTTCCGCGTCAAACCTAAAATTCCTCACACCCGCGCGGGAAAGGGTGTGCATGTGCCTCATCGGCCAACCCTTCGCATGCTACAGCTGATCCATCATCTGAGTCTTGATGCCAATGCGTAAGGACTTTAGGTTGCCATGTCCTCCCCTTGAAAGGGAATTCTCGCTTGCGGTGCTCTCTGCTTTGCAGACCTACTCTATGGCACCTGTAGTTCGCCGATGTCGAGCGAAGCGGTGAGAATTTTCTCTGATCGCCTCCGACGACTGAGACCGAGACTCGGAGATAAATGGCGGATTGTGGGGGCCAGTGAACCCCCCTAGGGACTTGATGTATCTGACAGGTTCCCGAAGGGCAGTTGCCGCCTGTCTTAAGGGGAGGGCGCGACTGAGTTGAATTAAGGATGGTACAAAAGTGGTACGCAGCGTGTAGATCGGCTCTGTAGAGTAAGGAGTACGTGGCCTACAGGTTTAACTGTTCCAATCCATCATGGGGCGACGGAGAAGCGGCGGGAGAGTGGGGCGGTTTGTAAGGACATGGGAATCTGAGTCAGCGAGGCGAATGGCGCGCAGTTTATCAGGGATGCATCTTGGGTGTTGGGGAGGCGTCATTCGCGACTTTTATTATTTTAGCCGTTTGAAAAGCGCAGGCAAATTATAGAAAACTGGACCTCTTTATCGCTGCGCTTTCAAAAACCGCCCATCGTGATCCGCCACTGGAAGGCGAGCTGAGTCGTACTTCCCAAACAACCTATAACGATTTATCGCGATTTTGTCGTACATCCAATCTCGCAGTGCTGTTGGGATGATTCGCGCAGCCGTTAACCAGCGCCACTGAGCACTCAGGCGCGCCAGAATCTCGAACATCGCCTCGGAACGCACGGACACTCTGCCATTGGAAATGAGCACAATGGTGTTGAATTGGTCCTGCGGCAGCCCCGCCCACTTTAATAGTGTTTGACCTTCCGGTGATTGAACCGCTGCGAGCTGAATTCGATGAGCATGGTCATGGTGAATAATGAACCGTGCCCACCCGTTGCAAAGCTTGCAGGTGCCGTCGAAAAGCACAGCTGTGTCGTCCGGTAGTAGGAGAGGGGCAGGGGATTCGGGTTGGATGGTCATTGGTCTAGCAGTACCTCGAAGATAAAGCATTGCTGGAGGATGTCATTTTGCCATCGCCTTTATAACTTAATGATCTTTAAAATCTCATTGCCTCTGCAACTGTTCAACTAATCTGGTTCAGGGTTGGCAGGATATGACAGGGAACGTTGCCGGGGCACCCCCGTGTCGTTGGCGTTCGCTCTACCTCATAAAGTTGTTCAATTCTCATAATGAAATGAAGCAGGCCCGCACCGGGCATCCTCAATGACGAGGTGAATATGAACGGACTTTTAAGAAATAACGCCCTGGCAACATTGGCATGCGTAGCGCTCCTGTCCATGTCTGGCATTGCACCGGCACAATCCGGTTCCATAGCGTCCAAGGATGCGGCAATCGCGGCTATACCGGGTGGATGTCCAAGGTTTGCCGAAGGCGCGCAAGTGGTGACGCCTCCCGCGCTATACAGTCAGAACGGTGCGCTCGCGGTGAGCTTCTCCTACCAGCAGAGTGTTGATGCGCAGGGGCGTACGCTTTACTGCTTTATGACGCCCAATGGCTTGCAAAATCCTACGTTGCACGTACTGCCCGGTGACAAGCTGACAGTGGTGGTTACCAACAATACGCCTCAAGGCGTTAACCCGATGACGCTCAATCCGCCTAACTGCGGCGCGAAATTCATGAACAGCACATCGGTGAACCTGCACTATCACGGAACCAATACCGCTCCGACGTGCGGCGGGGATGAGGTGATCAAGACCATCATCAATTCCGGTGAAACCTTTACCTACACGCTGGATTTTCCCACCGACGAACCGCCGGGGATGTACTGGTATCACCCTCACGTGCACGGGATTTCCGAGCCGGTGGTTATGGGCGGGGCGACCGGCGCACTGATTGTGGATGGGATCGAGCGTTTTTTTCCGGGAATCGGAGCACTACCGCAACAGATCCTGGTACTGCGTGATCAGCGCCAGCTCAACGACCTCAAAGAGGGTGAGGGGAACTGTGGGGTCGCCGTGCCGTTCCACGACGTCACGGTGAATAATGTGCCGGTCAATTCATACGCAGATAAAAACGGGGTTTCTTTTATCCCTGCCGTACTGCCGGTCTCGGCCGAGCAGGCGCAATTTTGGCGAGTCGCCAATATTTCTGCCGATTCAATACTTGATCTGAGCCTTGTCTACGACAATGTCCCACAGACGCTGAACCTGATCGCCATCGATGGCGTTCCAATCAACTCGCAAGATGGTACTGGCGCAGCCGGTCAGAGCATTGCGGTTAACCATTTCCGTTTGCCGCCCGCGTCGCGCGTTGAGTTTGTGGCAGTTATGCCCGCGGCCACTGTGCAACAAGCCAGGCTGATGACCGCTAACATCAATACGGGCGCCGATGGCGATTGCAATCCGACTCGTCCGTTGATCACGCTTAACACCGTACCCAGCGTTGAGGCAAAAGTCGCCAGCGTGCCTGCGCGGCAGATTTCCGACGCGGCGGGACGCCGCTTCGCTGGGCTGGCGCAAGCCGCTATCGCGGCGCAGCGCAATTTGTATTTTTCCGAAAACGCCGACCAGAGCGAGTTCTACATGACGGTTGACGGTCAGGCGCCCCATGTTTTCAACCCGGACGAGCCGCCGAGCATTACCACCACGCAGGGTTCGGTCGAACAATGGTCCGTGGAGAACCGCAGCACCGAAAACCACGTGTTCCACATCCATCAAATTCATTTTTATGTGCAAGGGCAGAATAACTTCGGCAAAGAGCCGCAGGCGCCGGGGATTGTGGGGCAATACCTGGACACTATCGAGGTGCCGGCCTGGTCTGGGAAAAAGCAGGATCCGTATCCGAGCGTGTCGCTGTTAATGGATTTTCGTGGCGAGGTGGTGGGGGACTTTGTCTTTCACTGCCATCTGCTGGGGCACGAGGATCTGGGGATGATGAGCATCATTCGGGTGAATCCTGCGTCGGGGAAAGTGGCGCAGGTGGGCGGGGCATTGTTGCAGGGAGTGGGAGGTGCGCATCATATGGCGCATTGATGGGTTTAAAGGGGTTAGGCGTAAGCTTGGTTAGGCTTTCGACGCGCACATTGGGTTGAAGATTTAATTTTGGCTATGATAATCGCATGCAGATTACCTATGGCCCCGCCAAAGACACTCGCAACGTTGAAGAACGTGGACTCCTGTTTGCGTTGGCGCGGGACTTGAATGGTCTACGGCCTTGATCTTGGAAGATGATCGATTCGACTGCGGCGCGTGTCGTTATAGAGCGATGGGATACATAGGTGATCGGCTACATGTCGTAGTGTTCACCCCACGGGGGGACGCGGTTCACGTCATCAGCTTTCGTAAAACCAACAAACGGGAGGTCAAAAATTATGACCAAAAACTCCGTCCTGAGAAGGTCGATACAGCGAACTCGGAATGGTCGGCTGAAGACTTTGCTAAGGCCCAAGCCAGCCAGCGAGGTGCCTGTGGGGTTGTTCGGCAAAGCTCAGGCGAAGGAAATGCTCAAACCCAAGCGTGGGCGGCCAAAGTCGATAGCCACTAAAGAGCACGTTAATGTTCGTTTTGATGCTGACGTGCTGGAGCGATTCAGGGCTTCCGGGCCGGGCTGGCAAATGCGAATGAATGCTGCTTTGGCTGACTGGCTTAAGACGCACACGTCAGATGAACTGAAGGCCTAAGGTAATAAGCCGCTGATGAGGCTGCTTTTTTGCTATTTTTTTGGTGTTGTTCAATAGGAATATCGTGAGTTGGAGCTACGCGGTACGAGGTTGGCCGGCGCAATCAATCTACGATGATCAAGGAGCGAGTTGTGAGTAGTTCGGGAGTTCCTGTTATCGATAAAGAACAGTTGATCAGGCTTAGAGATAGGCTCTATAGAGCAATTGATAACAACCGCTCAGACAGGTGGTGTCTTACACTTTGGAGTCGGTTTATCAGAGCTAGAGATGCTCATCAGTGTGTCGTCTGTAATTCTGACGATCGGGTCCAAGCGCATCATGTTTTTAGAAGGACATTGCTTTCGCAGGCGCGATATGAACTAGGCAACGGAATTACGCTGTGTTACGAGTGCCACAAGGTTGCACACGAAGGATTTAACGGCCGGCCGGATATGACGCTGCCGATAGGTGCTCAAGGGGGAGACGACCAAGACGAAATCGCCTTCTACTATCGAAAGCTGCTTGAGTCCTCAGAAGCTTTAGATTTAGAGCACGGTGAGTTTTTTACGTTGAGCGATGAAATGCTTAGATTTTTCGTCCGAGTCCAGGGCTACGAATACCTCCATAAGGCAGTCTTTGCGAATCAAATTACTGGGTTGGTGATGGCCTATGAAATTTGGGTTCGTAGTCCAGAGCAGATGACTTTAGCCATTTTAACGGCAAACCTTCCGGGATATTTTTGACCTCAAGTCTGTTCCATTCTCTATCCACTGCTGTCACTGCCCTCTCTTTGCCGGTCCCTTTTTCGCGGTAGTACGCGATGATCCCAGTGAGCTCCCCCAAATATTAAATGGGTCTATCACTTTTTTCTTTCTTTCGGTTAATGTTTTCCAAATTTGTAGCAAATGAAATTGAGGCTATCCAGACACGCATGCAACAGCTAAACCAGTGAGTTGAGAAAGAAATAATTAAGTTTAAAGGATGTAAGATAATATGTAGGGTGTGAAAAATAAGTAATAAACTCTACTGCCAGAGCTTTATACGGCGAGTGCATATTTTTCATTTTTTAAATAATCTGTTACGTTGTTGACGTATTCTTCTAAAAACGAAAGAACTTTGATCATAGCCTCCTTTAGCTCAGAAGGAGTAGAGTCTTTTCCAACCTCAGAAAATGACTTGTTCCCATGGGCCAACCAGTTTCTGTTATCTTTTACCTTTTTTAGGTCGCGACCATCAGCGATGGTATCAATTCCGTATTTCCTGCATACGGATCTGATACCTTCGGCATCTAAGTTTCCAGACACACCAGCTATAAAGTCTTGGAATGCGGGGCTGGTTTCTGTCCGGCAAAGACAGTAGACCTCATAAACCTTTCTAATCAGAGTATCTCTAGGGGTCGCTGAAATTGACTCTTGGTGAGCGTGCCACCAAATTTCTTGTAGTTTCTCATTGAGATCTAAGAAGGATAGGCCATCATCAGTTATCTTATTGTAAATACTTCTTATGCCCTCGCGGACAGTTGCTTCAACTATGTTGTAAAGAACTAAGTAGAACGACGCTTTTAAAGTGGTTGACTCAAGTGGTGTTATTTTTTGTGTCTCATTGTCATCATTGCTTATGAGCACGTTATCGCCGCTGATGAATGATACGAGCTTAAGGTAGGACTCGATTTCTAATTTTCGTTTGCTGTATTCTTCCATGAAGTGCTTCATTGTACGTCACAGCTCAGTAAGAAATTTTTAACAAAGTCTATTCGGGCGCGAAGCCTCGGTCCTGAGTTGCTTCCGTGTGAAGTTGTAAGTTTTTGAAATTCTTTATCTTCGGTTAATTTTTCGCCGTTAATATATTTAAGCGTTGGGTTTGCCATGAGCGCGAGGTTTGAGCCGATAGCTAGTGCTTCGAAGCGAACCCGAGGAGTCGATGTTGCAGAGCGTGTTTTGGCAAAGCCTCCTTCGAATGAATTTTCTACATATGTCAGCATGCGCTTAAAATTATCCCATAAAACATCTTCATTGTAGTCGCGTTTATTCATTTCAATCAGGTAGTCATTTAGAAAACCTTTCACGCTATGTTTGAATTCTTGGTATTTTTCACTGTATGCAAAATATCTTACGACGAGTTCTTCCCTTTCTCTGCGTGATTTGGAGTTTTCAGACATAGGGCATAGTCTATTGAAGTCATCGTCAGTTGCACATCGCTCTAAGAAGGTCGAAAACTTTCCTGAGTAAGCGCCGCGTCGAATTTCGGACGCTTTCAATTCCTGGCTGCCTGTGTTTATTCTTTCGAACATGTCTAGCCGTACGCTTAGACTTACGGAGGACGGAAGTACTACCATTCTCATGGGGCGGTCTAGAAACTTATTTTGTTGAGCAGCGGGTAAATCCTTAAAGCTGTAGCCCTCTAATAAGTCAAGGCGCTCTAAATTTTTTAGACGATGATCATTGTCGCAAAATTGCTTTAGTGTCTGGATTCTCTGGGCTCCATCAAGTATTTCTACCGTGCCATCTTCGCACTGGACTCCAAACATGAACGGGATGGGAAGTCCCATAAGCACCGACTCAATGAATTTAGACTTTTTCTGATCGGGCCAAGTAAAGTTTCGTTGATATGAGGGAACGAATAGCTTTTTTTCATTGAATCTTTTTACGATAACTTCTACGACATATTCCTTTGTGTCGTAAGCAATCGTCGACTGAAAACTTGAGATTTGGTCGTCGACCATTTCTAAGCTTATTACTGTGGAGTCAAATAGGTCCATTTTATCGTCCCAAAGCGCTTAATATAAAACGTTTAGATAGCGCAGGAGGTACTGCGTTTCCTATCATTTTTTGCAGGCTACTTCTTAAGGTTATACCAGAGTAATCTAGCCAGTCAGGTAGGCCCTGAATTCTTGCAGCCTCATGCGGAGTAATGACTCTCTGCTTCAATGGATGAAGATATCTTCCTTGTCCCATTGAGCCGAAGCCGCTCGTAATGGTTTGAGCAACGCTATCCCAGCTTAGTCGGCCGTACATGGATTTGTAAGAGTGCACTCCTTGATGGCATGGAGGTCGAAGCGAGTTAGGTAAGTCATAACTGTTTGTATCGAAGAGGTATTTAGCTCTATCGATGTTTGCTTTTGTCATCTTGGATGGTGTGTTAAATATGCCGGTTTCTGGTGTGTCCACTATGTCATAGAGTACATCTGAAAGTGTATTTTTTTCATCTGTATATATACCGCTTATGACGCGGTCTAAGTTCTTGTTAAGGCTTCCAAATATTACATGGCGCTTCCTGCTTTGCGGAATGCCGAGGCGCATAAAGTCAATAATTACTTCTCGGGTAGAGTAACCGAACCCTTCCAGCAGGCGCATAGACTGTTTTACGATGCTTTCTTGCGCATGGACTACTGCAGGGACATTCTCAATTAAAAAATATTGTGGTTTGATGATCTGAATAAATCTAATAGTTTTGAGGTATAGGTAGTTTCTAGGGTCGTTTCTACGGCTATGATTGTTTAAATTTGAATGACCCTGGCAAGGTGGTCCGGCAAATAAAAAGTCAATATTCCTGTTATTGGTTGCTAGTTTTTTTTCAAGCTTCGTAGGTTCGTTAGTGAAGTTGTCACTGAGTACATCTGAGATATCACCCGTATGAAAGCTTTCGATATTTTGAGAGAAGTTCTTTATGTAAAAAGAGGAGGCGTCTTTGTCGATATCGCATGCGAAGTTGATCTTTATAGCACTATTGATTTCTTGAGTTGCTTCGATAGCCCCAATGGTCAAACCGCCCATGCCACAGAATAAATCAGCGATGTTGATAGTGCTTCTTACTTTCAAGAAAAATACTCACTTCATTCAAAATAGGGGGGGTATCGCACAGGATGACTTACAGAGTAATTTTTCCATATTGGGCTCTCATACATCCCTCCTACCCCACGCGGGTTAGACTCGTCCTCTAACCACTGTCCTTCACCGAAGATCCCTCAGGCTTCACCTGTGATTCAAGCGTGAAAGCTGAGTGATGTGTAGCTTAGAGGAGGCAAAAGGATACCAATTTACTTTGCATGGAACCCAAATTTATTCCATCTGAATAGCGACCTTTTGGCGTTGTTCGGCAGTTGTAAGGTAAGGGCTTGAGATTGTGATTGTCTATGAAGGCACTGCGGTTTCTGAGCTTGACCTTACGCACCGAAAATGGGCAATGACCGGAGGGGCGTGCTTCACGCTTAGCGGGCGCCGTCGTCCCCCACCTAGCCTGCAGGCTAAACGGGTCGCTTTATCTGCGTCCCTGCGCAACTACCCTCGGCGGCTCAGGCTGGGCGCTTGCTTGGCGTTTTGGAGGGGCAGAAGCCTGGGAAGCCTCCTACACTTTTCTCAGCTTGCCCCTCAGACCACCCCTAGCTAACCTCCTCAAGCCGCTGCCAATCCAGCGGCCGGATGTGGAAGTCCGACCAAGCTGAAGGCGCTCAATCGCCCATAAACACCTACCGGCGTTTTTTTACGTCTGTATGATTGCTTATGGCGGCTGTGCGCGGGGCACTTCGGTGCGCCGGGTCCTTTAGCCCTGGTCTTCCACGCCTGCGTACAGCTGCCACCCCTCATGTGGAAGTGAGATAGGCAGTTCCTTAAACGCTAAAGGAGCTTCGCCATGTACAAGTTCACACCTAATCCGCCTAATGCTTCAAACGCTGCATCCTCTGACCCCAAGCTCCAAGCCGCAGCCCAGAGAGCAATCCATCATCACTTGCCTCCATCCGACGACGCTGCACCCGCCGACCACCCAAGCAAAAACCTATTTCTCGTAAACCCAACCCTCGACCCCGAAACCCTCCTGGCCAACGCCGCCGAAAACCTTGCATCCGCCAACGAAATGGCCGCCACCCTGGCGTTCGACCTCGACGACTCCCAACGTGCCATCGCCCTGGGCATTCAGCAGTTGATCGAGTTGAGTTCGCTGCTCGTTGACCGAGCCCAGGAGCAAGTTGCGCCTGTTAGCAAACCAGTCAAAGCCTGACAACCAACCCCGCCGCCTTACCAAAGGCGGCAACCTGAACCCATCCTGTCCTCCAGCAAAGTTTCATAATTCCTTGCTCCTTTGAGGTCTACGATTCCCCGCAAGAGAGGACCCCAGCGCCTCCAGCCCATAGGGAACTGAAACCATGATCTCGAACCTCGTCAAAGTTGTGATGATCACCGGCACGTTGATGTTGAGTGCTTGTTCATCTTCACCAGCTGTGAGCAGTGACCCGTGCTTTTCAGGTGGATGCCAGGCATTCGGCGACCACAGCCCCAACAAAGCCGCCAAGATGAATTTCGGTGGCAGCGGGCTGGGGAGTAGTTATGGGGAGTATGGGTCGGGGTTGTTGCGTGATGATTGATGTCGCGCTGGGCCGTTGTGCAGCCCGCTTGAGTGATGACGTGTAGGAGCGAGCTTGCTCGCGAAAAACTTGAGGGCGCGGTGTTGAATCAGGATGCCCGCGTTATCGTTGGCGATTTTCGCGAGCAAGCTCGCTCCTACAGAAAACCTAGTTGCCGCCTTTCATGCGCCGGGCGATCAGGTAGAGGCCCAGGCCGACCAGGGCTGTCGCGGCGCCGATGTAGCCGGTGCTGGTCCAGCCCAGGCCTGCCGTAATCGCCATCCCGCCGAACCACGGCCCCAGCGCATTCGCCAGGTTGAACGCCGCATGGTTGGACGCCGCCGCCAGGCTCGGGGCTTCGTGGGCGATGTCCATCAGGCGGATCTGCAACGGCGCCGCCAATGCGACCATGGTCCCAACCAACCCCATGCTCAGCAGTACGCCCCACAGCGACGAGGCGGCGAAGGGGAAGAACAGCAGCACGGCTATCGACCACACCAATATCAAGCCCACGGCCCGAAATTGCAGGCGATCAAACAGCTTGCCCCCGGCAATGTTGCCGATGATGCCGCCCACGCCAAATGCTGCCAGGCCAAACGGAATCCACTGCGGCGACACTTTGGTCACTTCCAGCATGGTCGGCGCCAGGTAGCTGAATACGCAGAACATCCCGGCAAAGCCGATCGCGCCGATGGACAGGGCCATCCAGACTTGAGGTTTGGTGAAGGCGCGCAGTTCCTTGCGCGGGTCGCTGCGTTCTTCGTCGTGGCGGTGGGGCACGAATTGCCAGACCAGGGCGATGGTGAGCAGGGCGATCACGCTGACCAGGGCGAACGCCGAGCGCCAGCCCAGGTGTTGGCCGAGGAAGGTGGCGATGGGGTTGCCCAGCAGCATGGCCAGGGTCAGGCCCATCATTACCCGGGCCACGGCGCCGGCGCGTTTGTCGGTGGGCACCATGCTGGAGGCGACCACGGCGGCGATGCCGAAGTAGGCGCCGTGGGGCAGGCCGCTGATAAAGCGGAAGGCCACCAGCGAGCCGAAGGTGGGGGTGAAGGCGGTGGCGAAGTTGCCCAGGGCGTAGAGGCCCATCAGCAACAGCAGCATGTGTTTGCGCAGCAGCTTGGCGCCGAGGA
The DNA here is from genome assembly GCF_900004785.1 of Pseudomonas sp. 28 E 9. NCBI lineage: Bacteria > Pseudomonadati > Pseudomonadota > Gammaproteobacteria > Pseudomonadales > Pseudomonadaceae > Pseudomonas > Pseudomonas sp. 28 E 9. Next base: position 79,977 of record NZ_CVTK01000030.1, on the reverse strand, counting down.
TGGCCAGCAGCGGGGCGCCGACCATCACGCCGAGGGCGTAGGCGCTGATGGCGTGGCCGACTTGCGGTTCGCTCAAGCCCAGGTTCTGGGCGATGTCGGGCATCAGGCCCATGATGGCGAATTCGCCGGTGCCGATGGCGAACGCGCCCACGGCCATCGCGGCTTCCATTTTGGCGGCGCTGCGCGCGGGCAGCAGGTGCCCGGGTGTTTGCTGGATAGACATGGATCGCTCTGTTTGGATGAGGTGCACGAAAGGCAATCGCCGATGCTACGCAGGCGACTGTGAAGGTGTCTAGAACAGCCTCGAGCGCGAGAGTTCCGGGCCTGTGACCCCAGGTCGCGGCTGGCAGTCTTGACACTGGCGCAATAAAAGCCGCGATTTAGCGGTGTCAATCGGCTAAACGGCGCATAAACGCTGTTTGGCGTGATATTCTGCGCGCCGTCTTGAGCTAGGCTTTCCTTGGTGCGTACACCCGTATACGTCCCAGCGGTTGGCTCTCGCCCAGGTAGCTGAAGCCAATAATGATAAGAAGTCAGCGCAGAAGGGACATAACAGTGAGGTCGATCCATCGGCCTTGTGTGCCCACCCTGCAGCCTTGAACAATCAGGGGCGGTAGGGCGGATGGCGTTTTATCATAGGTGCTACTGATGTTTAAAAAAGTAAACACTGCCCTGCTGGGGCTGGCTTTGTCGATGGGGATCACGTCCGTTCACGCGGAAGAGGCAAAGAAAGTCGATGTGCTGCTGATCGGCGGCGGCATCATGAGTGCGACCCTGGGTGTCTGGCTCAATGAGCTGGAACCGGACTGGTCGATGGAGATGGTCGAGCGCCTCGATGGCGTGGCCGAAGAAAGCTCCAACGGCTGGAACAACGCCGGTACCGGTCACTCGGCCCTGGCCGAGCTGAACTACACCCCGGAAGACAAGAACGGCAACGTTGAGATCCCTAAAGCGGTCGAGATCAACGAAGCGTTCCAGATCTCCCGTCAGTTCTGGTCCTGGCAGGTCCAGCAGGGCGTGTTGAAGAACCCGCGTTCGTTCATCAACTCCACACCGCACATGAGCTTTGTGTGGGGCGATGACAACATCAAGTTCCTGAAAAAACGTTACGAAGCGCTGAAGGCGAGCCCGCTGTTCGCCGGCATGCAGTACTCCGAAGACCCGGCGCAGATCGCCAAGTGGGTCCCGCTGATGATGGAAGGGCGTGACCCCAACCAGAAAGTCGCGGCCACCTGGAGCCCGATCGGCACCGACGTGAACTTCGGCGAAATCACCCGCCAGTTCGTTGCCCACCTGCAAACCACCCCCAAGTTCGACCTGAAACTGTCGAGCGAAGTGCAGGACATCACCCGCAACGACGACGGTTCGTGGCGTGTGAGCTACAAAAACCTGAAAGACGGCACCAAGACTGAAACCGACGCCAAGTTCGTGTTCATCGGCGCCGGCGGCGGTGCCCTGCACCTGCTGCAAAAGTCGGGCATTCCTGAAGCCAAGGAATACGCCGGCTTTCCGGTTGGCGGCTCGTTCCTGGTGACCGATAACCCAACCGTCGCCGAGCAGCACCTGGCCAAGGCCTACGGCAAGGCTTCGGTAGGTTCGCCACCGATGTCGGTTCCGCACCTGGACACCCGCGTGCTGGACGGCAAGCGCGTGATCCTGTTTGGCCCATTCGCCACCTTCTCGACCAAGTTCCTCAAGGAAGGCTCGTACCTGGACCTGCTGACCAGCACCACCACCCACAACATCTGGCCGATGACCAAGGTCGGTATTCGTGAATACCCACTGGTCGAGTACCTCGCCGGCCAACTGATGCTGTCCGATGACGACCGCTTCAAGGCGCTGCAGGAATACTTCCCGAACGCCAAGCAATCGGACTGGCGCCTGTGGCAAGCCGGTCAGCGTGTGCAGATCATCAAGCGTGACGAAGAGCAGGGCGGCGTGCTGAAACTCGGTACCGAAGTGGTCAGCTCCGCCGACAACTCCATTGCCGGCCTGTTGGGTGCCTCGCCAGGCGCGTCGACCGCAGCTCCGATCATGCTGACCGTGCTGCAAAAAGTCTTCAAGGACAAGGTAGCAAGCCCGGCCTGGCAGGAAAAACTGCACCAGATCGTGCCAAGCTACGGCACCAAGCTGAACGAAAGCCCTGAAGCGGTCGCCAAGGAATGGGCCTACACGGCCGGTGTGCTGCAACTGACGCCACCGCCAGCGATCCCGCAACTGGCTGCTCCACAGGCCACCGAGGCTGCCAAGCCTGCGGCTGAGCCGAGCAAGCCGGCGTCTGATCTGGCGCTGTAAGCAACGCTAAAGCAAAAGCCCGCTGAACCGGTGACGGTCAGCGGGCTTTTTTGTGTGCGGCGTTCAGACCCTGAAGTGCCTGACTTGCTCGTACAGATGCAGCGCCAGTGCATTAGCGGTGTCGCACAGCAGATACAGATGCTGGGCGGGGAGGGCCGGCAGTTGCGTGATGTGTCTCAGCCCTTCGCTCATACGGCTTTCCTCCATCAGGCCCACGGCCACGCCGCTGCGCACGCAAGCCTCTACCGCCGATGAGTTGGGGCTTTCCAGCAGTACGCGATGGTAAACCCCGTGATCTTTCAGCGCCTGTAACGCCGCCGCTCGATACGGGCAACCAGCGATGGGCACGGTGATGGGCAGCGGCACGTTTGGCGGAGAACTGAACTGCTCGGCTGCCACCCATAGCGGTTGCACCGAGCCCAGGCGCTCACCCTGTGCCAGCGGCCGTGCGCTGACGGTGATGGCCAGGTCCAGTTGGTTTGCCGTGAACAGACTCAGCAGTTCGCCACTGGTGCGCGCTTCGATTTCCAGCTCCAGCAGCGGATTGTCGGCGATCAGTCGTGGCACAAATGCCTGGATGAAGGCGGGCGCGTAAGTGTCGGGCACACCCAGGCGGATCTTCCCCTGCATGCGCTGGGGCATGAGGGCGATCAGAAGGCGGTCGTGGCTTTTGAGAAATTCGCTGGTTTCGTCCAGCAGTTTTCTGCCGTACAGCGTCAGGTCCACGCCCTGGTTGCTGCGGCTGAACAGGCGCTGGCCGACCTGGTCTTCCAGTTTCTGAATCTGCGTGGTTACGGTGGAAGCGCTGCGGTGCACATGTTCGGCCGCTTCGTTGAAGCGACCAAAGCGCGCGACGGCATGAAAGGTACGCAGTAGATCGATATTCAGCTGTTTGGCCATGGTTCGACTTTTACGGATTGATGGTGCAGATTATTCAAATATACAGAAGAGTCTCCTGTCCCTAGCCTTGAAGTCAATCGACTAAGGCTGGAGGGCCGCATGAAGCGATCAACCCTGGGATTACTGCTGTTGCAAGGGGCGTTTGTCCTGTCATGGAGTTCGGGCTATATCGGCGCCAAGCTCGGCACTCAGGAAGGCGGTGCGTTCAACCTGCTGTTCTGGCGATTCCTGTTGGTATCGCTGTGCCTGGGACTGTTCCTGAACGTCAGGTTGTTGAAGGTTTCATGGGCGCAGATCCGCCACTACGCGGTGATCGGTTGCCTGTCGCAGTTTCTGTACCTGAGCTGCCTCTACGTGGCGATCCAGAACGGTTTGCCGCCAGGCATTGCGGCAATCATCGCGGCGATGCAGCCGTTGATGACCGCAGCATTGTCGACGGGCAGCGCCACCGAACGCAGCGGCGGTTGGCAATGGGTGGGGCTCGTGATCAGCTTTGCCGGGGTGGCAATTGTGATCGCCGGGCAGTACAGCAATAGCGCAACCGAGGTAGGCCTGGCCATGTACGGGTTGCCACTGGTCTCGGCGCTGGGGCTGACCCTGGCGACGCTGTACGAACGTCGTTCGGTGCAGAGCGAGAATGTCGGTTTGCTCATACCGTTGTTTATCCAATCGCTGCTGAGCCTGATCGGTTTCACCGGCGCTGTGCTGTACACCGATACCTTGAGTATTCCCCATGACACCGACGTACTGGTTTCGATTGCGTGGTTGACGGTGTTTTCCACCTTTGCCGCTTACTTGAGCCTGTGGCAACTGCTGCGTGTGATGACGGCCACCCAGGTTGCCGCGTTGGTCTACCTGGAGCCTCCGGTCACCCTCGTATGGGCGGCGTTGATGTTCGGCGACAGGATTCATGCCTCCACCTACGCCGGCATCGCCGTGGTCATTGCCGGGCTGGTTTTATTGCGCCTGAAGCGACCGACCGTCGAGTGCACGTCTTGAGGCCGGTGGGTTCAGCAATCTGACAGACATCTCCTGTTAAAAATAAATCATGCCCAAGCAGGAGGCCTGGTTGCAACAAAGGGGGATTTCTTACTGATACAGGTGCGGGGCGATTAGGCCCGAGGGTTTTGTATGTTGCTACGTTATGCGGCAATGGCGGCGGTAGTCGTCGCAGCATCCGGGTGTGTGCAAGAGCGTGTCGTGCATGAGCGCAGACCGGTACAACATGAGTATGTAGAAGTTGTTGCACCGCAGCCGCCGCCCGTACAGGTGATCGAAGTCGAACCACCGGTACGCGAAGGTTATATCTGGTCACGCGGTTACTGGCGCTGGCAAGGCGGTCGATATGTGGCGGTGCACGGCCACTGGGAGCCGGTGCGCGAGGGTTATCGCTATGTGCATCCGCATTGGGTACAGCGCAATGACGGGTATCACTGGCAGGTCGGTGGCTGGGTCCGCTGACCGAGCGTCCTCTCCTGCTGTAGGAGCGAGCTTGCTCGCGAAAAAGCCACAGGCGCCGCGTGCTACCTGAATGTTCGCGTAATCGTTGGCGATTTTCGCGAGCAAGCTCGCTCCTGCAAAAGACGACTTAGCCGATACGTTTCATGCCCGTCACCTTGATCGCATTCAGGTCGAAGGTGGCGGTGTATTCGCAACCCGCTGCATGGGCGCAGCGTTCGATCAGGCAGTCGGCAAAGTCTGCCGTGTTCGCCACAAACTTGCGCAGGGCTTGCCAGATGATATCGGCGCGCTCAACCGTGAGCTCGCGAGTGTGCAGCAGGGTTTCCAGCACCATCACCACATCGCTTTTGGCCGACGCGTAGCAGGACTGCAGAACCCACACCAACTCCACTACGGTCACCAGGCTGACAAAACCTGGTGACGTAGTGGTGAGTGATTCGATCAGTCTGGACGCCTTGGCTGACTGCATGGGCTCGTCCTGGGTGACGTAGCGCACCAGCACGTTGGTATCCAGGCCGATCATCCGGCGTTTGCTCCCCGGGCCGCGATGGCCTGGTTCATGTCCTCGATGGACACGGCAGTGGCAGGCTTGCGAATCAGACCCTTGAGGTCGGTGACGGTTTTACTCGCGGCAATCATGGAAAACTTGCCGTCTTCCATTTCGACGAATTCCACCCGGTCGCCTGTTTCCAGGCCGAGGGCTGTCCTCACTTGGACGGGGATGGTGATTTGCCCTTTTGAAGTCAGTGTGGCGGTCGCCATAGTGAAGCTCTCCATCGTGATATTCCTTACCTTAGGGTAAGGAATGATGGAGGACAATATCCGTTGGTCCATAGGTGGCTCGCAGGTGTGGTGAGTCGTACTCAAACCCTAGCTCGGACTCTCAATCCCCACACCTTTGGCCATGGGCCAAACCGATACAAACTATGACCGACCGCGCCCGCTCACTGCACCACGCGATAGCACGGCACATACGCCGCGCCGCCCGGCAGCTTCATGCGGTGCTGGGCGACAAACGCTTTGAGCAGCTCGTCCAGCGGTTTCATGATCGCCGGGTCGCCGTGAATCTCGTACGGGCCGTTTTCTTCGATCAGGCGAATGCCTTTGTCCTTCACGTTACCTGCCACGATCCCCGAGAACGCGCGACGCAGGTTGGCCGCCAGCTCATGGGGCGGCAGCGCATGGCTCAGTTGCAGGCTGGCCATGTTTTCGTGGGTCGGGTCGAAGGGGCGCTGGAAACCTTCGTCGATCTTCAACAGCCAGTTGAAGTGGAACGCGTCGTTGCGCTCGCGTCGGAACTGCTTCACGGCCTTGAGGCCCAGCGTCATCTGGCGCGCGACTTCGGCCGGATCGTCGATGATGATCTGGTAATGCTTCTGCGCCGCTTCGCCGAGGGTAGCCCCGACGAACGCGTGCAGTTGTTCCAGGTAAGGGGCCGCATGCTTGGGCCCGGTCAGAACCACCGGGAACGGCAGGTCGCGGTTGTCCGGGTGCATCAGGATGCCCAGCAGGTAGAGGAATTCCTCAGCGGTGCCGGCGCCGCCGGGGAAGATAATGACGCCGTGGCCGACACGCACAAAGGCTTCCAGGCGTTTCTCGATGTCCGGCAGGATCACCAGCTCGTTGACGATCGGGTTGGGCGCTTCGGCAGCGATGATGCCCGGCTCGGTCAGGCCCAGGTAGCGGCCACCGGTGATGCGTTGTTTGGCGTGGGAAATGGTCGCGCCTTTCATCGGCCCTTTCATCACGCCGGGGCCGCAGCCGGTGCACACGTCGAGGCTGCGCAAGCCCAGCTCGTGCCCGACTTTCTTGGTGTATTTGTATTCTTCGGTGTTGATCGAGTGGCCGCCCCAGCACACCACGATCTTGGGCTCGACACCCGCGCGCAGCGTACGGGCGTTGCGCAGCAGGTGAAACACGTAGTCAGTGATGCCCTGGGAGTTGCTCAGGTCGATGCGCTGGCTGTCCAGCTCATTCTCGGTGTAGACGATGTCACGCAAGGCGCTGAACAGCATTTCGCGCGTGCTGGCGATCATCTCGCCATCGACGAAGGCGTCGGCGGGCGCGTTGAGCAGTTCCAGGCGTACGCCCCGGTCTTGCTGGTGGATGCGCACTTCAAAGTCTTTGTAGGCATCGAGGATGGTCTTGGCGTTATCGATATGCGCGCCGGTGTTGAGGATCGCCAGGGCGCACTGGCGAAACAGGGCGTAGACGCTGCCGCTGCCGGCTTCACTCAGTTGCTGGACTTCACGTTGTGACAGGGTTTCGAGGCTGCCCTTGGGGCTGACGGCGGCGTTGATGACTTGACGTTGGGGCATTCTGATTCCTTGAAAGCACAGCCACCGCATCCACGACAGGCGCGGTGGCTTGAGAATGATGGGCGCCGTATACGGTCGCACGAGACGGTTATTTACCTCAGGCGCAAGGCCGAGCGCAAATACCGTCCAGCACCATCATGCCGCAGAACTTACTGGATCAGCTTCCAGTTTTTGTAGAAAACTCGACGCAGGGTAAATACCAGGCCGGCAAAACCGGCGATCACGGCGTTAAGCACGGAGGGCACCCGGGTCGGCCGCACGATATCAATGAACAGGCAGTAACGTTTTGCATCGTTCTTGTTGAAAGACGCATGCATCAGCGTGTCATCGAAGATAAACAATGGGTCGTCGTGCCAATAGTGCTTGTGCTTGCCCACCTGGATATACACGCCTTCATGGTGCGGCGCCGGCGCCATGTTGTAGAGCACGCGGAACATCATGCGCAGGGGGCCGAAGTGGAACGATGTCGAGCGGTTCTCGTTGAACACCGACACGCCGATGGTCTTCACGAATGGCAGTTTCTTGCGCAGTTGCGGGATGTCCAGGGCGGTTTCGATGGGGCGACCGTACCACTGGAAAAACAGCATGCCGCGTTTCTTCTCGGCCATGCGTGCGTCCAGGTAACCGATGATTTCTTCCTTGCGGGCCATGGCGTCGTTAATGACCTGTTGCAGGTCTTCGCGCCAGGCCGGCGGCAGGTCTTGCATCGTGTAGACATGCCGGTTGCGCTTGCTCAACAGGTCGAGCAGGGTGTTGAACGGTGCCAGCACCCAGGTATTGCGGCCGTTTCCGACGAAATATTTCTTGATGGTGCCGCGGTCGTAGAGGCCGTTGCGCAAAAAATCATAAACACCGCAGAACACCACCAGCAGCAGAAACACCAGGCAGGTACGCGGGAAACAGTAGATCAGCAGCAGAACGCCGACGACCCAGGCGAGGGACACCAGCTTTTTGCCGACAGCATTTTTGCTCATGAAACCTGGCTCCAAACTTGAAACATAATGAAACAATATCGTCATGATAGGGGTTTCTGCCGTGCTTGGGCGTTTTAAATAGTTCGAAAAGTGTTAACGCGGTGCACCGTTTGTAACGGTCGCCAGGGCGGGTGGATTGAATTTTGAGAACGGAAGATTTGCGTCTATCGTGACGCTTCGGTTTTTCAGGCGTCATAGACCGGTACGATTGAAGTTGAATGGCCACCATTGGCCTTCGGCACCTTGGAAGAGGCAGAATTTTTATGATCATCAAACCGCGGGTTCGTGGCTTTATCTGTGTGACCGCTCACCCTGTTGGCTGTGAAGCGAACGTCAAGGAGCAGATCGAGTACGTCACCCAAAACGGCGTAATCGAAGGCGGCCCCAAGAAGGTGCTGGTCCTCGGTGCTTCCACCGGCTACGGCCTGGCCGCGCGCATCAGTGCTGCGTTTGGCTGCGGCGCCGACACCCTGGGCGTGTTTTTTGAGAAAGAAGGCGAAGAAGGCAAGCTGAGCTCCGCCGGCTGGTACAACAGCGCGGCGTTCGAGAAGTTTGCCGTGCAAAAGGGCCTGTACGCCAAGAGCATCAACGGCGACGCGTTCTCCGACGAGATCAAGCGCCTGACCATCGACACCATCAAGAAAGACCTGGGCAAGATCGACCTGGTGGTCTACAGCCTGGCCGCGCCACGCCGTACCGACCCGCAAGGCGTGGTGCACACCTCCACCCTCAAGCCGATCGGCAAGGCTGTGACCCTGCGTGGGATCAACACCGACAAGGGCGTGGTGGTCGACACGACGCTGGAGCCGGCAACCCAGGAAGAAATCGACGGCACTGTGAAAGTGATGGGCGGCGAAGACTGGCAGCTGTGGATCGACGCCCTGCGCGACGCCGATGTACTGGCCGAAGGCGCCAAGACCACCGCGTTCACTTACCTCGGCGAAAAGCTGACCCAGGACATCTACTGGAACGGTTCCATCGGCGAAGCCAAGAAGGACCTGGACAAGAAAGTCCTGACCCTGCGCGAAAACCTCGCTGCACTCAAGGGCGACGCCCGTGTGTCGGTGCTCAAGGCTGTGGTCACCCAGGCAAGTTCGGCAATCCCGATCATGCCGCTGTACCTGTCGCTGCTGTTCAAGGTCATGAAAGAGCAGGGCACTCACGAGGGTTGCATCGAGCAGGTCTACGGCCTGTTCAAGGACAGCCTCTACGGCAGCGAGCCAAAGCTGGATGCCGACGGTCGCCTGCGTGCCGACCTGGCCGAGTTGGAGCCAAAGGTCCAGGACGCCGTGGCGGCGCTGTGGAACCAGGTTACCGACGACAACGTCAACGAGATCAGCGATTTTGCCGGCTACAAGGCTGAGTTCCTGCGCTTGTTCGGTTTTGAAGTCGATGGCGTGGACTACGACGCGGACGTGAACCCGACCGTCAAGATCAACGGTCTGGTCCAGGCGTAAATGATGTGATTGGCAGCGGCCTGGATCACAAAGTGATCAGGCTGCTGTTTGCCCGAGTTTGAGTTGAATAAGGTTTTGCGCGCGGATGAAGTCAGGCCGTCGCACCTCGACCACTTCTTTCTCCCAGAGTGGATTCAACGGCAAATGATAGCCGCTGTCCTTGGCGGTTTTAATGAAATCGGCCATTTCTCTGGCGTCGCGGATGATGCTGATTTCGTCGAATCTACCCAGTTTCGCCGGCAGGAAAAATGTTGCCGGGTAGTTCGCGGTTACCTCCGTTGCCGGGCTGCCTGAATCCGCATTGTGGTGAACCACTCGCTCTGCGTCACCGACCAGTTTCTGGTTGATGATGCCTATCATCTGCTTCAGTCGTGACGTGGCATTGCCGAGATGGGGATCCTCTTTCTGGTAGAAATTGGCCGCGCTTGCAAAGTCTGCGAGCAGTTTCTGCGGAACCTGTTTGTATCGATTGAGTCGTTCCTTGAACACGCTGTGCGCGACATCCGGTACGGGGAGCTTATCCTGGGGCCCGAAGTCACTCAGGTGCGGCGCGACCATATGCAGATCGTAATCGGCGGTCAAAGGCTTGCCCTCTGCCTGCTTGGCCAGCACTTCAAGCGGCTTGTCCTGGTGGGTGATCAGATAGGTGTCGGCGGCGGGCGAAGCGCAACGGGCTTGAAACGTATAGCGTTGCCCGCTCGGCCCTTGGGCGCTGAGGTGCAGCGTACCGTTGGCGTCTTTTGCAGACAGCTCAGTGATAGCGCCCAGCTTCACCAATTCGTTAAGGCGGCCGCGCGAGAGTTTCAGCGGGATCGGGACTGCATGGCCTTGCTCGACACAATCCAGGATCTGCGCGTTGGCCTTTGCGACTTTCTCCGGCGCGCTCTCCAGCTTGCTGAGTGCCTGGTCGGAACAGATCAGACCGGCCTGCGGCCCCCAGTTGGCACTTTTGCCCTTGATGTGAAAATCCTTGGTGGGGTGTCCGGCTTCTATCAGTCCGGTAGCCACGGACTCGACTGGGCGTATGCCGATGATGGAATTGGTGGTCGCCGCGATCTGTTGCAAGGGTTCAAGGTGGCTTGAAACTATTCCTGTTTGCTCTTTTACCCGCTCGATCAGGGGGGTGTGCAGGCTGTCGAATTCCCCGGCACCTGCGTTTTTCTGAAGGGACTGTTTGCGGTGCAAGGCTTCCATGCTGAGTGCGGAGGGTGATGTAACACTGAGACTCCTGGTTTTCATCGGAATACCTCTACGTCACGTCTAGCGGCAATGTTGGATGATTCCGTTCAGTTACAGTTCTCCTTGACAGGGCTGACAGTAAAAGAGATTGGCCCCTTACGCAGAGGTGTGGTGAATTTTCAGAACAATCCTACGCGTGCTTGCCTTCTGTTGCGGGTCCTGGGCATGCCAGACTGCCTCACTCATTGTGCAAACGAGAGCAAACCCATGACGATCCGTTCGGTAGTGTTTGATTTCGGTGGCGTGTTGTTTGACTGGAGCCCGCAGCATCTGTATCGCAAGTTGATTGCCGACGAGCAGGAACGGCAATGGTTTCTCGAGAATATCTGCACCCAGGCCTGGAACACCGAGCAGGATGCCGGCCGAACCCTGGCTGAAGGCACCCGCAGCCTGATTGCCCAACATCCTGAACACCGGGCCTTGATCGAGGCTTATTACGCGCGCTGGCACGAAATGTTGCGTGGTGCGTTGCCGGAAGGGGTTGCGATTCTCACCGCGTTGCATCAGGCCAATATGCCCTTGTTCGGGCTGACCAACTGGTCGGCGCAAACCTTTCCCTATGCCCTTGAACGCTACCCGTTCCTGCAATTGTTCCGCGATATCGTCGTCTCCGGCCAATTGAAACTGATCAAGCCGGACCCGGCGATCTACCAGGCCAGTCTTGCGCGGATCCGTGCCCATCTGCCGGACATCCAGCCCAATGAGGTGGTGTTCATTGATGATGTTGTCGGCAATGTCGACGCGGCCATCGCCCTTGGCTGGCAGGGCATCCACCATGTGTCGGCCGAGCGCACCGCCGCGCATCTGCGTGAACGGGGCGTGGCGTTCTAGCGCGCCCATTTCTCCATGACAAAATCGACGAAGGCCCGCAGCTTGGGCAGGCGATAACGGTCCTGGCGATACAGCAGGTGCATGGGCCGGCTGGGCAGTTTGTAGCCGGTCAGCAAGGCGACCAGCTTGCCGCTCTCCAGGTCCGGTTGCACCAGGGCATCCGCCAGCATGATGATGCCCATGCCGTTTACCGCCGCCTGGCGCAAGCCCTGGGAGCTGTTGATGGTCAATGCGCCGGCCACCGGCACCTCTACCTCGCCCGCGTCCCCGGTCATGCGCCACAGTTTGTCGGTGTCGCGCCAGTTGTCGGTCGCAGGGTAGGCGAAGGCCAGGCAGTCGTGTTGCTGCAGGTCAGCCGGAGTCTGCGGCGTGCCACGCCGCACCAGGTACGCAGGGGACGCGCAGAGGGTGAGGGTGTAGGCCTGCAGGGGCCTGGCGATCACGCTGGAGGCTTCCAGTTCGCCGAGACGGATCGCCACGTCGAAGCCGCTGTCGACCAGGTCCATCCGCTCATTGCTCAGCACCACGTACAGGTCGATCAGCGGGTAGCGCTGGGAAAACTCGCTCAAGGCCGGCACGAGACGTTCGGTGCCGAACACAGGCGGCGCGGTGATACGCAGGGTGCCTTTGGGGGCTTCGCTGTGAATCTGCTCCGCCAGTAGCTCGGAGTCTGCCACCAGCCCCAGCACTTCCAGACAGCGCTGATAATACTGCCCGCCAAATTCGGTAAGGTTCTGTTTGCGGGTGGTGCGTTTGAGCAAACTGACGCCCAGTCGTTGCTCAAGCGCCCGCAGATGGTTGCCGACCATGGTGGTCGACATCCCGCACTCGTGCGCAGCGGCGGTCATGCTGCCGGTCTCGACGACTTTCACGTACACCGACATGGCCTGGAACAGATCCATTATCAAGTCCTGGTTTAAAGTAATTGCAGTAATTCGCAGTTTATCCAGCTGTGGTGGCTAACGATACTTAAACACCACAACGATGCACTGGAGCCCGCCCCATGACTGCCGCCTGCCTGATGAGCACCTATCAACCCTTGGCCTTGAGTTTCACCCGTGGTTTGGGCACGCGTCTGTGGGATCAGCACGGCCGCGAATACCTTGACGCGGTTGCGGGCGTGGCCGTGACCAATGTCGGCCATTCCCATCCGCGGCTGGTAACGGCCATCAGCGAGCAGGCCGGCCTGCTGTTGCACACCTCCAACCTCTATAGCATTGACTGGCAACAGCGTCTGGCCCGGCGCCTGACCCAGCTGTCCGGGCTGGACCGCGCGTTCTTCAACAATTCAGGCGCTGAAGCCAATGAAGCAGCGCTGAAACTGGCACGGCTGCATGGCTGGAAAAAAGGCATTGAGCAACCCTTGGTAGTGGTGATGGAGAACGCTTTCCACGGGCGCACGCTCGGCACCATGGCAGCCAGTGACGGGCCGTCGGTACGCCTTGGGTTTCAACGTTTGCCGGGGGATTTTCTGAGGGTGGGTTTTGGCGATCTGGACGCACTGGAACGTATCACCCAACACTGTGGCGCGCGTATCGCCGCCGTGCTGTTGGAGCCGATCCAGGGTGAAAGCGGTGTATTACCGGCACCGCCCGGCTATCTGAAAGCGCTGCGCGATCACTGCACGCGCCACGGCTGGCTGATGATGCTCGACGAAATACAAACCGGCATTGGCCGTACGGGTGCCTGGTTCGCCTTTCAGCACGAGGGCATTGTCCCCGACGTAATGACCCTGGCCAAAGGCCTCGGCAACGGCATACCGATCGGCGCCTGCCTGGCCCGCGCCGGCGTCGCCGAATTGTTCACGCCGGGCAGCCATGGCAGCACCTTTGGCGGCAACCCGCTGGCGTGCCGTGTCGGTTGCACCGTGCTGGATATTATTCATGAGCAAGGCTTGTTGCAGAACGCTGCACGCCAGGGCGAACACTTGCTGGATCGCTTGCGCATCGAGCTGGATGGGCACCCGCAAGTGCGGGCGATTCGTGGCAAAGGCCTGATGATCGGGATTGAACTGGCCAGCCCTTATCGCGACCTTGCACACCGTGCCGCCCAGGAGCACGGGCTATTGATCAACGTCACGCGGGGCAAGATCATTCGCCTGTTGCCGCCGCTGACCCTTGATGCCAGGGAAGTCGAGATGATCGTTCGAGCCATCACCCGACTGCTGGACTGAAAGGCAATCAAAATGTGGGAATGCCGTCTGTAGGAGCGAGCTTGCTCGCGAAAAACGTCAACGATAACGCGTGCTTTCTGAATGAACGCGGTGTCGGTGAGTCTCTCGCGAGCAACAGCTAGGCGCCCCCCTCCCACAGAATTCTGTGCTGCTTTTCAGATTCCATTCAACCACTCCTGATTCAGGGTCTCGGTATCCCCCAGGTACTCCAGCAACCACGCCATGGCCGGCGACAGTTTGTTCTGCGCCCAGGCCACGCAGGATGGGCTGGCCGGGAAGGGGCGGTGCAGCTGCAGCGCCACCAACTCGCCGCGCTCGATCCACGGCAGCACCTGATGCGCCGGGGCCATGCCGACGCACAAACCGTCGCGCAGGCAATCGAGCGCCGAGGACCAGTTGGGCACCACCAGGCGGCGCTGGTTATCCAGGGTCCAGGTGTCCCGCTTGGGCAGGTTGCGCGAGGTGTCGGTCATGCACAGTGAGGCAAAGGGGCGCAGTTGATCGTCACTGAGCAGGCCGCTGACTGCTGCCAGGGGATGTCTGGCGCTGACCACGCACAACCAGTTCAACAAGCCCATGTCACGAAAGCTGAAGTGGCTGGCCACCGGCACCGCGCTGGTGGCGCCGATCACAATGTCGGTGCGCTCGTCCGCCAGCGCATCCCACACACCGTTGTACACCTCGTACTCCAGCAGCAATTCCACGTCGGGAAACTGCCGATAGAAGTCCAGCACCAGTTGCCGACAGCGTTGCGGCTTGACGATGGAATCCACCGCCACCTTCAATTGGCCGCTCCAGCCATTGGCCACTTGCTGGCACAGGCGCCGGGTGCCGAGCATTTTTTTCATCACCCCGCGGGCTTCGTCGATAAACAGGCGGCCGGCGGGCGTCAGCTCCACGTCACGGTGGCGCCGTACAAACAGCGGCACGGCCAGCCACTCTTCGAGCTGACGCACCGTGTAGCTGATGGCCGACGGCACGCGATGCAGTTCCTGGGCGGCGGCACTGAAGCTGCCGTGGCGTGCGACGGCATCGACCACATCCAGGGAGTATTCGGACCACATGGCGTTTGCCTTCAAAATTATTGATAAGACTGTCCAATTATTATCGCTTCACAGGAAAACTGCCAGCTTCATAATGGGCGCCAGTCAGCAAATAGTTTGATGGCAGGATCGACAAGGCTTCAATGAAAAATTCTTTTGGTTTCACGTGGTATCTGGCGGGGCTGAGCATGCTCGGTTATCTCGCCATGGACATGTATTTGCCGGCGTTTGGCGCCATGGGCGAGCAGTTGCAGATTGGCGCCGGGGCCGTGGGCGCCAGCTTGAGCATTTTCCTTGCCGGTTTTGCGCTGGGGCAGTTGCTGTGGGGGCCACTGTCCGACCGGCTCGGGCGCAAGCCGGTCCTGCTCATGGGGCTGAGCCTGTTTGTGCTGGGGTGCCTGGGTATGTTCTGGGTGCAGACCGCGCCGCAGCTCTGGGCATTGCGCTTTATGCAGGCGATCGGTGTGTGCTCTGCTGCCGTGAGTTGGCAGGCCCTGGTGATTGATCGCTACCCGGCGGACAAGGCCCACCGCGTGTTCGCCAGCATCATGCCGCTGATGTCGCTGTCGCCGGCGTTGGCGCCGTTGTTGGGCGCGATGGTGTTGAATCATTTTGGCTGGCAGGCGATTTTTGGCGTGTTGCTGGGTGTGTCGCTGCTTCTGCTGTTGCCGACGGTGTTGCTGCGCGCCGCGCCGAAGCGTCAAACGCGCCACCCCGTGCGCCTGGGCTATGCACAGCTGCTCACTTCGCGGGTATTTACCGGCAACGTCATGATATTTGCCGCCTGCTCCGCCAGTTTCTTTGCCTGGCTGACTGCTTCGCCCTTCATCCTCGGTGGCATGGGCTACACCCCGAGTGACATCGGCCTCAGTTACGTGCTGCCCACCCTGGCCTTTCTCGTCGGCGGCTACAGTTGCCGCAGCGCCTTGCAGCGCTTGCCGGGTAAAACCTTGTTGCCGTGGCTGCTCGCCTTCTATTGCCTGAGCATGGTGGCGTTGTACCTGGTTGCAACGTTGACAGTGCCGACCCTCACCACCTTGCTGATTCCGTTCTGCCTGATGGCGCTGTGCAACGGGGCGAGCTACCCGATCGTGGTGGCGAATGCGCTGATGCCGTTTTCGGAAAATTCCGGCAAGGCGGCCGCTCTGCAAAACACCCTGCAATTGGGCTTGTGCTTTCTCGCCAGTCTGTTGGTGTCATCAATGATCGAGCAGGCGCTGTTGATCACGGTGATTGTGATGCTGGCGACCGCGCCGTTGGCGGTGCTGGGTTACTGGCTGGCGCGGCCGAAGGCGCAGTGCCCTGAGCTGGCAACTGATCTGAAGTGAAAATGTGGGAGGGGGCTAGCCCCCTCCCACATTTGGATTGAGTTTCTTCAGCTGGAACGCGTTCTGGCTCATGACGGCCGGATTGTTTTTGCAACGCCTCGGCAGACTATCTTGTCTGAATGATTGTATACAACTCTATGGACATACAGTCTTAACATTGCATACAGTGAGCGCACAACAAAAACAGAGATGCGCTCACCATGACTATCCCGAAGGCGTCACCGCAGCGGCCCGAAGATGAAAATCTGGGGGGCGCCGCCAACATGGCCTACGGCCTGCAGCATGTGCTCACCATGTATGGCGGCATCGTTGCCGTACCATTGATCGTCGGCCAGGCGGCCGGGTTGTCGCCGGCGGATATCGGCCTGTTGATCGCCGCGTCGTTGTTTGCCGGTGGTCTGGCCACGTTGCTGCAAACCCTTGGCCTGCCATTCTTTGGCTGCCAGTTGCCGCTGGTGCAGGGCGTGTCGTTCGCCGGTGTGGCGACCATGGTGGCGATCGTTGGCAGCGACGGGGCAGGGGGCGTGCCGGCGATTCTCGGCGCGGTGATGGCCGCGTCGTTGATTGGGTTGTTGATCACCCCGGTGTTCTCGCGCATTACCCGGTTTTTCCCGCCGCTGGTGACCGGTATCGTCATTACCACCATCGGCCTGACCCTGATGCCCGTGGCGGCGCGCTGGGCCATGGGCGGCAACAGTCGCGCGGCGGATTTCGGCAGCATGTCGAATATCGGCCTGGCTGCGCTGACATTGGTGCTGGTGTTGCTGCTGAGCAAAATCGGCAGCGCGGCGATCTCGCGTCTGTCGATTCTGCTGGCGATGGTGATCGGCACGGTGATCGCGGTGTTCCTGGGCATGGCCGACTTCTCCGGCGTGACCCAGGGGCCCATGTTCGGCTTTCCTACGCCGTTCCATTTCGGCATGCCGACCTTTCATGTGGCGGCGATCATTTCCATGTGCATTGTGGTGATGGTGACGCTGGTGGAAACCTCGGCGGACATTCTGGCGGTGGGCGAGATCATCGACACCAAGGTCGACTCCAAACGCCTGGGCAACGGCCTGCGCGCCGACATGCTGTCGAGCCTGTTCGCGCCGATCTTCGGTTCATTCACGCAGAGTGCGTTCGCCCAGAACGTCGGCCTGGTGGCGGTGACCGGGGTGAAAAGCCGGTTTGTGGTGGCAACCGGCGGGATGTTCCTGGTGGTGCTTGGCCTGCTGCCGTTCATGGGCCGGGTGATTGCCGCCGTGCCTACCTCGGTGCTTGGCGGTGCCGGCATTGTGTTGTTCGGCACCGTGGCGGCCAGCGGTATTCGCACCTTGTCCAAGGTGGATTACCGCAACAACATGAACCTGATCATCGTCGCCACGAGTATCGGTTTCGGCATGATTCCCATCGCCGCGCCCAGCTTCTACGACCAGTTTCCCAGCTGGTTCGCGACCATTTTCCATTCGGGCATCAGCTCGTCGGCGATCATGGCGATCTTGCTCAACCTGACGTTCAACCACTTCACCGCCGGTAACTCCGACCAGCAGTCGGTGTTCGTGGCGGGGACTGAGCGCAGTTTGTGCTTTCGCGACGTGGCGGCATTGCGCGACGGCGATTACTACCGGGGCGGCAAGCTGTTCGATGCCGAGGGCAAGGAGATTCCTTTGGTGGCGGATACCTTGAGGAAAACCGCCAAACCTGAAACCACTGAGGTCTGAATGTGGGAGGGGGCAAGCCCTGATGCCAGTCTGTAGGAGCGAGCTTGCTCGCGAAAAACGTCAACGATAACGCGTGCTTCCTGAATGAACGCAGTGCCTGTGAGTTTTTCGCGAGCAAGAGCTAGGCGCCCCCCTCGCTCCTACAAAAAGCCTTAAGGCAAGCCCCCTCCCACATTGGAATTAGCCAGCCTTGAGGGCTTTGTGCGGCATTGAACACACCTCATCCAGAAACTTCACCACGGTCCCCATGCACGCCTGGCGTTCCTCCACATGGGGCATGTGGCTGGAATCTTCGAACAGCGCCCAGCGCACGTCCGGGATTTCATCCAGGAACGGCTTGACCACTAACGGCGTGGCTTCGTCATGACGGCCGGAGATCACCAGTGTCGGCACCTGGATGGCCGACAGGCGACCAATCACGTTCCAGTCCTTCAAGCTGCCGATCACATGGAACTCCGTCGGGCCGCTCATGGCGTGATACACCGTCGGGTCGGCATCGACCTGGGCGAAGGTGCGCGCGACTTCTTCCGGCCACGGGTTGACCCGGCACACGTGCTGGTCGTAGAAAACCCGCGAGGCGGCCTGGTATTCCGGGTCCTGGTAGGTACCGGCGGCTTCATGCTTGAGCAGGGTTTCATGCACACCTTCGGGCAACAGCTTGCGCAGTCGATTGGCTTCGCTGACCCAGGTGCGCATGCACGTCGGTGAGTTGGCCGGGATAAAGGCGCGCAGGCCCTTGGGCTGCAGAATCGCATGTTCGCTGCCGAGCATGCCGCCCCAGGATTGCCCGAGGATCGCGTAGTTGTCGCTTATGTGCAGGTGGTCGAGCAGGTTGTTCAATTCGTCGAGGAATAGCTCGACGGTCCAGAACGAAGCCGGTTTTTCCGGCAAGTGCGTCGAGCGACCATTGCCCAACTGGTCGTAGTGAATCACCGCGTGGCCGCTGGCGGCGACATCCTTGAACGCGTCGACGTAATCGTGGGTGCAGCCGGGGCCGCCATGGATGATCACCAGTGGTGTGCGGCCGGTAGACAGCTCGCCCGTGATGCGATACCACGTCTGATAGGCGCCGAAGGGGGCGTAGCCTTCGCGGACTTTGTCGATGAATTCCATTTCGTACCCTGCTCTGAAAAAAGGATCATGGCTACGATAGTCTGCACGCGACGTTTAGGTAACTAGCAAAACAGCTAGGTTTTAGATAACGATCAATCGTCCAGCAACCGGTAGTGCGTGGCGCGCACCACCGCCTGCACGCGGTTCTTGGCGCCCAACTTGTGCATGGCAGACGCCAGGTGCAGGGTCACCACCGCCAGCGAACGGGTCAATTGCGTGGCGATCTCGGCCGCAGTCAAGCCTTCGGCGGCCCATTTCAGGCACTCGCGCTCGCGTTTGGTCAGATGGATATGCGGGTAGGTGCGCACTGCTTTGTTGAACAAAGGATAAGCCGCTTCCTGTAACGCGTGGCCGATCACGCTGAAGTCCGACAAGGTCTGCTGCGCATCTTTCAATACCGCACTCGCCTTACCGGTGCGCAGCCCGGTCAATGAGGCGAAGCCACCACGGGGCAGGTGGATCGGCACGCTGACGCGGCAGGTCAACTGTTGTTCGTGCAGGTAGGAACAAACGGGTGCATGGCAGGGGTCGATGATCGTTTGCAGTGCAGTCTCGGCTTTTGCCTCATACGACCAGACAAACGGCGATACGCTGCGCAAGGCCAGGTGTTGCACCGGATCAATCTGGTAGAACCCTTCGCTGCACCACAAGGCGTGCCAGTCGGTCGGCGTGTTGCGCAGTTGCAGCACCGAGGGCGTGATCAGCACCCCGTTGAGGTCGATGGGCACCGGCGTGTAGTCGTACACCAGCGCATCGAAACCCAGCTGTTGGGCGAGGATAAACGTATTGTCTATCTGCTCGTCCAGGCTCCTGCCCGGCATCAGGCGATTATTGAAGGCAGTTAGCCTGGCCAGCATCCGTTCTGCTCCCGAATTCATTTGAATCTCGACTTGCTGCAAGTAGAATGCCACGCCCCGGCGAAGGACTGCCAGGCCAAACCTATAAGAAACGCTAGGTTATGGACGCGCGGCATCCTCGGTAGTGTTGACGTACAAACGGCCACTACCTGCCAGGCCGATACAACACAAGGAATGTATGCATGTGGCGTGAAATTGCCCCCGACCAGCAGTACAACGTGCAAGTCGACGGCCATAATCTCGTGGTCTACAGCTTTGGCGAAGGCGATGAGGTGCTGCTGTGCCTCAACGGCGGGCCGGGCCTGCCGTGTGACTATTTGCGCGACGCCCATGGCTGGCTCAAAGACCATAACCTGCGAGTGGTTGCATTCGACCAGCTTGGCACGGGCGCATCAGCCAGACCGACCGACGTTTCCCTGTGGGAAATCCGCCGTTATGTCGAAGAAGTCGAGACCGTGCGCCAGGCACTGGGCCTGGGCCCAGTGCATCTGCTCGGACATTCCTGGGGCGGTTGGCTGGGTATCGAGTACGCCATTCATTACCCCGATGCGCTGAAAAGCCTGATTCTCGAAAACACGGTCGGCGATATTCCCCACCTGTCACGGGAACTTGAACGCCTGCGCGGCGCCCTTGGCAGCGAAACCGTGGCCATGATGCAGCGCCATGAAGCCATGGGCACGCTCGATCACCCGCAGTATCAAGCCGCCATCACCTTGCTCAACTATCGCCACGTGTGCCGCCTGGACGAATGGCCGGAGCCGGTCAAACGCTCCCTCGGCGACTGGAACATGGGGCCTTACGAAACCATGCAGGGGCCCAACGAATTCCTTTATATCGGCAACCTCAAGGACTGGAACCGCATTCCTGAAATGGCCACGTTCAAGATGCCGATATTGATCACCACCGGCCAGCACGACGAACTCACGCCGGCCTGTGCCCTGCGCATGAAAATGGCGGCCCGGCACGCCGAACTGCACGTATTTCCCAACAGCAGCCATATGCCGTTCTACGAAGAACCCGAGGCGTATTTTCCGGTGCTGCTGAACTTTCTCGCCCGCCACCGAGGCTGACGAATGAACCTCGCGCGTTACCGCTTTGTACTGTCCCGGCCCCTGCAATTGTTGCCGGTGCTATTGGGCATCAGTCTGATCACCTTTGTGCTGGTGCGTTCGATTCCGGGCGATCCGGCGCGCGCGCTGCTGGGTTCGCGCAGCACGCCCGACGCGTTGCTGAAAATCCGCGCCCAGTACGGCCTCGATGAACCGTTGTGGCTGCAATATTTCTACTTCCTGAAGAACCTGCTCAAGGGCGATCTCGGCCAATCGCTGCTGTACAAGGTCGACGCCCTGAAGCTGATCGTCACGCGTATTGAACCGACGCTGGTGCTGGTGCTCGGCAGTGTGCTGCTGGCGCTGTTGATCGCGGTACCGCTGGCGACAGTGGCGGCGCGCAATAAAGGCGGCTGGCCAGACAACCTGATTCGCGTATTCACCACGGTCGGCCTGGGCATGCCGGCGTTCTGGCTGGGCCTGATGCTGATCCTGTTGCTGAGTGTGCAGTGGGGCTTGTTTCCGGTGTCCGGTTACGGTCGCACCTGGCTGGACAAGGCCCATCATATGGTCCTGCCGTGTCTGACCATTGCCCTGGCGCTGTCGGCAGTGCTGGTGCGCAATTTGCGCGCGAGCATGTTGGTGGAACTGCAGGCCGATCATGTCACCGCAGCGCGGGCGCGGGGGCTGTCGGAAGCCGCCGTGTTCCGCCGCCATGTCGTGCCCAACTCCCTGGTGCCGGCCGTCAACCTGCTGGCTGTGAACATCGGCTGGCTGATCAGCGGCACGGTGGTCATCGAAAGCCTGTTCGCCATTCCCGGCATCGGCCAGTTGCTGGTGCGCGGTATTTTTACCCGCGACTACATGGTGGTACAGGGCGTGGCAATGGTGCTGGCCTGTGCGACGGTGGTGGTCAACTTCATCGCCGACGTGGTCACGGTGGCCCTTGACCCACGGGTGAAAATGCAATGAACAGCCGCCCATTGACAGCGCCCTGGCGTTTGCGCCTGCGCCTGGGTTTTCGCAACGGCCGGCTGACCGCCGCGTGGGGCCTGTTGATACTGCTCGCATGGCTGACCCTGGCGCTGTTCGCGCCGTGGATCGCGCCCTACGACCCGATTGTGCAGAACACCGATATGAGCCTGCTGGCGCCCGGTGCTGCGCACCTGTTCGGCACCGATAACTACGGCCGCGACGTGCTGTCGCGGGTGATCTGGGGCGCGCGCATCGACTTGCAACTGGCGATTGTCGGGGTGATCTTTCCGTTCATGATCGGCACCTTCATCGGTGCGATCTCCGGTTATATCGGCGGGCGCCTGGACAGCGTGTGCATGCGCGTGATCGATGTGGTGCTGGCGTTCCCGTTTCTGGTGTTGATGCTGGCGATCATGGCCATTCTCGGGCCTGGACTGCAGAGCTTTTACATCGCCATGGCGCTGGTGGGCTGGGTCTCGTATGCGCGGTTGATCCGCTCGCAGATCCTGGTACTCAAGGAGAGCGACTTTGCCCTGGCCGCCAGGAGCCTGGGGTTTGGTCATGGGCGCATTCTGTTCCGGCATTTGCTGCCCAATGCCATGTTTGGCTCGATCGTGTTTTCCATGTCCGACGCGGTGCTGGTGCTGCTCAACGGCGCTGCGGTGAGCTACCTGGGCCTGGGCGTGCAGCCACCGACCGCCGAATGGGGCACGATGGTCGCCGAGGGCCAGGCCTTTATCACCACCGCCTGGTGGATCTGCACCTTCCCGGGCGTGGCCATCGTCACCCTGGCCATGGGCTTCAGCCTGCTGGCCGATGGTGTGGCGCAAGTCCTGGGGGATCGTTCATGAGCCTGCTGCAAGTGCGCGACCTCAGCGTGATCGCCGATAACGCCGGGCATGCGCTGACCCTGGTCGACCGCGTGTCCTTTGACCTCGCCGAGGGTGAAATCCTCGGGTTGGTCGGTGAAAGCGGTTCGGGCAAGACCCTGGCCTGTCGCGGCCTGATGCGCCTGCTGCCATCGCCCAACCTGCGCGTGCAGGGCGGCACGGTGCACCTGGCCGGCCAGGACCTGCTGCGCCTGGATGAAGCCGGCATGCGCGCCGTCCGTGGCGGGCAGTTGGGCATGATCTTCCAGAACCCCAGCAGCCATCTGGACCCGTTGATGCGTATCGGCGAGCAGATCGCCGAAGGCATCCGCCTGCATCAAGGCGCCTCGAAGAAAGACGCGCGCCGGCAGGCCATCGACGTGCTGCGCCAAGTGGGCATTCCCGACCCGCAGGCCCGTGTCGACAACTATCCCCATGAGTTTTCCGGCGGCATGCGCCAGCGCGCGATGATTGCCGTAGCCCTGGGGTGCAACCCGAAGGTGCTGATCGCCGACGAACCCACCACGGCCCTGGATGTGACGGTGCAGGCGCAAATCCTGCGGTTGTTGCTCGACCTTCGCGACAGGCGTGGCCTGTCGATCATCATGATCACCCACGACCTCGGCGTGGTCGCGCAAAGCTGCGACTCCATCGCGGTGATGTACGCCGGGCGCCTGTGCGAACACGGCAGCAAATACGAACTGTTGGCTCAGCCACGGCATCCGTACACCGCCGGCCTGATCGATTGCCAGCCGGCCCACAGCAGCGGCCATGCGTTGTTGCGCACCATCCCTGGCCAGCCGCCGCTGCTCGACGCATTGCCGGGCGGTTGCCGCTTCAACCCGCGCTGCCCGCAGGTCGGCGCCCTGTGTACCGAACTGTTGCCGGAAGGCGCGCGAGTTGCCTGTCACTATCCCCTCGGAGGGCGCCCATGAGCCTGTTGCAGATCAAGGACCTGGAGGTCCGCTTTGCCGCATCCGGCAGTGGCCTGTTCGGGTTGAGCAAGCAGTGGGTGAGGGCGGTGAACGGGGTGTCGCTGAATCTGGCTGCCGGTGAGACCCTCGGGCTGGTGGGCGAGTCCGGCAGCGGTAAAAGCACGTTGGGCCGGGCAATTTTGCACCTCAACCCGATCAGCGCCGGGCAGGTGCTGTTCGACGGTGTCGACATGGCCCGGGGCAGCGCTATCGATATTGCGCGCTTGCGCCGGGAAACCGCGATGATCTTCCAGGACCCCTACGCCGCCCTGAACCCGCGTCACAGCATCGGTGAAACCCTCGCCGAAGTGTTGCGGGTGCAGCGCAAGGTCGCGCCGCAAAACATCCGCGCCCGTGTCGATGAACTGCTCGAGCTGGTTGGCCTGCGCCCTGAACTGGCCTCGCGCAAACCCGGCTCCCTCAGTGGCGGCCAGTGCCAGCGCGTGGGGATCGCCCGGGCGCTGGCGGTGGAACCACGCTTGATCGTCGCCGACGAATGCGTGGCGGCGCTGGATGTGTCGATCCAGGGCCAGATCATCAATCTGCTGCTGGAACTGCAACAGCGCATGAACCTGGCGATCCTGTTTATCGCCCATGACCTGGCCATCGTGCGGCGCCTGTGCGACCGCGTGGCGGTGATGTACCTGGGCAAGATCGTCGAGGAGGGGCCGGTGGAAGCGGTGTTCACTGCGCCGCGCCATCCCTATACGGCGGCGTTGATCGAGGCGATTCCGCAGATTGACCCCCATCGTCCGTTGCCTGCGCAGCCATTGCCCGGCGAGCCACCCAGCCCGCTGAATTTGCCCACAGGCTGCGCGTTTCACCCGCGTTGCCGCTATGCCCAGGCCATGTGTTCCGTGGTGTTGCCGCCCACCCATTCAGTGCATGAGCATCGGTACAGTTGCGTGCTTGAACACCCTTTGCCCCTTCCTGCCCATCATGAACAAGGAGTTATGACATGCAATCGCGCCATTTGAAATTACTCGCCGCCGCCACGCTGACCGCCTGGTCCCTCACTGCCGGCCTGGCCCAGGCTGCTGGCGTACTGACCATCGGTTGCCGTGAAGACAGCACCACCTTTGACCCGATCAAAAGCGCGCAGAACCGCGATACCTGGGTATTTGCCAACGTCTACGACACCCTGGTGCGAGTGGACAACTTGGGCACCAAAATGGAACCGGGCCTGGCGCAAAGCTGGGAGATTTCCAAGGACGGCCTGACCTACACCTTCACACTGCGCGACGCCAAGTTCTCCGACGGCTCGCCGATCACCGCCAGCGACGCAGCGTTCAGCCTGTTGCGCATCCGCGATAACAAGGCGTCGCTGTGGAGCGACCCGTTCAGCCTGATCGACACCGCCAAGGCCCGCGATGGGAAAACCCTGGTGGTGACCCTGAAAACGCCGGCGGTGGCGTTTCTCTCGCAATTGGCGTCGCCAACGGTGTCGATCCTGTCGGAAAAAGCCATGACGACAATGGGCGAAGACGCCTACTCGGAAAACCCGGTGACCTCCGGCGCCTTCACCGTGGACGAATGGCGCAAGGGCGACCGCGTGATCCTGAAGAAGAACCCGAACTTCTGGCAGGCCGGCAACGTCAGCCTGGACGGGGTGGAGTGGGTGTCGGTCACGGACGACAACACACGCATGCGCATGGTGCAGAACAACGAGCTGGACACGGCGATCTTCGTACCCTTCTCCCGCGTTGAAGAGCTGAAGAAAGACCCGAACGTGGTGATCCATGCCGACCCGTCCACCCGCGAAGATCACCTGCTGATCAACCACGCTCATGGCCTGCTGGCCAAGCCAGAAGTGCGTGAAGCGCTGGACATGGCCATCGATAAACAATCGCTGGTGAAGACCGCCACTTACGGACAAGGCACCGTGGCCTATTCCTACATCCCGAAAGGCTCGCTCTATCACTACGCCAATAACCTGCAACGCCCGTATGACCCGACTGCGGCGAAAAAGCTGCTGGCCGATGCAGGCGCCAAGGACCTGAAGCTCAACTACGTGGTCAACGCCGGCAACGAAGCGGACGAGCAGATTGCGGTGATCATCAAGGATCAACTGGCCAAGGTCGGCGTCACCGCCAACCTGCAAAAGGTCGACCCGACCCAGAGCTGGCAGATGCTGGTGGACGGTGAGTACGATATTTCGGTGATGTACTGGACCAACGACATCCTCGACCCGGACCAGAAGACCACTTTCGTGCTGGGCCATGACACCAACCAGAACTACATGACCCGTTACCAGAACGACAAGGTCAAGGCCCTGGTGGCGCAGGCGCGCATCGAGGCCGACCCGGCCAAGCGTGAACAGATGTACGTGGAGTTGCAGAAACTGGCGAAACAGGACGTGAACTGGATCGATCTGTACTACAGCCCGTACATCAATATCTCACGCAAGAATGTGAGCAACTTCCTGCAGAACCCGCTGGGCCGCTTCACGCTTGAGGAAGTGGTGAAAAACTGACGAGCGCTGCAATACCAATGTGGGAGGGGGCTTGCCCCCGATAGCGGTGTCTCAGCCAACAGATTCATGGGCTGATCCACCGCAATCGGGGGCAAGCCCCCTCCCACATTTTGCTTCAGGTTGTGTCAGGGATTACTGGGCGTCGAACGCCTGCCCATTGATCCCTGCACTGTCCGGCCCCATCAGGTACAGGTACACCGGCATGATTTCTTCCGGCGCCGGCCGTTCCATCGGGTTTTCCCCAGGGTAGGCCTGGGCTCGCATGCTGGTGCGCGTACCGCCCGGGTTGATGCTGTTGGCGCGCACGGCGGCGACGTCTTCCAGCTCGTCGGCCAGGGTCTGCATCAAGCCTTCAGTGGCAAACTTCGACACACCGTAAGCGCCCCAATACGCGCGGCCCTTGCGCCCGACGCTGCTGGAAGTGAACACCACCGACGCATCCGTGGACAGCTTGAGCAGCGGCAGCAGGGTGCTGGTCAGCATGAACATCGCGTTGACGTTGACGTGCATCACCCGCATGAAGTGCTCGCCGGACAACTGTTCGATGGGCGTGCGCGGTCCGATGATCGAGGCGTTGTGCAGCAGGCCGTCGAGGCGGCCGAATGCCTTTTCGATCATCGCTGCCAGCTCATCGTATTGATGGGGCAGGGCGGTCTCCAGGTTGAACGGGATCACCACCGGTTGCGGCTGGCCGGCGGCTTCGATTTCGTCATACACCTGGGCCAGGTTGGCCTCGGTCTTGCCCAGCAGCAACACGGTGGCACCGTGGGCGGCGTAGGTTTTCGCCGCAGCCGCGCCGATCCCGCGGCCGGCACCGGTGACCAGGATCACCCGGCCTTTGAGCAGTTCTGGAGGGGCAGAATAATCAAACATACATAACCTCACATTCGAAAACGCCGAAGATCCAATGTGGGAGGGGGCAAGCCCCCTCCCACATTGGATCTTCATCGATCAGTTAAATCAGCAACTGCACACCGCGCTATCCAGCACCTTGCGCAGCTCCAATGGGTGGTCCACCACCACATCCGCCCCCCAGTGACGCGGGTTGTCGTCCGGATGGATATAACCGTAGGTAACTGCCGCCGTACGGGTGCCGGCATCGCGACCGGATTCGATATCACGCAAATCGTCGCCCACGAACAACACGCTGGCCGGGTCGAGGTCGAGCATCTTGCACGCCAGGATCATCGGCTCCGGGTCCGGCTTGCTGTTCTTTACGTGGTCCGGACAGATCAGCACGGCCGAGCGTTCGGCCAGGCCCAGTTGCTGCATGATCGGCTCGGCAAAGCGCAGCGGCTTGTTGGTGACCACGCCCCAGACCAGCTTGGCCTTCTCGATGTCTTCCAGCAGCTCGGCCATACCGTCGAACAATTTGCTGTGCACCGCGCAGTCCTTGAGGTATCGCTCGAGGAATTCCTGGCGCAGCGCTTCGAAACCTGGCGACTCCGGGTCCATCGAGAAAGTCACGGCGACCATCGCCTTCGCGCCACCGGAGATTTCATCGCGGATGTGCTGGTCGTTGACCGGCGGCAGGCCACGGTCGGCGCGCATGGCCTGGCAGATGGCGATAAAGTCCGGCGCGGTGTCCAGCAGGGTACCGTCCATGTCGAAGAGAACCGCTCGCAACTTCACAGGCTTACTCCTCGCGCAGGGTCTGGATCATGTAGTTGACGTCAACGTCGTTGGCCAGCTTGTAGTGCTTGGTCAGCGGGTTGTAGGTCAGGCCGATGATGTCCTTGACGGTCAGCCCGGCCTGGCGGCTCCACGCGCCCAGCTCGGAGGGGCGGATGAATTTCTTGAAGTCATGGGTGCCGCGCGGCAGCAGCTTCATGATGTATTCGGCGCCGATGATCGCGAACAGATAAGCCTTGGGGTTGCGGTTGATGGTGGAGAAGAACACCTGGCCGCCGGGCTTGACCATGCGGAAACAGGCGCGGATCACCGAAGACGGGTCCGGCACGTGTTCGAGCATTTCAAGGCAGGTGACCACGTCGAACTGTTCGGGCATTTCCTCGGCCAGGGCTTCGGCGGTGATCTGGCGGTATTCCACGCTTACGCCGGATTCCAGCTGGTGCAGCTGGGCCACGGCCAGCGGTGCCTCGCCCATGTCGATGCCCATGACGGTGGCGCCGCGCTGGGCCATGGCTTCACTGAGGATGCCACCGCCGCAACCGACGTCCAGCACCTTTTTGCCGGCCAGGTTGACGCGTTCGTCAATCCAGTTGACCCGCAGTGGGTTGATGTCATGCAGCGGCTTGAACTCGCTCTCACGGTCCCACCAGCGGTGGGCCAGGGCTTCGAATTTGGCGATTTCGGCGTGGTCGACGTTGCTCATGGTGAATCCTCTGAATCTGATAAATCGGTTTATTCGCTGTGCCCGCTGATGCGTTGGCCCCAGGCAATGGCCGTGGCGGTCAACTGTGCTTCATCCATGCGGGTCAATCGTCGGTCGTCGAGCAACTGCTTGCCGGCGACCCAAAGGTGTTTCACGCAGTCACGTCCGGTGGCGTAGATAAGCTGTGAGACCGGATCGTAGATCGGTTGTTGCGCCAGCCCCGAAAGGTCGAAGGCGACGATATCCGCAGCCTTGCCGACTTCCAGCGAGCCGATCTGGCTGTCCAGGCCCATCGCCCGCGCGCCATTGAGGGTGGCCATGCGCAGCGCGCGATGGGCGTCCAGCGCAGTGGCCGAACCGGCGACGGCCTTGGCCAGCATCGCGGCGGTGCGGGTTTCGCCCAACAGGTCGAGGTCGTTGTTGCTGGCGGCGCCGTCAGTGCCTATAGCCACATTGACGCCAGCCTGCCACAGGCGTTCAACCGGACAGAAGCCGCTGGCCAGTTTCAGATTCGATTCCGGGCAATGGATCACGCTGGTGTTGCTTTCTACCAGCAAAGCCAGGTCATCCTCGCTGATTTGGGTCATGTGAACGGCCTGGAAGCGCGGGCCCAGCAGGCCAAGGCGACCGAGGCGGGCCAGTGGCCGCTCGCCCGTCTGTTCCACGGCCTGCTGCACCTCGAAGGCGGTTTCGTGCACGTGCATATGGATCGCGGCGTCCAGTTCCTCGGCGATGATCCGGATCTTTTCCAGGTTGTCATCGTTGACGGTATAGGGCGCATGGGGGCCGAACGTGATCTTGATGCGTGGATGATGCTTGAGGTCGCCGAACAGCTCGATGCCTTGGCGAATCGCCTCATCGGCGTTGCTGGCGCCCGGGATCGGGAAGTCCAGGATCGGAATGGCGATCTGCGCGCGCATGCCGCTGTTGTGCACGCAATCGCTGGCGACCTTGGGGTAGAAATACATATCGGAGAAGCAGGTGATGCCGCCCTTGAGCTGCTCGGCGATGGCCAGATCGGTGCCATCGCGCACGAAGGCTTCATCGACCCACTTGGCCTCGGCAGGCCAGATGTGTTTTTCCAGCCAGGTCATCAATGGCAGGTCATCGGCCAGGCCGCGAAACAGGCTCATCGCCGCATGCCCGTGGGCGTTGATCAGGCCGGGGCTGAGCAGCATGCCCGGCAGTTCGCGCACTTCGCTCGCCTCAAGCTTCAATGCCGCCGCCCGCGGCCCGATAAACACGATGCAACCGTCGCGGATACCCAGGCCATGCTCCTTGAGCACTACGCCGGCGGGTTCGACGGGTACCAGCCAGGTCGGCAGCAGTAATAAGTCGAGCGGGGCGGCAGTGGGCGTCATCGCAGGCTTCTTCCTGGGCAGCTATAAAAGAAGGGCGAAGTATACCCGAGCGTCCCGGCGGGCGGATCGCTATAATCGGCGGCTTTTGTTCATGAGTACGGGGTTAAGGGATGCGCGACCGACTGTTGGCGGCGGAGAAGGTGAAGGCCATCGAGTGGCGTGATGGCGTGCTGCACCTGCTCGATCAGCGTGCATTGCCGGCCCGGGAAAGCTGGGTGACGTGCTCGACCGTCGACGAGGTGGCCGCCGCCATTCGCGCGAGGGTGGTGCGCGGCGCGTCGGCCATCGGTATCAGTGCGGCCTACGGCCTGGTCCTGGCTGCGCGCCAACGCATTGCCGAAGGCGATGACTGGCAGGCGGCATGGGAAGAAGACTACGCATTGCTGGCCGATACCCGCCCCACCGCATCCAACCTGTTCTGGGCGTTGAAGTGCATGCGCGAGCGCCTTGACCGCCTCAAGCAACACGCCGACCCGTTGGCGGTGCTGGAAGCCGAAGCCATTGCGATTCATGAGAGCGATCGCGAAGCCAATGTGGTCATGGCCCAATTGGGCCTCGAGCGCATTCGCAAGCATCAGGGCAACGCCCAGGCGATCCTGACCCATGGCAACGCCGGCGCCCTGGCCTCCGGCGGTGTCGGCACGGCCCTCGGGGTGATCCGCGCGGCATTCCTGGAAGGCCTGGTCGAGCAGGTTTATGCCAATGAAACCCGGCCGTGGCTGCAAGGCTCGCGATTGACCGCCTGGGAGTTGGCCGGCGCCGGTGTTCCGGTCACGGTAAACGCCGACGCCGCCGGGGCGCATATCCTCAAGACCAAAGGCGTCACCTGGGTGGTGGTCGGCGCGGACTGCATCGCGGCCAATGGCGATGTGATCGGCACGATCGGTACCTATCAACTGGCCGTTTGCGCCATGCACCATGGCGTACGCTTCATGGTGGTGGCGCCGAGCTCGACCGTCGATCTGATGATGGCTACCGGCGATGATGTGACCCTGGAAGAGCGTGATGTCGGTGAGTTGCTGGAGGTGAATGGCCAGCGGTTGGAGGCGCAGGCATTTAATCCGGCGTTCGATGTGACGCCGGCGGATCTGATTGATGTGATCGTCACCGAAAAAGGTGTGGTGGAGCGGCCGGATACTGCCAAGCTGGCCAGGTTGATGTGTCGTAAGCGGCTGCATTGAGGGCTGTGGTATCTGTGCCATTGCTATCGGGGGCTTGCCCCCGATTGGCCCTAAAAGTCAATAAAAGTCCCGGATCCAGCCTCAAAAAACAGCACCACCCCACCTCTGAGCCTCTCTCGTCCCCCTCAAGCCTGTCATTCATCAAATTACTAGCCTCCATGCGCATCAGGGGGATAGGTGCGTGGCGGCGATTGTGATAACATCCGGCGGTTTCCAGGGCTGCCCCGAGGGGTGGTCCATAACGTGCAGATCCGTGTCATAACTCGTTGATTTGTCGTAAGTCGTTGTCAGGCACCGTGCCGGCAGCGGCGAGCTTTGTTCGTCCCGAATGGATGTAACGAAGTTTCACCCGAAAAAGGAATCAGGCTTCTCATGGGCGAACTGGCCAAAGAAATCCTCCCGGTCAATATCGAAGACGAGCTGAAACAGTCCTACCTCGACTACGCGATGAGCGTCATTGTCGGTCGGGCACTGCCTGATGCGCGCGACGGCTTGAAGCCCGTGCACCGGCGTGTGCTGTTCGCGATGAGCGAGCTGGGTAACGACTGGAACAAGCCGTACAAGAAATCTGCCCGTGTTGTCGGTGACGTGATCGGTAAGTATCACCCCCACGGCGACACTGCGGTGTACGACACCATCGTTCGGATGGCCCAGCCGTTTTCCCTGCGCTACCTGCTGGTAGACGGCCAGGGTAACTTCGGTTCGGTCGACGGCGACAACGCCGCGGCCATGCGATACACCGAAGTGCGCATGACCAAGCTGGCGCACGAACTGCTGGCCGATCTGCATAAGGAAACCGTGGACTGGGTGCCGAACTACGACGGCACCGAAATGATCCCGGCCGTCATGCCCACCCGTATTCCCAACCTGCTGGTCAACGGTTCCAGCGGTATCGCCGTGGGCATGGCCACCAACATCCCGCCGCACAACCTCGGTGAAGTCATCGACGGTTGCCTGGCCCTCATCGACAACCCCGAGCTGACCGTCGATGAGCTGATGCAATACATCCCCGGCCCGGACTTCCCGACCGCCGCGATCATCAACGGTCGCGCCGGCATCATCGAAGCCTACCGCACCGGTCGCGGCCGCATCTACATGCGCGCCCGCTCGATGATCGAAGACATCGACAAGGTCGGTGGCCGCCAGCAGATCGTCATCACCGAACTGCCGTACCAGCTCAACAAGGCGCGTCTGATCGAGAAGATCGCCGAGTTGGTTAAAGAGAAGAAGCTCGAAGGCATCACCGAACTGCGCGACGAGTCCGACAAGGACGGTATGCGCGTAGTCATCGAGCTGCGTCGTGGCGAAGTGCCCGAGGTGATCCTCAACAACCTCTACGCCCAGACCCAGCTGCAAAGCGTGTTTGGCATCAACGTGGTTGCCCTGATCGATGGCCGCCCACGCATCCTGAACCTCAAGGATCTGCTGGAAGCCTTCGTCCGTCACCGCCGTGAAGTGGTCACCCGTCGTACCGTGTTCGAACTGCGCAAGGCCCGCGAGCGCGGCCACATCCTGGAAGGCCAGGCGGTTGCGCTGTCGAACATCGACCCGGTAATCGCCCTGATCAAGGCTTCGCCGACGCCGTCGGAAGCCAAGGAAGCCCTGATCAAGATGCCGTGGGAATCCAGCGCCGTGGTGGCCATGGTTGAACGCGCCGGCGCTGATTCCTGCCGGCCCGAGACCCTGGACCCGCAATACGGCCTGCGTGACGGCAAGTATTTCCTGTCGCCGGAACAGGCCCAGGCCATCCTGGAACTGCGTTTGCACCGCCTGACCGGGCTGGAGCACGAGAAGCTGCTGGCCGAGTACCAGGAGATTCTCAACCAGATCGGCGAGCTGATCCGCATCCTCAACAGCGCCGTGCGCCTGATGGAAGTGATCCGCGAAGAACTCGAAGTGATCCGCGCCGAATACGGCGACGTGCGCCGCACCGAAATCCTCGATGCGCGCCTCGACCTGACCCTGGGTGACATGATCCCGGAAGAAGAGCGTGTGGTGACCATCTCCCACGGTGGCTACGCCAAGACCCAGCCGCTGGCGGCGTACCAGGCCCAGCGCCGTGGTGGTAAAGGTAAATCGGCTACCGGCGTCAAGGATGAGGACTACATCGCTCACCTGCTGGTCGCCAACAGCCACACCACGCTGCTGCTGTTCTCCAGCAAGGGCAAGGTGTACTGGCTGAAAACCTACGAAATCCCGGAAGCCTCCCGTGCCGCCCGTGGGCGCCCGCTGGTCAACCTGCTGCCGCTGGACAGTGATGAATACATCACCACCATGCTGCCGGTCGAGGAATACACCGAAGGTCACTTCATCTTCATGGCCACCGCCATGGGCACCGTGAAGAAGACTCCGCTGGAATCCTTCAGCCGTCAACGCAGCGTGGGCCTGATCGCCCTGGAGCTGGATGAAGGCGACGTGCTGATCTCAGCCGCGATCACCGATGGCGAGCGCGAAGTCATGCTGTTCTCCGACGGCGGCAAGGTCACGCGCTTCAAGGAATCCGACGTTCGCGCCATGGGCCGTACCGCCCGCGGCGTGCGCGGCATGCGCCTGCCGGAAGGGCAGAAGCTCATCTCCATGTTGATTCCGGAAGAGGGCAGCCAGATCCTTACCGCTTCCGAGCGTGGCTACGGCAAGCGCACCGCCATCAGCGAGTTCCCGGAGTACAAGCGTGGCGGCCAGGGCGTGATCGCCATGGTCAGCAACGACCGCAACGGCCGTCTGGTCGGCGCGGTGCAGGTACTCGACGGCGAGGAAATCATGTTGATTTCCGACCAGGGCACCCTGGTACGTACCCGCGTGGCGGAAGTATCGAGCCTGGGCCGTAACACCCAGGGCGTGACCCTGATCAAGCTGGCCAAGGACGAAAAACTGGTCGGCCTCGAGCGTGTGCAGGAGCCTTCGGAAGTTGAGGGCGAAGAACTCGAAGGTGAGGAATTCGATGGCGAGGTGATTGCAGCCGGCGATGACAACGTCGACGAGCCAACCCTCGATGCTGCCGCAGACGAAGAAGAACCGCAGGAATAAGCGGACACACAGGGGGCGGATGAAGATTCGCCCCCTTGTTGTTTGTCCCCTTTGAAATATAACGCCGCCCCCTGTAGGAGCGAGCTTGCTCGCGAAAATCGCCAACGATGACGCGGGCTGCCTGATACGCCTTGCGCTCTCGGGTTTTTCGCGAGCAAGCTCGCTCCTGCAGTGTTTGATTTCAGTCCCACCAGATCAGAGAGATTGGATGTGAGCAAGAGAGCCTATAACTTCTGTGCCGGTCCCGCGGCGCTTCCTGAAGCAGTCCTGCAGCGCGCGCAGGCTGAACTCCTCGACTGGCATGGAAAAGGCCTCTCCGTGATGGAAATGAGCCATCGCAGCGATGAGTTCGTGTCCATCGCCACCAAGGCCGAGCAGGATCTGCGCGACTTGCTGGACATCCCCTCCCACTACAAAGTGCTGTTCCTGCAGGGCGGCGCGAGTCAGCAGTTCGCCCAGATCCCGCTGAACCTGCTGCCCGAAGGCGGCACGGCCGACTATATCGACACCGGTATCTGGGGTCAGAAGGCCATTGAAGAAGCCTCCCGCTACGGTCATGTCAATGTGGCAGGCACCGCCAAGCCTTATGACTACTTCGCCATTCCTGGTCAGAACGAATGGAAGCTGTCCAAGGATGCGGCCTACGTGCACTACGTCGCCAATGAAACCATCGGCGGCCTGCAATTCGACTGGGTGCCGCAAGTGGGCGATGTCCCGCTGGTGTGCGACATGTCCTCGGACATCCTCTCGCGTCCGATCGACGTGTCCCGGTACGGCATGATCTACGCCGGCGCGCAGAAAAACATCGGCCCGAGCGGCATCCTGGTCAACATCATCCGCGAAGACCTGCTCGGCCGCGCGCGCTCGGTGTGCCCGACCATGCTCAACTACAAGGTCGCGGCCGATAATGGCTCGATGTACAACACCCCGCCGGCATTCGCCTGGTACCTGTCCGGCCTGGTGTTCGAATGGCTCAAGGAGCAGGGCGGCGTGGCTGCCATGGGCAAGCTCAACGAAGTGAAGAAGCGCACCCTGTACGACTTCATCGACGCCAGCGGCCTGTACAGCAACCCGATCAACCTCGCCAATCGCTCATGGATGAACGTGCCATTCCGCCTGGCTGACGACCGCCTGGACAAGCCGTTCCTGGCCGGTGCCGACGAGCGCGGCCTGCTGAACCTCAAGGGTCACCGTTCGGTCGGTGGCATGCGCGCCTCCATCTACAACGCCGTCGACATCCACGCCATCAACGCGCTGGTTGCCTACATGGCAGAGTTCGAAAAGGAACACGGCTAATGTCTGAGCAAGAACTCAAGGCCCTGCGGGTACGCATCGACAGCCTGGACGAAAAAGTCCTCGAGCTGATCAGCGAGCGCGCACGCTGCGCCCAGGAAGTGGCCCGGGTGAAAATGGCGTCCCTGGCGGAAGGCGAGGTGCCGGTGTTCTACCGGCCCGAGCGCGAGGCTCAGGTGCTCAAGCGCGTGATGGAGCGCAACAAGGGGCCGCTGGGCAACGAAGAGATGGCGCGGTTGTTCCGTGAAATCATGTCCTCGTGCCTGGCGCTGGAGCAGCCGCTGAAAGTGGCGTACCTCGGCCCGGAAGGCACCTTCACCCAAGCGGCGGCCATGAAGCATTTCGGCCATGCCGTGATCAGCAAGCCAATGGCGGCGATCGACGAAGTGTTCCGCGAAGTGGCGGCCGGTGCGGTGAATTTTGGCGTGGTGCCGGTGGAAAACTCCACCGAAGGCGCGGTCAACCACACGCTGGACAGCTTCCTGGAACACGACATGGTGATCTGCGGCGAAGTCGAACTGCGTATCCATCACCATCTGCTGGTGGGCGAGAGCACCAAGACCGACAGCATCAGCCGTATCTATTCCCACGCCCAGTCCCTGGCCCAGTGCCGCAAGTGGCTGGACGCCCATTACCCGAACGTCGAGCGCGTGGCGGTCTCCAGCAATGCCGAGGCGGCCAAGCGGGTCAAGGGCGAGTGGAACTCGGCGGCGATTGCCGGCGATATGGCGGCGGGCCTGTACGGGCTCACGCGCCTGGCCGAGAAAATCGAGGACCGTCCGGACAACTCCACGCGTTTCCTGATGATCGGCAGCCAGGAAGTGCCGCCCACCGGCGACGACAAGACCTCCATCATCGTCTCCATGAGCAACAAGCCCGGCGCGTTGCATGAGCTGCTGGTGCCGTTCCACGACAACGGGATTGACCTGACGCGCATCGAGACGCGTCCTTCGCGCAGCGGTAAATGGACCTACGTGTTCTTTATCGACTTCATCGGGCATCACCGTGACCCACTGGTCAAAGGTGTGCTGGAGAAAATCAGCCAGGAGGCCGTGGCACTCAAGGTGCTGGGCTCTTACCCGAAAGCGGTTTTGTGAGGCTTTGACATGAGTGGCAACTTCCTCGCCCTGGCGCAGCCGGGCGTGCAACAACTCTCGCCTTACGTTCCGGGCAAGCCTGTGGACGAGTTGGCGCGTGAGTTGAATCTGGACACGTCCAAAATCGTCAAGCTGGCGAGTAACGAAAACCCGCTGGGCCCGAGCCCCAAAGTGTTGGCGGCGATTCGGGAAGAGTTGGCGGAGCTGACCCGTTATCCCGACGGCAACGGCTTTGCCCTCAAGTCGTTGCTGGCGCAAAAGTGTCGGGTCGAGCTGAACCAGGTGACCCTGGGCAATGGCTCCAACGACATCCTCGAGCTGGTCGGCCGGGCCTACCTGGCACCGGGCCTGAACGCGGTGTTCAGTGAGCATGCATTCGCGGTCTACCCGATCGTCACCCAGGCCGTAGGCGCCAATGCACGGGTGATTCCGGCAAAGGACTGGGGCCACGATCTGCCGGCGATGCTGGCCGCAATCGATGCGCAAACCCGCGTGGTGTTTATCGCCAACCCGAATAACCCGACGGGCACCTGGTTCGATCAGCAGGCCTTGAACGAATTCCTGCAGGACGTGCCCGAGCACGTCCTCGTGGTGCTGGACGAGGCTTATATCGAGTACGCCGAAGGCAGCGACCTGCCGGATGGCCTGGCCTTCCTGGCGGCCTATCCGAACCTGCTGGTGTCGCGCACCTTCTCCAAGGCCTACGGCCTGGCGTCGCTGCGGGTTGGCTATGGCTTGTCCAGCGCGGTAGTCGCCGATGTGCTGAACCGTGTGCGCCAACCGTTCAACGTTAACAGTCTGGCCCTGGCGGCGGCCTGCGCGGCGTTGAACGATGCCGATTACCTCGAGGAAAGCCGTCGCCTCAACGAGCGCGGCATGCAGCAATTGCAGGACGGTTTTCGCGAGTTGGGCCTGGGCTGGATTGCGTCCAGGGGCAACTTTATCTGCGTCGACCTCGGTCAGGTAGCCGCCCCGGTCTTCCAGGGTTTGCTGCGCGAAGGCGTGATCGTGCGCCCGGTGGCCAATTACGGCATGCCCAATCACCTGCGCGTCACCATCGGTTTGCCGGCTGAGAACAGCCGCTTCCTGGAGGCGTTGGCCAAGGTTCTGGCCCGTGGTTGATTTCACTGCACTGCAACCTGCTGTGCCTATGATCGGTCGCCTGGTGGTGGTTGGTCTTGGGTTGATCGGTGGATCCTTCGCCAAAGGCCTGCGCGAGAGCGGCTTTTGCGGCGAAGTGGTCGGCGTGGACCTGGACCCGCAATCGCGCAAGCTGGCGGTGGAGCTGGGGGTGGTGGATCGCTGCGAGGCGGACCTGGCCATCGCGTGCCAGGGTGCTGACGTGATCCAGCTGGCCGTGCCGATCCTGGCCATGGAAAAGCTGTTGGCGATTTTGGCCGGCCTGGATTTGGGCGGCGCGATCCTCACGGATGTCGGCAGCGCCAAGGGCAACGTGGTGCGCGCGGCGCAACTGGCGTTTGGTGAAATGCCGCCGCGTTTCGTGCCCGGCCATCCGATTGCCGGCTCCGAGCAGAGTGGGGTGGAAGCCTCCAACGCCCAGCTGTTTCGTCGGCACAAAGTGATCCTGACCCCACTTGCGCAGACCGATCCTGCGGCCTTGGCCGTGGTGGACCGGTTGTGGCGCGAGTTGGGGGCGGATGTGGAGCATATGCAGGTCGAGCGTCACGACGAAGTGCTGGCGGCGACCAGCCATCTGCCCCATCTGTTGGCATTCGGCCTGGTGGATTCATTGGCCAAGCGCAACGAGAACCTGGAGATTTTCCGCTATGCCGCCGGCGGCTTCCGCGACTTCACGCGGATTGCCGGCAGCGACCCGGTGATGTGGCACGACATCTTCCTCGCCAATCGTGAAGCGGTGTTGCGTACCCTCGATACCTTCCGCAGCGACCTCGACGCCTTGCGCGACGCCGTGGATGCGGGCGATGGCCATCAACTCTTGGGTGTGTTCACCCGTGCGCGGGTGGCGCGTGAACACTTCAGCAAGATCCTGGCGCGGCGCGCCTATATGGAAACCGCAGTGGATGCCGACGAACTGACCTTCATCGCCCGTCCAGGTGGCCGCTTGAGCGGGCGCATTCGGGTGCCGGGTGACAAGTCGATCTCCCATCGCTCGATCATGCTGGGCTCATTGGCTGATGGCGTGACCGAAGTGGAAGGCTTCCTTGAAGGTGAGGACGCCCTGGCGACCTTGCAGGCATTTCGCGACATGGGCGTGGTGATTGAAGGGCCGCACCACGGGCGCGTGACGATTCATGGCGTGGGCTTGCATGGCTTGAAACCGGCGCCGGGGCCGATCTACCTGGGCAATTCCGGCACGTCCATGCGCCTGCTGTCCGGGTTGCTGGCGGCGCAGCGCTTCGACAGCGTACTGACGGGCGATGCGTCGCTGTCCAGGCGCCCGATGAGCCGCGTGGCCAAGCCGTTGCGGGACATGGGTGCACTGATCGAGACCGGGCCGCAAGGGTGCCCGCCGCTGACCATACGCGGTGGCCAGGCACTCAAAGGCATCAATTATGTACTGCCGATGGCCAGTGCCCAGGTGAAATCCTGTGTGTTGCTGGCCGGACTGTATGCCGAAGGCAAAACCGCAGTGACCGAGCCTGCACCGACCCGCGACCACACCGAGCGCATGTTGCGCGGTTTTGGTTACCCGGTGACCGTGGAGGGCGCGACGGCGTCGGTCGAGTCCGGGCATACGTTGACCGCTACCCATATAGAAGTGCCGGGGGATATTTCCTCCTCGGCATTTTTCCTGGTGGCGGCCACGATTGCCGAGGGTTCCGAGTTGTTGCTCGAACATGTCGGTATCAATCCGACCCGCACCGGGGTGATCGATATTCTGCGCCTGATGGGCGCGGACATTACCCTGGAAAACCCGCGTGAAGTGGGTGGCGAGCCGGTGGCCGACTTGCGTGTACGCGCCGCTGTGCTCAAAGGCATCGAGATTCCCGAAGCGCTGGTGCCGCTGGCGATCGATGAATTTCCCGTGCTGTTCGTCGCCGCCGCCTGCGCCGAGGGGCGCACCGTGTTGCGCGGTGCCGAGGAGTTGCGGGTGAAGGAATCCGATCGCATCCAGGTCATGGCCGACGGTCTGTTGGCGCTGGGTGTGAAGTGTGAACCGACATCTGATGGGATTATCATTGATGGCGGCCCGATAGGCGGCGGCGACGTGCATGCCCATGGCGATCACCGCATCGCCATGGCATTGAGCGTGGCGTCGTTGCGAGCGGCGGCGCCGATTCGTATCCGTGACTGCGCTAACGTCGCTACATCTTTTCCGAACTTTCTTACACTGTGTGCCCATGTCGGCATGCGTGTAGCCCAAGAGGCTCAATTGTGAATATCAAAGCACCGGTGATTACCATCGATGGGCCAAGCGGCTCGGGCAAAGGCACGATCGCCGGCATTCTGGCCAAGCGTCTCGGCTGGTGCCTGCTCGATTCCGGCGCGCTGTATCGCCTGCTGGCCTTCGCTGCGCGCAACCATGGCGTCGACCTGACCAACGAAGAATCCCTGAAGCTGCTGGCGGCGCACCTTGACGTCCAGTTCGTCGGCGCGACGGAAGGTCATCCCCAGCGGATCATCCTCGAAGGCGACGATGTGACTGACGACCTGCGTAACGAGCAAGTCGGTTCCTGGGCCTCCCAAGTTGCCGCGTTGCCCGCCGTGCGTGACGCATTGCTCCAGCGCCAGCGCGCGTTTCAGGAGCCGCCGGGCCTGGTCGCCGACGGCCGTGACATGGGCACGGTGGTGTTTCCAGAGGCACCGCTGAAGATTTTCCTGACCGCCAGCGCCGAGGAACGTGCTCGCCGCCGTTACTTGCAGTTGAAGGGCAAAGTCGATGGTGTTAGTCTGTCGAGTCTGCTAGATGAGATCCGTGCACGCGATGAGCGTGATACCCAGCGTGCGGTAGCCCCGCTCAAGCCGGCGGCTGACGCCATACAGCTGGATTCCACGGAGTTGTCCATCGAGCAGGTGCTGGAACGCATCATGAGTGAGATCGCCATTCGCGATATCGCCGGGTGACCAAGAAGGCTGCAGGGGACCAGTCATAGTCCTGCGGTGCTTCTTCTAATTGAAACTGACCCATACCGTCTGGGGTGTGGAGATGGGCGTATTCTTCGCCCTTATCAACAGGAATTAAAATGAGCGAAAGCTTTGCGGAACTCTTTGAAGAAAGCCTAAAAACCCTGAACCTTCAGGCAGGCTCCATCATCACCGGTGTTATCGTTGATATCGATTACCAAGCTCGCTGGGTAACCGTTCACGCTGGTCTGAAGTCTGAAGCTCTGATCCCGCTGGAACAGTTCTACAACGATGCTGGTGATCTGACAATCAATGTCGGTGACGAAGTTCACGTTGCTCTGGACTCGGTTGAAGACGGTTTCGGTGAAACCAAGCTGTCCCGTGAAAAAGCCAAGCGCGCTGAATGCTGGATTGTTCTCGAAGCAGCCTTCGCAGCTGAAGAAGTGGTCAAGGGCGTTATCAACGGTAAGGTTAAAGGCGGCTTCACTGTCGACGTTAACGGCATCCGTGCGTTCCTGCCAGGTTCTTTGGTCGACGTTCGTCCTGTGCGCGACACCACGCACCTGGAAGGCAAGGAACTCGAATTCAAGGTCATCAAGCTCGACCAGAAACGCAACAACGTTGTTGTTTCCCGTCGCAGCGTCCTGGAAGCAGAGAACTCCGCCGAGCGTGAAGCTCTGCTGGAATCCCTGCAGGAAGGCCAACAAGTCAAAGGTATCGTCAAGAACCTCACCGATTACGGCGCATTCGTCGATCTGGGTGGCGTCGATGGCCTGCTGCACATTACCGACATGGCTTGGAAGCGTATCAAGCATCCATCGGAAATCGTCAACGTTGGCGACGAGATCGATGTCAAGGTTCTGAAATACGATCGCGAACGCAACCGTGTTTCCCTGGGCCTGAAGCAACTGGGTGAAGATCCATGGGTCGCTATCAAAGCCCGTTACCCAGAAAGCACCCGCGTGACCGCGCGTGTTACCAACCTGACCGATTACGGCTGCTTCGCTGAGCTGGAAGAAGGCGTGGAAGGCCTGGTACACGTTTCCGAAATGGACTGGACCAACAAGAACATCCACCCTTCGAAAGTCGTACAAGTCGGCGACGAAGTG
Organism: Pseudomonas sp. 28 E 9; assembly: GCF_900004785.1. Classification (NCBI taxonomy): domain Bacteria; kingdom Pseudomonadati; phylum Pseudomonadota; class Gammaproteobacteria; order Pseudomonadales; family Pseudomonadaceae; genus Pseudomonas; species Pseudomonas sp. 28 E 9. The sequence continues at coordinate 38,495 of NZ_CVTK01000030.1, read as the reverse complement.
GAAGTTATGGTTCTGGACATCGACGAAGAGCGTCGTCGTATCTCCCTGGGCATCAAGCAGTGCAAATCTAACCCATGGGAAGATTTCTCTGGCCAGTTCAACAAGGGCGATAAAATCTCCGGCACCATCAAGTCGATCACCGATTTCGGTATCTTCATTGGTCTGGACGGCGGCATCGACGGCCTGGTTCACCTGTCCGACATCTCCTGGAACGAAGTTGGCGAAGAAGCTGTTCGTCGTTTCAAGAAGGGCGACGAGCTGGACACCGTTATCCTGTCGGTTGACCCAGAGCGCGAGCGCATCTCCCTGGGCATCAAGCAACTGGAAAGCGATCCGTTCTCCGAGTACGTACAAGAGAACGACAAAGGCGCCATCGTTAAAGGTACAGTGAAAGAAGTTGACGCCAAAGGCGCCATCATCACTCTGGCCGACGATATCGAAGCGACTCTGAAAGCCTCCGAAATCAGCCGTGACCGCGTTGAAGACGCGCGCAACGTTCTGAAAGAAGGCCAGGAAGTTGAAGCCAAGATCATCAGCGTTGACCGCAAGAGCCGCGTAATCCAACTCTCCATCAAGTCGAAAGACGAAGTGGAAGAGAAAGAAGCTATCCAGAGTCTGAAAGAAACTCCGGCAGCTGCAACTGGCGAGACCACCATGGCCTCCCTGCTGCGCGAAGCAATGGCTAAGCAGAACTAAGTTCTGTAAGGCTGTAGAAAAAGGGCGACTTCGGTCGCCCTTTTTTGTGCCTGTTGGTTCAGTCTGATGAGGCTTGAAGTTTGTAATCCAGTAGCACTTCAGTGAATAGCGCTGGCACGCTTGCTTGAAAGATAGATTTATTCGCGAACCGATTGTTCACGAAAGACAAAGTACTTGCATGTAAAAAAACCAAAAAATGCGACAACTATGATTGCAAAAATCTGAACAAGTTGATGAGGGTAAAGTAACTTATCGACAAGTAGATACAGAAGTATAAAGTTTATGAGGTACCCGGTTAAATGCATCTGTATGTATCGAATCAAGGCGCCTCGATTCTTTCGCTGGGAAAACGTCCATCTGTAATTGAACGTATAACTGGTGAGAACACCTATTATATAAATCAGCGTCATCGCCAGCTTTTCACCACTTCCGCAATACACGAGCAATAAGTAGCCCAGATAAAGAAGGGCGTTATTGGTCAGGCCAACAATGCCATAGCGTATCAACTGTGAAAAAGCGGGTGAGGCAAAAAAGCTCATTTTGGCCTTCATTCTTTTTCGAGGCTTGATGTAGATCGAGATGTTTGTGTGTGTGCGCCAAATGTGTCTTCAGATAAATCGTATGTTTTTCGTCCTACAATATACAAGGGGCGATTTTTTGTCTGGTCAAAGGTTTTACCGACATATATGCCAACAATGCCCTGGATGGAAATGACAATGCCACCAATAAAGAATGTAGAAACCATGAGGCTGGTCCAGCCCTGTACAACGGCTCCGTGTAGCATTGTGGTGAAAATGAGGTATGCCCCATAGATAAATGCCAATGCCGCCATGGCGAAGCCTAGCTTTACTGCAAGCCGAAGCGGTTTGTCCGAGTAGGCAATTATTGTCTCCATTGCCAGGTTCCAGAGCTTTGAAAATGTATAGGTACTTTTCCCGTCCAAGCGTTCTGCATGCAAGACTTCGATCCCGGTGCTGGAAAAGCCTGTCCAATGAACCAGTGCGCCAAAAAATCGAAGTTGCTCACGCATCTGGCAGAGGTTATCGACTACCTTTCGCGACATGATACGAAAGTTTCCGCTATCGCCATTATATTCAAAGTCAGCCAGATAGCTGAACGTTTTGTAGAACAGCCAAGAGGTGAATCTCTTAAGAAGCGGATCACTTCGTTTGCCTCTCAAGGCCAAAACAATATCGTAACCTTCTTGCGCCTTGTCATAGAGACGAGGAATTTCTTCAGGGCGATCCTGAAGGTCGCAATCCATCACAACGACCCATTTGCCTCGGCAAGCATCCAGGCCTGCCGTGATTCCATAGTGCTGGCCAAAATTTCGACTCAACTGGATGCCACGTACTCTTGGGTCTGCCTCGGCGAGGCGCTCTATCATTTGCCATGAGCGATCACCCCCGCAGTCTTCTATCAATACGATTTCGAAATCGAATGAGATTTCCTCGAGGGCGGACTTTAGGCGCAAGTAAAGTTCGTCAAGTGAGTTTTCGGCTTTGTAAACGGGAACGATCACCGAGATATGAGGTAGCGTCAATTTTGCGGGCATAATATTTTGGTCTTGTTGGTGTGTGGGGTAGGCAAGCAGTTACCAAAATTTCGCATTGAAAAAAAGCTCTTGCTTGTAAAAAAATATTCCAAAAAGTGCATGCAAGAAAAACAGCATGAGGCTGAGTGAGTACTTTACTTTGTCTACGTTGCGAATCGTCAGATGTTGCCTGTTTTTAAATAAAAAGGCGACAGAGAAGAGGAATACCAGATAGAGCCCTATTTGCCCACTCCACCAGAAGTTTCCATCGTACATTCTCGACCCGCTTTCTGCGAAGAGATAGGTCAGCACCAAACCCATCAACAAGCAGCAGCAGGAAAAAACGACCGCTTTGTCTTGTATGAAAGCTCTTGGGTAGAATAAAAAAGTCAGCAGCGGAAACGCTATCGATAAAATCAGCTTCGGAAATAGGAAGTCTGAATAGTGAGCCATGGTTTCGAAGGGTAGAACAACAATATGGCTTTCAGGAGTTCCGGTGCCTTGGGAGAGATCCTGGAAGAAAAACGTTTGAAAAAACTGCAGGCCTAGCAAACCGACGATGGGAAGAAAAAACGCGAAATAGATATACTTGCTCATAAGTGCTGACTTGAGTTGGCGGGTGATCAGCAGAAAAAGTACAAAGGCGGGGAGTACGATCATCAAGAAACTTGGCTTTGAAATCCCACTGAGAAACAAGGCTAAAGCAAGTGCGAGCCCGTTGGTTAGCGTGTTGTGTTGCGGGTTGTCTACAGACTTGAGTGTATAACAGAATGCCAGGAGCGATAGAGGCTTGAGCAGCAGCATGGTAGGGCTGTGATAAATGCTTATTCCTATGTAGCCAAAGTAAAGATGTTGATCAATAGCGAAGAAAAGTTGTAAAGGCGTAATGATGAGCAGGCAGATCGAGAAAAATATTGCGGTCAACGTGGACGTATATGTTTTCAAGATGTTGTAATTTAAAACAGCAAGGAAAAATATTGAAAGTACTATGACCAGTGTGGACGACTGAGGGTAGCTGATGGCAAATGTTTTCTTGGTGAAGATGGCCAGCAGATGATAGAGCGGGTGAGGCAGTATCAGTTTTTGACCATTCTCCATGTCGGCTGCCCACTTCAAATGGGTCACATAGTCGTACGCGTTGGCAGACAGAGTGCTGATAAGAGGCTCAAATAATAGAATGCAAATTCCCAAGAGTATTGCATAAGCCACTAATTGAGTGGGGTACTTTGAATGGGGCGCGTCGGATATGGTTTTATCGTTTACCCTGCTATTTTTTTTAATTGGTTTAGCAGGTTTAAATAACGTCATTGCTGCTGCATCCCTTTGGCGTTCGTTGTGAAAATGCGGACCGGATTAGCTTGAATTATACCTTCTGAGCGATGCAGGTGCGCTTTTTGCTGGCTTCTCATCGTAAGGGCTTGCTACCCGATGGCGTTAGCGGCGCTGCTGCGCTGATCTTCCGAAGGTTACGGGATGTCCGTGCATGCATAGGCGATGTCGATTCGCATGTAACGCGGCTTACGACTGTCTATAGTCATCCTGTGTGTGGTGGATTTGTCGCGCACGAATCGGGATGCGCGCGCCGTCGAGACGCGGGGTCGGAGAGGGCGCATGATATAGAGACCGGGGCAATGACCGACCAGGCGCTTTCTGTCAGTTCTGAAATCAAGTGAATCAAATACCTAGAACTAACGCGTACGTCTCAAGGTCACAACTGGCTATAGTCTTTAACTGTTCCACATTGCCGATTCAATAAGGGGTTGAATGAACAGGTTTATTGTAGTGCTGGCAGTGCTGACGCTTACAGGCTGCTCCGCTACCAGCGCCAAGACTCATGCGATGCGGGGCGGCAGCGGTATTGAGATCGACTGCTCGGGTCTGGGAAATAAATGGGAAAAGTGCGATGCGCGTGCGATGCGTGAGTGCAAAGCGCGGGGTTACAAGGTCATCGCCCGGTCCAGTGAAGCCAAGGATGACGCCGAAGACTATCCGTTCGGTTGGAACCCGGCTGGCGCGCTTACGCGCACTATGTTGGTGATCTGTAATTGACGATTTGGGCGTTTACGGCCGTCCTGGAGTAGACAGGCAGATAAGTTAATACATGGGCTGTTCAAAATCCTCAGGTCATGCTAAAACCTTCGAAGCGATTTTCCTAGCTGCTTGAAAAAGAAGGGAAAAATATGACGAAGTCGGAGTTGATCGAACGAATTGTCACCCATCAAGGGCTGCTCTCATCCAAGGATGTCGAGTTGGCTATCAAGACTATGCTTGAGCAAATGTCCCAATGCCTGGCCACTGGGGATCGTATAGAAATCCGCGGCTTCGGTAGCTTTTCGCTGCATTACCGTGCACCGCGAGTAGGGCGTAACCCCAAGACTGGCCAGTCCGTCAGTCTTGACGGGAAGTTCGTTCCTCATTTCAAACCCGGTAAAGAGTTGCGCGACCGGGTAAATGAAGATGAGGAAGAGGGCATCTGATTGTTTGCCAGGAGTATGTTATGCGTCAGTTCAAGCGTATTTTCACTGTCATCATTGCTTCGATCGTTGCTCTCGCAATCGTAGGCTTTGTGCTTGAAAACCAACAGTCAGCTTCGCTTTCGTTCTTGGGGTGGTCCTCCGCCACGCTGCCTGTTTCAGTATTCGTTACGCTGGCACTGATACTCGGAATGTTACTGGGCCCAGTGCTGTTCCTCCTTTTCAAGCCTAGGCAGAGCCGAAGAAAGATGCCGGCGGCGTGACCTGGATCTGCTCCGTTCAGAGAGACAAGATGACCCGTAACGGGAACGGTTTGCCGTTTGTCGGATCAACTTGGTCGTTTTTCACATGGAAAGCGCTGATGTACACCCTATAAATGAATATCAGAATTCAAAGCGGCAGCTTTTTTGGTAGCGACTGCGGGTCGAATCCATTTTTCGATTAATGATAATGACAGTATTGAAGGGGAGCGGTTGCGCGCTGCTAGCTCTGCGGAAATATCCTACGCGCAGGCCGGAAGCGTCTCATTGACTTGTCAAGTCTTGCAATGTAGCGAAGAGATGGCAAAATGCAACATATTCTCGAGAACAGTCATTTTGTGCGCTCAAGGCCAGGCAGCGAAGCTGGGTCTCGTTGGGCGGTTGATGGAAAAATCACGCAAGATAGTCTGCATAACGAGCCCGCAGTTTCTCATTGAAGGCAGGTTTTTGTTGTGAGTAGTAGCTTCCGCGCCCCCCCTGTGCCCTCGACTGGTGAAGTCGACCTCTTTGCGCTATCTCAAATCGTCTGGCGACAGAAAAAAACAGTCCTGATAACCACTGCAGGCGTGGCGCTGCTCGCAGCGGCGTACGCATTCCTGGCGACTCCTGAATATCAGGTGAGCAGTGTTCTGAGGCCTGCCGCAATCAATGAACTGGATGCGTTAAATCGCTCAGAAGTTTACAAGCTGCCACCGAGTGAAGCGCTTTTAAAAGTTGGGGCTTCCCTTGAGTCTTATGAAACTCGCTTGAATTTTTTCAGAGCTAATCAGCAACTCTTTAGCGAGTTTGAGCGTCCAGGACGTACCCTTGAGCAGAGCTTTGAAGAGTTCAACCGTAATTCGATCAATTTGATCGTGCCGGACTTGAAAAAAGCTGAGTCGCTGAGCGCATACATCAAGCTTGAAATGAATTATCCGCAAGGCGTCGATGGTGTAAAAATTCTGAACGACTTCGTTCAGTATGCAATTGCCAGCGAGCGTAAGCAAATAGCCGCCGATATGGATGTCATTGTAAAAAACCGGCTTAACGAAATCACCGGTAAGTTTAACGCTGCACGAGCCAGTTATGAAACCGACAAGGAAGCAAAGATAGCTTCATTGCTTGAAGCCGATAATCTGAAGCGCGCACAACTGTTGGATGAATTGAAGGCCTTACGTGCCCAGTTGAAGACATTGCGTACCGATCGCATGTCGCAACTGTCTGAGGCAATCGGTATCGCCAAATCACTGGGCATTAACAAACCGACGACGCCTTCTTCGTTGGGAGACGCTGAGCGCGCAAGCTCGAACAGCGTGATGCGCACTGAAGTGAACAACCAGCAGATACCTCTTTATTTCATGGGGGTAGAGGCGCTCGAGGCAGAAAAGCGGGCACTCAATCAACGAAACTCCGATGACTTCGCTGAGGCGCGTATCGCCCAAATCGCCAAAGAACTCCAGCTGCTTCAGACCAATCGGCAAGTTGAAGTACTCAATCGCCGCGAAAACGAAGATATTTTCCTGGCCGGGGTTGAACCGCTGAGAGCGGAAATGGCGCGTTTGCGTAATTTGAATATCGATATGAGTCGCATAAAGTTAGTGGCTATCGACCGAGCCGCTATGGAGCCGTTGAGCGCAATAAAGCCCAAGAAGTCGCTCGTTATTATAGGTGGCATTATTGCAGGTTTGGTTCTCGGTATTGCCCTCGTGTTGTTCTCCAGTGTTTTTCGCTCCAAGAGGCTTGCGTAGAGGTGACTCCTGGAGCACACCTTGCTAGGCGGGCCAGCAAGCACCTGCAAAAATGCGGCCCTCAGTTGCGGTGGGTGATGGCTAATCGCTCTCTATCTGTAACGGGCCTGAGATTCGGCTGATTTGTTTGGTCGCCATAGGCGATTATGCTATTGCGCCAGGAAAAACAAGTTTAAAATTGCCTATACATTTTGAAGCGCCTGTCAGCAGCGTCCAGCTGCGGAATCGTGCGTAAGGTTGCTGACAGTATTGGCGAGGTGTGGAGAGGTTATGGCTTATCAAACAAGCAGCTGGCTCAGGCAGGCTTCAAGAAGCTTGGTAAAAATGTGAAATCAGCGGCCGATCCAGCATTTATAACGCTGATAAATGGGATAGGCGATTTTTCGCGAAATACGTGTTTTTGTCATTTCAGGCAACGTTAATAAAGAATTTATGGTGAGTTCGATGAAAGTTCCATTCAATAAGCCGCCTTATACCGGTAATGAGGATCAATATGTCACTCGCGCTATGCGCAGCGCGAAGATGTCAGGGGATGGAGACTTCACGATAAGTTGCCAGCGCTGGTTCGAAGAAACTTTTTCTTGCAAAAAGGCATTATTGACGCCCTCTTGCACCCAAGCCCTTGAAATGGCGGCAATACTGGTCGATATACAGCCGGGTGATGAAGTGATCATGCCCAGCTACACATTTGTAAGTACCGCTAATGCCTTCGTGTTGCGCGGGGCAAAAATTGTATTTGTCGATATTCGTCCCGATACTATGAATATTGATGAAACATTGATTGAAGCGGCCATTACGAAAAAAACCAAGGTCATCGTGCCAGTTCATTACGCAGGCGTGGCTTGTGAAATGGACACCATCATGGACATAGCAGATCGACATGAATTGTTTGTTGTCGAGGATGCGGCGCAGGGCATGATGTCCACCTATAAAGGGCGCAAGTTGGGCACTATTGGTCATCTGGCTGCTTATAGTTTTCATGAGACAAAAAACTATACCAGCGGTGGCGAGGGTGGCTTGCTACTTATCAACGACGAGCGCTTTATCGGGCGCGCTGAAATTATCCGTGAAAAGGGCACTAACCGTAGCCAGTTTTTCAGAGGGATGATCGATAAGTATACGTGGGTGGATATTGGCAGCAGTTACCTGCCTGGTGAACTTCAAGCGGCCTATCTATTCGGTCAATTGGAACGGGCGGACGCAATCAACGAGTTCCGATGCAATGTGTGGAATCGCTACAATGCTGCTTTTAAAGATCTAGTCGATGCCGAACTAATCGAAACGCCGTCAGTTCCTGAGAACTGTGTGGCTAACGCGCACATGTTTTACATCAAGGTCAAGGACATCGTCGCTCGTACAGCAGTACTTAAGCACCTGAACGCCTCCGGCGTAGGAGGGGTTTTTCATTATGTGCCTCTGCACAGCGCACCGGCGGGTATTCTGTTGGGACGTTTTAATGGTGAAGATCGTTTTACCACTAAGGAAAGTGAGCGCCTCCTTCGCCTGCCGATCTGGTACGGGATGTCAGACGTTGAAATTCAGCACGTCATTGATTCTGTTATAGGTGCAGTTAATGCCGCCGGTCGGTAAATTATACGAGAAAAGGGCGGGACTGCTGGCGGGCGCTTTTTTTACGAGCGCCGCTCAAGCATCAAAAATCCTGGTAGGTTTCTGCGTTCTTAAGCTGATTGCCTTGTATTTGGGTGCAGATGGCCTCGGGAAATTAGGGCACTTTATGAGCCTGGTCTCCATCGCGGTCTTGTTGGCGGGGGGGGGATTAGGGCACGGTGTCATCAAATATGTAGCCGAGTTCAAGGACAGCAAGTTCAAACTGAACAGGCTGTTTTCTACCTCGGTATTCTATGCCCTGGGGGCCTCCATACTTGTCTTGGTGGCCTTGTTTTCATTTGCCGAGAAGATATCGGTCCTGGTGTTTGGAGAGGCTCGCTTCTACTGGGTGATCCTGTGCCTTGCAATCGCGCAGGTTGCATTCGCGTTCAATATTCTATTTTCCGGTTTCTTCAATGGGCTTGGTAAACTGAATGTGAATGCGCTGGTGCAGGTTGTTTCAAACATCCTGGCACTTCCATTGATATGGTTTTTGATTTCAAGCTATAAAATGCCAGGTGCGGCGATTGCAATGCTTGCGATTTTTGTCATGCCGATCACTGTGTCTTTATTTTTTGTCAAGGGCATGCCGCTGCTCAGAATGCTCAAGTGGCGAAAGTTTGATGTTGAAATAGGAAAAGGGTTTACCAGGTTCGGGTTGATGCTGCTGGTGAGTGCGGTCATGTTTCCCGTTGTGGAAATTGTTATCAGGGAATCGCTGATCACGGACGTGGGCTACAGAGAGGCAGGGATATGGCAAGGAAGTATAAAGCTCTCAAGTGCTTATATTGGTTTTTTTAGCGTCTTCTTGGCGTCCTACTACATGCCCCTTATTTCGGCGACGCGAGAAAAGAAGGCGATAACACGTCAAGTTATAAAGTTTATGTCGCTGGTAATGGGCGGCTTCCTTATCGGTGGGAGTGTGCTTTATTTTGGTCGGCATTTCTTCATCCCACTGCTGCTGTCCTCCGAGTTTCATGAGTTGGAAAGTTATATAATTTATCAATTGGTGGGCGATTTTTTCAAGGTTTCAGCATACGTGATCGGTTTCGTGGCAGTGGCCAAGGCAGCGACCAAGTTATATATATTGTCTGAAGTTGTTCAGGCGCTGCTTTTTGTCGGACTCACATTTTCGCTTGGAAAAAACATCGGTGGTATTTACGGCGTAATGTACGCCTATATGATGGCTTACATCATATTTTTTGTCGTTTCTATCATCGGCTTTGCCTGCTGGGCGCGAAGATAATGGAATTTGAATTTACTCTCCCGTTGTACTTGGCCTATGGCTTTTTAGTGCTCGTGGCGGCATTTGATACGTTAAGTGATAGAAAACTACCGGCGATAGTAATTTCTGTGCTGATGGCCATCCCGCTTGTTTTTTTGGCTACGTTCAGAGCAGTTGGCGTTGGCAGCGATGATGCCGCGTATCTTGAGATGCTCTATCAGATACCGTCGGTATTGGATTGCCAGAACGTATATTGCGATTATAGCTACGGGACGTTTAATGTCGAGTTCGGCTTTTTTATGTTCCTGTCAGTATTGGCGGCACTCGGTAAAAACTCAGCTGTACTATTCGGTTTCAGCTCGTTAATTGCGGTTACGTTAAACGTTCGCAGTATCAGGTATTTTTCTCCTTATTTTGCGCTGGCAGTGCTGGTTTACTTCACGCATTTTTACCTGGCCAAGGAACTCAATGCAATACGACTGGGTCTGGCATCTGGTTTGCTATTCCTGGCAGCAACTTATCTGGATCAACGAAAGTACAAAGTGATGACGATGCTGATCGTTGTCGCGACGTTAGTTCATGTGTCGTCGGTGCTTTTCATTGTGCCAGTGGGGCTGTATTTTTTTCGACCGAAACGCAGTTTATATCTTTTAGTCAGTGCTGTTCTGCTGGCGATCGCTGCGGCCATTGACCTTAAAGCTGTGCTGCGTCAGATGGCACTCTTCGGTTTTGTAGGCGATAAAATCGAACTGTACCTCAATGCCGATATGTACAGCTACTCATTGCCGCTTTTTGACATGGTGAACATTAAGAACTTGCTGGTTGTCATCGCAGGCCTTGTATTTTGGAAAAAGTTGGAAAATCGATATCAGAGTTTCAATCTGATTTTCTGTGTTTTTTATTGTGCGGCCTTTTTACGTATTGTGTTGGGCGATTTCGCGATCCTCGCCGGTCGGGGCTACGCAAGTATTTCGATGTTTGAGTACGTGCTGATCCCCATGATCGCTGTGCAGGTGTGCGGCAAAAAAATAGGCTTTTTGCTAGTGGCGGCTTACACCTTTGCTACTTTGTACCTGAACCTCAATAGCAATTCAGGGTGGTCAGGTGGGTCCGAAGTGTTCTTCGATTTCTTATAGATTATGGTTGAGGGTGTATGAAAAGTATATTGTTTGTAATGGGAGGGCTCGCTATGGGCGGGGTTGAGACGTACGTGGTCAGATTGGCCAAGTATCTCAAGCTGTCCGGGCACTCCATTAGCGTGACTTTGCTGTCCGATAAGTATGATAAGGGCCTGTTCGACGAACTTTCCCAACACGCGACAATTAATATTGTAGAGCATGTTCCGTTTTTGTCTGCGTCCAGTTGGATCAACGCGTTGATGCCGGCAAAAACAGATGCAACTGTTTACGATATTGTTCATGCGGTAGATCTGCTGACGTTGGCGTATGTTTATTTAAACAAAGATCAGTTGAATTTTAAATCGGTCAGTGTCGGCATTTATCACTCAAAGGAGATAAGTTGGTGGCGCGGTCGCAATATCTATTTCAGGAAAAAAATGTTGGAGTTGTATGATCGCAACGTCCACCTCACATTATTTCCTAACGAAAGAACGGCTGAAATGGCTGCGGAATTCAGTGGTTCCGATGTGTCGAGCCTCGATATTCTACCGTTGGGTATTTCTTTTGAAAGCTACAGTGCTCGCCAGCCGCTCCAATCATCCTTGCGTATAGTTTCCGTTGGTCGTTTGGTTGACTTCAAGATCTACAATCGCCATGTCATCTCGCAGCTGGCTGAGCTTCGCAAACTCGCCGATTTTGAGTACTTCATATATGGCGATGGCCCTGAGCGCAGCGCGCTGGTTGCCTTGGCTCAGTCGCACGGCGTTGAGGCCCACGTGCATTTTTGTGGTGAGGTAGATTACGCCGAACTGCCTTCTATCCTGGATGGGGCGTTTTGCTTTGTAGGGTCGGGGACGACGATCATCGAAGCCTCGGCGGCTGGTATTCCCTCTGTCGTCGGCATTGAGTCGATTGAGAAACCGCTCACGTGTGGTCTGTTTTCGGACGTTGTGGGATATTCCTATAACGAAGAGTCCGCGACCACCAACCGCGTGGGGATTTTTGATACCATTGCAGCGCTGCACGCGATGAGTCCTTCCGAGTACATGCAGGTTTCCGAGCGTCACCGTACGAAGGCCAAGCTTTTTGACATACTGGAAACCTCTGCTCAGTTTGTAGAGAAATCCAATCGCGCCCCTCGTTTCGATATTAAAATTAACCGGTGGGTTGCGATGGTTTCATTCATTAAATCTGTGATTTTTTTGGGGCCTAAAGCGCTCAAATCCAGATTCGATAGTGTGAACTGACATGTCTCTAACTATAGCAATCGTTACTCAGTATTTTTATCCTGAGAGCTTTATCATCAATGATATTGTTGAAGAGCTGGCGTCGCTTGGCCATACCGTAGAAGTATTTACGGGACAACCTAATTATCCGGACGGTAATACCTACGAAGGCTATGAGAGCGATTCGTGCAGCGAGCACCTTTATAAAGACTCGATAAAGGTCCATCGTGCACCGTTAAGGCCACGTCGTGCAGGCGGTGCCAAGAATCTGATCCTTAACTACCTGTCATTTGTAGTTAATGGCATCAAGCATTTTCCAAAGCAAAATGCGGGAAAAAAATTCGACGCTATCATTGTGTTCGCCGTGTCTCCCATCACTGCTGCGATCCCCGCAATCGTATTGAAACGCTCTACGAATGCGCACCTGATGATCTGGGTGCAGGATTTGTGGCCCGAAACGCTGAAAGCAACCGGGTTTATAAAGAACCACTGGGCGCTGAAAGCGGTGGGTGTGCTGGTTCGGTTCATATATGCCAAGGCAGATACCGTATTGGTACAGTCTGAAGCCTTTATATCGTCTGCCGAAAAGTATGTGGACAGAAGCAAGCTTGTTTATTATCCCAACTCCTATCGGCTATCACCCGCGCCGCCAGCAGGCGCCGTCAGTGTTTTACCTGATGAAATCAATCGGCTGCTAACCTCCAATTTTTGCATCGTGTTTGCTGGCAATCTCGGATTTGCGCAATCTTTGGAAACTATCGTCGATGCGGCGAAAGCCCTGACTCACCTTGGTTGCAAGATCGTGGTGGTTGGCAGTGGTAGCCGTCTTGAATGGATGAATGAGCAAAAGCGTCTGCATGCGCTGCATAACCTGGAGTTGGTGGGGCGTTTGCCATCTGAATCAATGCCGGAATTATTCTCCAAGAGTGAAGTCCTGTTGGTGACGCTCAAAAAGGACGAAATATTCACCCTGACCATTCCCAGCAAAGTCCAGGCCTATATGGCAGCAGGCAAGCCCATCTTGGCCGCCCTTGACGGCGAGGGTGCGAGAGTCGTGCAGTTGGCGGGCGCCGGCCTTTGCTCTCCCGCAGGTGACGCGGCTGCGCTGGCGAGTAACATCGAAGAAATTTATCGCAGCGAGCCCGAAAAAAGAAGCGCCTACGGGGCCGCAGGGTATCGCTTTTTCTGTGATAATTACGAAATGAAAAGCCAATGCCACCGGTTGGTCGAAATTATTCAAGATCGAATTAAAAATACCTAGAGATCCAATATGAAAATTTTAGTGCTGGGTGTGACAGGGATGCTCGGAAGTGCTGTTTTCAAGTACATCGCCAGCCATACCTCACATAGTGTGTTTGGCACCATGCGTGGTAGAGGGGGGCGTAAGTACTTCGATGAGAAGTACGCAGAAAACTTCTATTCCGATGTTGATGTCCTGGACTACGAAGCCTTGGTCGGTGTCTTCGAGCAGGCACGTCCGGATGTCGTTATCAACTGCGTGGGCTTGATCAAGCAGTTAGCCCAGGCCAAGGACCCGCTGTCGACGTTGCCGCTCAACTCGATGCTGCCGCATCGCCTGTCGAAGTTGTGCGCGCTTATTGGCGCCCGGCTTGTCCATGTCAGTACCGACTGCGTCTTCACAGGCGAGAAGGGAATGTATTTGGAGTCTGATATTTCAGACGCGGTCGACTTGTACGGAAAGTCCAAGTTTATTGGTGAAATTCAAGACCAACCTCACGCCATCACCTTGCGCACCTCAATCATTGGCCATGAGCTGGCAAGCAGTGCTTCGCTGGTTGACTGGTTCCTTTCCCAGGAAGGTGCCGTAAAAGGTTTTACGAAAGCCATATTCTCGGGTGTGCCGACCTCAGAACTCGCTCGCATCATTACCGATTTCGTGATTCCCAATCCGCAGCTGTTCGGTCTCTATCATGTTTCCGCTGAGCCTATCGATAAATTCACGTTGCTGAATGAAATCGCGAAGATTTATGAAAAGAAAATCGACATTGTGCCGGATGACCATCTAGCTATTGATCGGTCTCTGGACTCTACGCGATTCCGCCAGGCTGTGGGCTACGTTCCGCCTGCTTGGCCAGACCTTATTCAATTTATGCGCGCTCAGCGATAATTAGGAGATTTTACAGATGTTCGATAATAAAGTTTTGATGATTACCGGCGGTACCGGTTCGTTTGGTAACACCGTGCTGAAGCGATTTCTCGATACCGATGTTAAAGAAATCCGTGTGTTCAGCCGTGACGAAAAGAAACAGGAAGACATGCGCATTGCGCTGGGTAACGACAAGGTAAAGTTTTACATCGGTGATGTGCGTGACTATGCCAGTATTTCCCAGGCGATGGTCGGGGTCAATTACATCTTTCACGCCGCTGCGCTCAAGCAAGTTCCCTCCTGCGAGTTCTATCCGATGGAAGCGGTCAAAACCAACGTGATGGGCACGGAAAACGTGCTGAACGCGGCGATCGCCAACAATGTAGAACGCGTAGTGGTTCTAAGCACGGATAAAGCCGTCTACCCAATCAATGCGATGGGTATTTCCAAAGCCATGGCGGAAAAGCTGGTCGTTGCCAAGTCCCGGATGATTCCGCAAAACGGTCCTGTCATTTGTTCCACGCGCTATGGCAACGTTATGGCTTCCCGAGGTTCGGTGATCCCCCTGTTCATCAATCAGTTGAAGCAGGGCGGCGAACTGACGGTAACTGACCCCAACATGACCCGTTTCCTCATGTCCCTGGAAGATTCGGTTGATTTGGTTTTGCATGCTTTTGAATATGCCGAACAAGGCGATATTTTCGTACAAAAGGCGCCTGCATCGACCGTCGAAGATTTGGCTCAAGCGCTCAAAGAGCTGTTCAAGTGCATGAATTCGATCAAGGTGATCGGCACGCGTCACGGCGAGAAGCTTTACGAGTCGTTGATTTCTCGCGAAGAAATGGCCAAGGCAGAAGACATGGGCCGTTACTACCGGATCCCTGCGGACAATCGCGACCTGAACTATGAGAAATATTTCGTAGAGGGTGAAACGCATATTTCGGAGTTGGACGACTACACATCACACAATACTGAACGCCTGGACGTTGAGGGTGTTAAAGCGCTGCTGATGAAGTTGGAGTTTGTTCGGGAGCAACTCAATGCTTAAAGTCATGACCCTGGTGGGCACTCGGCCGGAACTCATCAAAATGAGCCGCGTGATCGCAGAACTGGACAAACAGACCCACCATATTTTGGTGCATTCCGGTCAGAACTACGATTATGAGCTTAACCAGGTATTTTTTGATGACCTGGATATTCGCAAGCCCGACCATTTCCTGGGTGCTGTAGGTGATACTGCGGCCCAGACGATCGCTCAGGTTATTGCTAAATCGGATGAGTTGTTCGAGTCGGAAAAGCCGGATGCACTCCTGCTCTACGGGGATACCAATACCTGTCTGGCTGTCATTTCTGCCAAGCGCAGAAAAATCCCGGTTTTCCATATGGAAGCGGGTAACCGTTGCTTCGACCAGCGCGTGCCCGAGGAGCTGAATCGCAAGGTTCTCGACCACCTCAGCGATATAAACATGGTGCTGACCGAACACGCCCGCCGCTATCTTCTGGATGAGGGCGTGCGCCCGGAAACGATCATCAAGACCGGGTCGCACATGGCAGAAGTCCTCGACTTCTACATGCCCAAGATCCAAGCCTCCGATGTACTGGCTCGCGAAGGGTTGACCTCCGGTGGCTTCTTTATTGTCAGCACGCATCGTGAAGAGAACGTAGATACCCCGGATAATCTTCGGGATCTGATTGGTTCGCTGAAGGCACTGGCCGACGAGTACAAGCTGCCTATTATTGTTTCCACACACCCAAGGACGCGTAAGCGCCTTGAAGCATTGGGTGAGTCGCTTGACCATCCACTGATTCGCTTCGTTAAGCCGTTCGGTCTGCTCGACTACATCAAGTTGCAGATGGAAGCGTTTTGCATTCTGTCCGACAGCGGCACCATCACTGAAGAAGCGTCTTTGCTGAACCTGCCGGCGGTGACGATTCGCAACGCTCACGAGCGGCCAGAAGGCATGGATGAAGGCACGCTTATCATGTGTGGCCTGACGACTGATCGCGTGCTCAACGCTGTCAGGGTCGTGACCAGCCAGCATGTACGTGGCGAACGAGTGATGTCGGTGGTAGGCGATTATTTGGGGGGCGCCGTCTCCAAAAAAGTCGTGCGCATTGTGCACAGCTATACCGATTATATTAATCGCACCGTTTGGTCTAAATCCTAAACAAGGAGTTTGGTGTGCGCATATTTGTGACTGGGGCATCTGGATTTGTTGGTAGCCGGTTGGTCCAAGTGTTATCCGCTCGTACAGATGTTCAGGTCACGGTTGCCGTCAGAGACCCCGGTTTTTCCTGTCCTGGCGCCGATCAAGTGGTTCAATTCGACGACCTGTCGAGCGCTGATTTTTCGGGCGTTCTGACCGGGGTTGAGGCGGTTGTTCATTGCGCGGCCCGCGTTCATGTGATGAACGATGCCGAGGCCGATCCGCTTGAAGCCTTTCGCCGCGTCAATGTCCAGGGCACCCTGGCCCTGGCGCATCAGGCGGCGCAGGCTGGTGTGCGACGCTTTGTGTTCCTCAGTTCAATCAAGGTCAACGGTGAAGGCACGGTCTTGGGCGCGCCTTATACCGCCGATCAGCCGCCGGCACCGTCGGACCCTTACGGCATATCGAAGATGGAGGCCGAACAGGGTCTCCTGGAATTGGCTGCAACGACAGGGATGGAAGTGGTGATCATCCGTCCGGTGCTGGTTTATGGTCCGGGTGTAAAAGCCAACTTCCTGAGCATGATGCGTTGGCTGCACAAAGGTGTGCCATTGCCTTTCGGCGCCATTCATAACGCGCGCAGTCTGGTCGCGCTGGATAACCTGGTTGATCTTTCGATTACCTGCATCACTCATCCAGCCGCCGCCAACCAGATATTCATGGTCAGTGATGGCGAGGATCTTTCAACCACTGTTTTATTACGCAAAATGGCGTCCGCGCTGGGCAAACCCGCGCGTCTTCTTCCCGTTCCTGCCTCGTTGCTGAGTGCGGCCGCAATTACCCTGGGCAAACGCAGTCTGTCCCAACGGTTGTGCGGTTCCTTGCAGGTCGATATTGGGAAGACGCGTGCCCTTTTAGGCTGGACGCCTCCGCTGTCGGTTGACGAGGCGCTCAAGGTCACGGCGTCTGCTTATATGGAAAGTCAAAACACATGAGTTATTGGTGGATCGTTCCGGTTGTTGCGTTTGTCTCGTTTGTCATGACCGCTGTGCTTAGGCGCTACGCGTTATCTCGAAGCATCATTGATATACCGAACGCACGGAGTTCACATTCTGTTCCTACGCCAAGGGGCGGCGGGGTAGCCATTGTATTGGCCTTTCTTGCGGTACTCCCGCTGGTCGGGTGGCTGGACCTGGTCCCGTGGCCTTCGCTCGTCGCAGCAGGCGGCGCCGGCGTGGTAATAGCCGTCCTGGGCTTTATGGATGACCATGGGCACATTGCAGCTCGCTGGCGTTTGGCAGGGCATTTTGCAGCGGCGGCATGGGCGTTGTTCTGGATCAACGGACTGGCTCCGCTGAACATATTCGGATGGGCCCTGGATCTGGGGCTTGTGGGTACTGTGCTGGCGGCTGTCTATATCGTCTGGATGCTCAATCTCTACAATTTCATGGATGGAATTGACGGTATCGCCAGCGTGGAAGCGATTTGCGCCTGCCTGGGCGCCTGTTTGCTTTACGTATTGGGCGGTCACCCGCAGATGATCTGGCTGCCGTTATTGCTGGCGGCGGCAGTGGGGGCATTTCTGGTTTGGAACTTTCCACCGGCCAAAATTTTCATGGGGGATGCCGGTAGCGGTTTCCTGGGGATTACCTTGGCGTTCTTCTCACTGCAGGCAGCCTGGGTCAAATCGGATTTTTTCTGGGCATGGTTGATTTTACTCGGCGTATTCGTCGTCGACGCGACCTGCACGCTTGTTCGTCGATTGGTAAGGGGTGATAAGGTTTACGAAGCGCATCGCAGTCATGCTTATCAATTTGCCTCGCGCAAATATGGCAAGCACTTGCCAGTGACCATGGCCGTTGCTGCCATCAACGTTCTTTGGCTTTTGCCTATTGCGGCGGGTGTAGTCTTGAGCGGATGGGATGGTACGTGGGCGCTGGTTGTCGCCTACTTGCCGTTGGTCGCGCTGGCGATAAAGTTTCATGCCGGCGAGCTCGAGATGACGGTCGCGCAGAAGTAAAGGTTATCGTAGTCGATCGGCGAGTCCTGAAAAGCCCGTGGATGGCTTTGCAGTATTAGGCATTGGAATGTACAGAGGTGTTCGAAGGGGTTATGGATAAGTTACGGGCGTTCTTAGTCGGTTTGCCTCGACGCAAAAAGCGGCTGATTCAGGTCAGTACCGATGTAATGGTGGTCTGGGCTGCATTGTGGCTTGCTTTCGTCGTACGTCTGGGCGTCGATGAAATGGCTAATCCAATCATCGCTCACCTTTGGCTGTTTATTGCCGCACCGGTCGTGGCGATACCCCTGTTCATTCGTTTCGGTATGTACCGAGCGGTGATGCGGTATTTCGGTAACGATGCGCTGATTGCGATTATCAAGGCGGTCAGTCTTTCATCGCTGATTCTCGGCGTGGTCGTATATTGGTACAGCAATCACCAGAATGTGGTCCCGCGCTCGATCATTTTCAACTATTGGTGGCTCAGCCTGATCATGGTGGGCGGCCTGCGTCTGGCGATGCGCCAATACTTCCTGGGTGACTGGTTTACGGCGGCTCAGCACGTTCCGTTCACTAGCCGGGAAGATGGTCTGCCGCGCGTTGCTATTTATGGCGCGGGCGCAGCCGGCAACCAATTGGTCGCGGCGTTGAGGATGGGCAGGGTGATGCGCCCTGTTGCGTTTATCGACGACGATGAAAGCATCACTGATCGCGTCATTTCGGGTCTGCAGGTGTACAAGGCCAAACATATCCAGCGAATGATCGATACCACTGGCGCCCAGGAAATACTGTTGGCCATCCCTTCCTCCAACCGTGGGCGTCGCCGTGAAATCCTCGGTTTCCTCGAAGGCTTCCCGCTCCACGTACGAAGCGTTCCGGGTTTCATGGACCTGGCCAGCGGTCGCGTCAAGGTCGATGACATCCAGGAAGTCGACATCGCCGACTTGCTGGGTCGCGACACGGTGCCTGCACAGGACGAGCTCCTGGAACACTGCATCAAGGGCCAGACTGTTCTGGTCACTGGCGCAGGCGGTTCGATCGGTTCCGAGTTGTGCCGGCAGATTCTGGCGTTGCGTCCGACGACGCTGCTGTTGTTCGAACACAGTGAGTTCAATCTCTACAGCATCCTGTCGGAACTTGAGCAGCGCGTGGTCCGTGAGTCGTTGCCCGTCAAGTTATTGCCCATCCTTGGTTCTGTGCGTAACCAGTCCAAACTGCTGGATGTGATGAAAACCTGGCGCGTGGATACGGTTTATCATGCCGCAGCGTACAAGCATGTACCGATGGTTGAGCACAACATCGCAGAAGGTGTGCTGAACAACGTCATCGGGACGTTGAATACTGCCCAGGCCGCACTTCAAGTTGGTGTTTCCAACTTTGTTCTGATCTCTACGGACAAAGCCGTACGCCCGACCAATGTCATGGGCAGTACCAAGCGTTTGGCCGAACTGACCCTGCAGGCGCTCAGTCGTGAACTGGCTCCCGTATTGTTCGGTGACAAGTCGAATGTCTCACGCGTCAACAAGACCCGTTTCACGATGGTTCGTTTCGGCAATGTACTGGGTTCTTCGGGCTCGGTGATTCCGCTCTTTCACAAGCAGATCAAGTCTGGCGGCCCATTGACGGTCACCCATCCGAAGATCACGCGTTACTTCATGACGATCCCTGAAGCGGCGCAGTTGGTGATTCAGGCAGGCTCCATGGGCCTGGGCGGTGATGTGTTTGTGCTGGACATGGGCGAGCCGGTGAAGATTGTCGAGCTGGCCGAAAAAATGATTCATCTGTCCGGCCTGAGCGTGCGTTCCGAAAAGAATCCCCATGGCGATATTGCCATCGAATTCTCCGGCCTGCGTCCCGGCGAAAAGCTTTACGAAGAATTGCTGATTGGCGACAACGTCGTCGCGACCCAGCACCCGATGATCATGAGTGCCAACGAAGATTATCTGTCATGGGAAGTCCTCAAGGGCAAGCTCACTGAGTTGCTTGCAGCGGTGGATGAAGACGATTACACCCGCGTCCGCCAGCTTCTGCGCGACACGGTCAGCGGCTATGCGCCCGACGGCGAAATCGTTGACTGGATCTATCAGCAACGTCGCCTGGAGCCGTGAGTTAACACCCTGTTACTCAACCGCTTTTGACACCCTCCAACCATCGCCTAAGTTAGAAAAGCAGCTTCGGAAAAGCTGCTTTTCTCTTACCGATGTCATGGAGCGTCACCGATGCAAAACACCTACGTTTCCTCCCTTGTCTTTGCCTTCCTCGCCAGCCTCTCTGTCGCCACCACCGCAGCCCCATCCGTCAAACCTGAAGCCCCAATCCCCATCTCCGCGCAAATGATCAAAGCCGAGCAATCCGCCAAGGTCAACCTCAACGCGGCCGATGCTGAAACCCTGCGACGCGATTTGTTCGGTATCGGCGCCGCCAAGGCGAAAGCGATCGTAGCTTTTCGCGAAAGCAATGGCCCGTTCACTGCGGTGGATGAGTTGCTGGAGGTAAAGGGTATTGGCAAGGCCCTGCTGGAGAAGAATCGCGACAGGTTGGTTATCAACTGAAGGACGTAGCCAGGAAGGCCGATCATTGATCGGCCTTTTAGCCTGTGTGTTTCCAGCCCAGTCCTGGCATGAAATGTGGTTACCTCAAGATTATCGATTGTTCGACAGTCACCCTTGATGGAGGATCGCCCCATGTACAAAGACTATCCGGCCGCCTACCAAGTCAGCAAAGGCCCGGCATTACAGGTGGATACGGCGTTCTACGAGCGCATCCGGGATCGCCGGGACCAGCGCACGCTGATCGAACAGTTCGAGGTTCCTATCCGCACGGGCAGGGCATGGAAAGTCCCTGCCGGGCATGTCTTCCGCGTGACCACTCCGGTGGGCCCGCAAGTGGGGGATTTCAACGTGTGGAACGCCAATGATCCGCGCGAGCGCTTATGGGCAGCTCGCACCCGGCAACTTCAAGGTGCCCATGTCAGCACTCACGACCGCTTGTGGTCGAACCTTCCATTCCTGCGGCCACTGGTCACCATTACCGATGACAGCCTGGCAGGCTACGGCATCGATGAACATGGCGGGCGCCTGCATGATTTGCTTGGCACGCGCTGCGATCCTTATGTGAACCGTATGCTCACCGGTGAGGACTTTCATCATCATTGCCATTCGAACCTGACTCGCGCGGTATTGCCCCACGGTCTGACGGAATTCGATGTGCACGACGTGCTGAATATTTTCCAGTGCACCGGACTCAATCACGATGACATGTACTTTATGAAAGCCTGTCCGGCACAGAAGGGCGATTACCTGGAGTTTTTCGCCGAGATTGATTTGCTGTGTGCGCTGTCGACGTGTCCGGGTGGGGATTTGTCACTGCCGATGTGGGGGCCGGACGCGCAGGACCCGTTGACGGTATGTCGTCCGTTGGGGGTCGAGATCTACCAATTGGAGGAGGGGTTGCTTGAAGGCTGGAGTCAGCCCGAGCGTGCTGCCTATAAAGGGCAGCACGGGTTGCAGGTCGCCAAGGCGGCTTGGGAGTAACCCAGGGCTCAACGATCCTGGGCATCCTTGGCATCCGCCTGCGCATTGCGCTCGGCCACGCGTTTGCGTTGTTCGTCGGTGAGTTCCACTTTGTTGGCGCTGTCGCGCAGCATCATCAATCCACCGACGATCGATCCGATCGCAACTACCATAATCAACCACGCATACCACGGCATAAGGCTCTCCTTGAGGCAGGTTGCCGGGGGAGAATTTTCCCACGGTAATAACTGCTTTGAGTTACGGGCGTTCTGAGTAGTTCAGTGTAGGCCCGTTCTGCCTCACGAGCCTTACAGCCCGGTCAACATCGCATCTGCCGGCGCATCGGCGCGGTCTTGGGCGGTCAGTTGGAAGTAGATGAAGCCCACGGCCATGAAGCCAAGGAAGATCAGCCCGATCAGTGTATTGAACCAGGCCATCGCCACCAGGCACACCACGGCCAGTACCAGCGCGATGCCCGGTACGATGGGGTAGCCCGGTGCGCGGAAAGTCCGCTCCAGCAGGGGTTCGGTTTTGCGCAATTTGAACAGGCCGAGCATGCTCATGATGTACATGACGATGGCGCCGAACACCGCCATGGTGATCATCGCGGCGGTCAGGGTCATGCCGCCCAGGTTGATCAGGCCGTCGCTGTAGATGGCCGCGATGCCGACCACGCCGCCGGCGATGATGGCGCGGTGAGGTGTCTGAAATCGCGACAGTTTGGCCAGGAAAGGCGGCAGGTAACCGGCGCGCGCCAGGGCGAAGAACTGGCGCGAGTAGCCGAGGATGATGCCGTGGAAACTTGCCACCAGGCCGAACAGGCCGATCCAAACGAGCATGTGCAACCAGCCGGAGCTTTCGCCCACCACGGTTTTCATGGCCTGGGGCAGCGGGTCGTTGATGTTTGACAGGGTGCGCCAGTCGCCCACGCCGCCCGCGAAGAACATCACGCCCATGGCCAGGATTACCAGGGTGAGGATGCCGCTGATGTAGGCTTTTGGAATGGTGCGCTTGGGATCTTTCGCTTCTTCGGCAGCCATGGCCGCGCCTTCGATGGCGAGGAAGAACCAGATGGCGAAGGGGATCGCGGCGAACATGCCGGCAATCGCCGGGGCACCGAAGGTGTCGGCGCCGGCCCAGCCGTTCAGGGCGAAGTTGCTGAAGCTGAACGCCGGTGCAACGACGCCCATGAACACCAGCAGCTCGGCGACGGCGAGCACGCAGACCACCAGTTCGAAGGTGGCGGCGAGTTTCACGCCGAGGATGTTCAGGCCCATGAACACGATGTAGGCCCCGACGGCGGCGTGTTTCGGGTCCAGTGCTGGAAACTGCACGTTGAGGTAGGCGCCGATGGCCAGGGCGATGGCGGGTGGCGCGAAGACAAACTCGATCAGGGTTGCCAGGCCGGCGATCAAGCCGCCTTTCTCACCGAAGGCGCGGCGGCTGTAGGCAAAGGGGCCGCCGGCGTGGGGAATCGCCGTGGTCAGTTCGGTGAAGCTGAAGATGAAGCAGGTGTACATCGCGGCGACCATCAATGAGGTCACCAGAAATCCCAGTGTGCCGGCCACACCCCAGCCATAGCTCCAGCCGAAGTACTCGCCGGAAATCACCAGCCCGACAGCGATGCCCCATAGATGCAGGGTGCCCAAGGTGGGTTTGAGTTGTGTGTTCATTGTGAGGAGTTCCCTGAACGGTTGGAATGATTCAGGGTGTTGCAGTGGCTATGCCAGGCTACGCAAACCTGTCGCAAAGCGGCGCCTATGTCGCCTGCGAGACGGTTTAGCGTTTGAATGCGGCCTGGCGCGCACCAGATAAGGGCGGTATTGCCTGGACTGCCGCCATCGCGGGCAAGCCCGGCTCCCACAGTGGACCGCGTCGGGCCTGAAAAAAACGCGATCAAAAGGTGGGAGGGGGCTTGCCCCCGATGAGGCCCGGCCGGCCACCGCCAATTCCCCCGTAAACCGCGCATAAAGCCATTCTTTACGCCATCTTTACGCCCCGCGCCCCGCCTCGCTCTCGTTCCTTTACACCCCTCCTGCGGACAATTGCCCCACACGCGGCACTCGCCGTTAAACGGAGAAACTTCCATGAGCGTTCTGGACGGGGTGTCACTGCTATTGGCCGTGGCGCTGTTCATTTATCTGCTGGTTGCGCTGTTACGCGCGGATCGGAACTAGGAGCGGGCTATGCACAGTTATGACTATTGGCTGATCATCGCCTTCTTCGCCGTGGTACTGGTGCCGGCACCGTTTCTGGGGCGGTTCTATTACAAGGTGATGGAAGGCCAGCGCACGTGGCTGACGCCGGTGCTGGGGCCAGTCGAGAAAGCCTGTTACCGGCTTTCGGGTGTGGACGATCAACAAGAGCAAAGCTGGCAGAAGTACATGCTGGCCTTGCTTGCATTCAACCTTGCGGGCTTCCTGCTGTTGTTCGCCATCCTGTTGTTTCAGGACTATCTCCCACTCAACCCGCAGAAATTGCCGGGCCAGGAATGGACGCTGGCGTTCAACACCGCGGTCAGTTTCATGACCAATACCAACTGGCAGAACTACAGCGGCGAAGCCTCCCTGAGCTACCTCAGTCAGATGGTCGGCCTCACCGTGCAGAACTTCGTCAGCGCCGCCACCGGCCTGGCAGTCCTGGTCGCGCTTTGCCGTGGGATCGGTCGCAAATCCACCGCGACCCTGGGGAATTTCTGGGTCGACATGACCCGCGCCACGCTCTACGGTTTGCTGCCGCTGTGCCTGGTGCTGGCGCTGTTCCTGGTATGGCAGGGGGTGCCGCAGACGTTCGCCCATTACGTTGATGCCGTGACGATGCAGGGTGTGGATCAAGTCATCCCGCTGGGCCCGGCAGCCAGCCAGATTGCGATCAAGCAACTGGGCACCAATGGCGGCGGCTTCTTTGGGGTGAACTCGGCGCATCCGTTCGAAGACCCGACGGCCTGGGCCAACCTCTTCGAAGTGGCGTCGATCATCCTGATCCCGGTCGCCCTGGTGTTCACCTTCGGTCACTACGTCAAAGACCTGCGTCAGAGCCGCGCGATTCTCGCGTGCATGCTGGCCCTGTTCCTGATTGGCGGCGCGACGTCGCTGTGGTCCGAGTACCAGCCCAATCCGACCCTGAACAACCCGGCCGTGGAGCAGACCGCGCCGTTGGAAGGCAAGGAGACGCGCTTCGGCACTACGGGCACCGTGCTGTGGTCGGTGACCACCACCGCGGCGTCCAACGGTTCGGTCAACGGCATGCAGGACAGCCTCAACCCTCTGAGCGGCATGGTGGCGCTGGTCAACATGATGGTCGGCGAAGTGATTTTCGGCGGCGTCGGTGCCGGTCTGTACGGCATGTTGCTCAACGTGTTGATCGCGGTGTTCCTCGCCGGCCTGATGATCGGCCGCACCCCGGAATACCTGGGCAAGAAGCTTCAGGCCAAGGAAGTGCAATTGCTCGTAGTGACCCTGCTCGTAATGCCGGTGGGTGTGCTCGTGCTGGGTGCCATCGCCGCCAGCCTGCCGGGCCCGGCCGGTGCCATCAGCAACCCTGGTCCCCACGGATTCAGCCAGTTGCTTTACGCCTACACCTCGGCCAGCGCCAACAACGGTTCGGCGTTCGGCGGTTTCAGCGGCAACACCGCGTTTCACAACCTGATGCTCGGGCTGGGCATGTTGATCGGCCGGTTCGGTTACATCCTCCCGGTCCTGGCCCTCGCCGGTAGCCTGGCGATGAAGAAGACCGCACCGATTGGCCAGAACAGTTTTCCGACCCACGGCCCGTTGTTCGTGACGCTGTTGACCGTGACCATCTTGCTGGTGGGCGGCCTGACGTTTCTGCCGACACTGGCGCTGGGCCCGATTGCTGAACACCTGAGCATGGGCTTCTAAGTCAAGGGGATATGAGAATGAACATGTCTGTAAAAAATGCTGCCCCCGCGCACACTCAGGAGCCCGCCAAAACCGCGATCTCTGCATTGTGGCGCCCGGCGCTGGTCCAGGCGTTCGTCAAGCTGGATCCCCGTCAATTGCAACGCTCGCCGGTCATGCTGGTAGTCGAGCTGACCGCCATTCTGACCACCGTGCTGTGCTTTGTGCCCGATACCAGCGTGCCGACTTTCGTGGCCGTGCAAATCGCGGTGTGGTTGTGGTTCACCGTGCTGTTCGCCAACTTCGCTGAAGCCTTGGCCGAAGGCCGTGGCAAGGCCCGCGCCGACAGCCTCAAGGCCGGCAGTGAGGGCCTGAGCGCGCGCCGCAAGGAGGCCGACGGCAGCTTCAAGGTGGTACCGGCCACCAGCCTGCGCAAAGGTGATGTGGTGCGCGTCGCGGCAGGTGAAATGATTCCCGGCGACGGCGAAGTGATCGAAGGCATCGCCGCGGTCAACGAAGCGGCGATTACCGGCGAGTCCGCCCCGGTGATCCGCGAGTCCGGCGGCGACCGCTCGGCCGTCACCGGTAACACTCGACTGGTATCGGACTGGCTGCTGGTCCGCATCACCGCCAACCCCGGCGAGTCGACCCTGGATCGCATGATCGCGCTGGTGGAAGGCGCCAAACGCCAGAAAACCCCCAACGAAGTTGCACTGGATATCCTGCTGATCGGCCTGACCCTGATCTTCCTGCTGGTGGTGGTCACCCTGCAGCCGTTCGCTCACTTCGCCAATGGCAGCCTGCCCCTGGTGTTCCTCGTCGCACTGCTGGTGACGCTGATTCCCACGACCATTGGCGGCTTGCTCTCGGCCATCGGCATTGCCGGCATGGACCGTCTGGTGCGGTTGAACGTGATCGCCAAGTCCGGTCGTGCGGTGGAAGCGGCGGGGGATGTGCACGTGTTGCTGCTGGACAAGACCGGCACCATCACCTTCGGCAACCGTCGTTGCACCGCCGTGGTTGCGGCGCCCGGTGTCAGTGGTCGGGAAGTGGCTGAAGGCGCGTTGTTCGCCTCCCTGGCCGATGACACGGCGGAAGGCAAGTCCATCGTCGAATACCTGCGCGCCTTGCACCCCCAGGCCGAGCCGACGCCGGACCAACTGACCGCCGTACCCTTCAGCGCCGAAACCCGCTTATCCGGTGTCGATTACCAGGGCCGCGTCTTTCGCAAGGGCGCGGTGGATTCGCTGCTGGCGTTTATCGGCCAGCAACGCAGCGACCTGTTACCTGCGCTGTCGCGGGAAATCGACAAGATCGCGCAGAGTGGCGGCACGCCGTTGCTGGTGTGCGCCGATGGCAAGTTACTCGGTGCGATCCATCTCAAAGACGTGGTCAAGCCCGGGATCCGCGAGCGTTTCGCCGAGCTGCGCAAGTTGGGCATTCGTACCGTGATGGTCACCGGCGACAACCCGCTGACCGCCGCCGCGATTGCCGCTGAAGCCGGCGTGGATGATGTACTGGCTGAAGCCACGCCTGAGAAGAAACTGGCGCGTATCCGCCATGAACAGAACGACGGCCGTCTGGTCGCTATGTGCGGCGACGGCGCCAATGACGCCCCGGCACTGGCCCAGGCCGATGTCGGCATGGCGATGAACGACGGTACCCAGGCTGCGCGGGAAGCCGCGAACATGGTCGACCTCGACAGCGATCCGACCAAGCTGCTGGACGTGGTGCAGATCGGCAAGGAGTTGCTGGTGACCCGGGGCGCGCTGACCACCTTTTCCATCGCCAACGATGTGGCCAAGTACTTCGCGATCCTGCCGGCGCTGTTTGCCTCGATCTATCCGCAACTGGGCGTGCTCAATGTCATGCACTTGCAGAGCCCGCAGAGCGCGATCCTGTCGGCCATCGTGTTCAACGCGCTGATTATCGTGGTGCTGATTCCCCTGGCCCTGCGCGGTGTGCGCGTGCAAGCCGCGAGCGCGGCCGCGCTGTTGCGCCGCAACCTGCTGATCTACGGCCTGGGTGGGCTGCTGGTGCCGTTTGTGGGCATCAAGGCGATCGACATGCTGCTGACGGCGCTGCACCTGGTTTGAGCCTGATCATTCCCACGCTCAGCGTGGGAATGCTGCCCCGGACGCTCCGCGTCCCACCGCATCACTGCACCGAGGAGTCTGAAATGTCCAACATCATCCGCCCAGCCCTGAGCCTGCTGGTACTCATGACCCTGATCACCGGCGTCGCCTACCCGCTGGTGGTGACCGGCGTCGCGCAAGTAGCCTTTGCGGACCAGGCCAATGGCAGCCTGGTGCGCGATGCCAGCGGCAAGGTGCGCGGCTCCAGCCTGATCGCCCAGGATTTCAGCGGCGACGGCTGGTTCCACCCACGCCCTTCGGCCGGCGCGTTCGCGACGGTTTCCAGCAGTGCCAGCAACCTTGGCCCGAGCAACCCCGCGCTGGCCGCGCGTATCTTTGACGACGCGACTAAACAACAGGTGCCAGGGCAGGGGCCGGTACCGTTGGCCTCGCTGACGACCTCCGGCAGCGGGCTCGATCCACACTTGCCACCCGAGGCAATTGCCTATCAACTGGCGCGAGTGGCGGCCGCACGGAATGTACCGGTGTCGACCTTGCAACAGCTGTTGGATGAACACATCGAAAGCCCGTTGGTAGGCCCGCCCGTAGTCAACGTGCTGGCCCTGAACATGGCCCTGGAAAAACTCTGAACCCCTGTAGGAGCGAGCTCGCTCGCGAAGGTCGTTAAACGATGACGCGGGCCTCCAGAGTCAGCGTGGCGCTCTGGGGTTTTTTGCGAGCAAGCTCGCTCCTGCATCGACATTTTTGAAGGACCACCCCATGAGCGACTCCGGCCGCGCCGATGCCCTGCTAGCCGATCTGCCCCGCAACGGCCGTGGCCGGCTCAAAGTTTTCCTCGGCGCCGCGCCCGGTGTAGGCAAGACCTACGCCATGCTCCAGGCTGCCCATACTCAGCTGCGCCAGGGCGTGAGTCTGATCGCCGGGGTGGTCGAGACCCACGGCCGCGCCGAGACCGAAGCCTTGCTCAGCGGTTTGCCGCAACAGCCGTTGTTGCGCAGCGAATACCGGGGCGTAATGCTTGAAGAAATGGACCTCGACGGCCTGCTCGCGGCCCGGCCCAAGCTGGTGCTGGTCGATGAATTGGCCCATAGCAACGCTCCCGGCAGCCGTCATGAAAAGCGCTGGCAGGACATCCAGGAACTGCTCGCGGCCGGCATCAACGTATTCACCACGGTCAACGTCCAGCACCTGGAAAGTCTCAACGACCAGGTGCGTGGCATCACCGGCGTGCAGGTGCGTGAAACCCTGCCGGACTGGGTGCTGCAGGAGGCCGACGAACTGCTGCTGATCGATCTGCCGTCCCGCGAACTGCTCGAGCGCCTGCGCGACGGCAAGGTGTATGTGCCGGAACAGGCGCGTGCGGCCATCGATGCGTTTTTCACCCAGACCAACTTGATGGCCCTGCGCGAGCTGGCCATGCAGACCGCTGCCGCCCATGTCGACGACGATCTGGCCCAGGGATATCGCCAGCTCGGCCAAGCGGCGCCGGCGGTGCGGGGTCGCCTGCTGGTGGGGGTCGATGGCGATGCGCAAGCCGAACGCCTGGTGCGCCATGCCAGCCGTGTCGCCCAGCGGCGACATTTGCCGTGGAGCCTGGTGCATGTCGACAACGGCCGCGCGCGGGATGAACAGTCCCGGCTGCGCCTGCAGAATGCCCAGCAACTGGCTGAACGCCTGGGCGGTGAGGTGGTGCTGCTGCGGGCCGGCGAAGTGGCCAGGACGTTGATCCAGCATGCCGCCGAGCGCCGCGCCAGTCTGGTGCTGGTGGGGCAGTCGCGTATGCGCTGGCGCCGACGGCTGTTCGGCGGCGGCCTTGCCGCACGCTTGCTGCGCAATGCGCGGGGCCTGGAAATCAACGTACTCGACAGCGACGATATACCTGAAGCGCCGCGCTTGCCGGATGTGCGTGGGCTGCGCTGGTTCGACTATGCCCTGGCCGTGGTGGCCACCCTGGTTGCGGCCGGCCTGGCGTGGGGCGTGTCCAGCCTCTTGCCGTTACCGAATATCTCGCTGGTGTTCCTCGCTGCGGTGCTGCTGGTGGCGGTGCGCAGCAGCCTGGGGCCTTCGCTGGTGTGTGCGGCGTTGTCGTTCATGACCTACGACTTTCTGTTTATCCCGCCGAATTTCTCCTTTTCCATCCAGCGTGAAGAGGACGTCCTGACGCTGTTGTTTTTCCTGTTGATGGCGGCGCTCACCGGCAACCTGGCCGCACGCCAGCGTCGGCAATTACAGGCGCTGCGCGATACCCAGGAAGAAACCAGCGAGCTGCTCGATCTGTCACGCAAGCTCACCGCCGCCACGGACCGCCAAGCGGTCATCAGTGCAGCGGCTCATCACCTGCAAGGCTGGAATGAGTTGGATCTGTGCCTGGTCAATCGCGACGGCCAGGGCGGTTGGACGATCGAGACCGGTGGCCCGCTGACCCTCACCGAGGCCGAGCGTGCCGCCGCCGACTGGGCCTGGCAGCACGACCAACCGGCAGGCATGGGCACCGGCACCTTGCCGTTTGGACGCTGGTGGTGGTGGCCGTTGTCGGGTGAAGAGGGCCCTCTGGGCTTGCTGGGCGTCAGCGCGAAAGCCGGCATGGAGTTGAGTGGCCAACGCCGTCGCCTGCTCACGGCCTTGAGTCAGCCGTTGGCCCAGGCGTTGGCGCGTGCGCAGTTGGCGCAGGAATTGGAGTCCGCGCGTTTGCACGGTGAGACCGAACAACTGCGCAGCGCCTTGCTCGCCTCCGTCTCCCATGACTTGCGTACGCCGCTGACCTCCATGCGCGGCAGTATCGACAGCCTGCTGGCGCTGGGTGAGGCGATCCCCTTGGAGGACCGTCGCGAATTGCTCGAAGGGACCCGTGATGAAGCCGAGCGCCTCGACCGCTATATCCAGAACCTGCTGGACATGACCCGCCTGGGCCACGGTGCGCTGAAGCTGGCGCGCGATTGGGTGTCGCCCGGGGATATCGTCGGCAGTGCCCTTGGCCGCCTTCGCGCCGTGCTGGCGCCTTTGCAGGTCGACACCGATGTGCCGCCGGACTTGCCCTTGCTCTATGTGCATGCGGCGTTGATCGAGCAGGCCCTGGTCAATGTCATGGAAAACGCCGCGCGCTTTTCGCCGCCCCAGGGCCGCTTGCAGTTGAGCGCCGGCGTGTCGGACGGCCAGGTGTTTTTTGCCGTAGCCGATGAGGGGCCGGGAATTCCGGAGGACGAACGGGCAAAAATCTTCGATATGTTCTACACCGCTGCGCGCGGTGATCGCGGCGGGCAGGGCACCGGCCTGGGGTTGGCGATCTGCCAGGGCATGGTCGGCGCGCACGGTGGGCACATCAGTGTGGCCGACGGTATTGAAGGGCGGGGCACCTGTATTACCTTGTTCCTGCCATTGCCGACACAACCTGCCTTGGAGCAAAACCTGTAGGAGCGAGCTTGCTCGCGAAGGTCGTTAACGATAAAGATGGCTTCCTGAATGTACGCGGCGCCTAGACGTTTTTCGCGAGCAAGCTCGCTCCTGCATGGGTTGGTTTTTTAATTGATTTTAACTGAGACACCATGAGCCAGACCGCGACGATTCTCGTCATTGATGACGAACCGCAGATCCGCAAATTCCTGCGCATCAGCCTGGCCTCCCAAGGCTATAAGGTGATCGAAGCCGGTAGCGGCAACGAAGGCCTCGCTCAGGCGGCGTTGAGCAAACCGGACTTGCTCGTCCTTGACCTGGGCTTGCCCGATATGGACGGCCAGCAGGTGCTGCGCGAGTTTCGCGAGTGGTCGACGGTGCCGGTATTGGTGCTCTCGGTGCGGGCCAGCGAAGCGCAGAAGGTCGAAGCCCTTGACGGTGGCGCCAATGACTATGTGACCAAGCCGTTCGGTATCCAAGAGTTTCTCGCCCGTGTGCGCGCATTATTGCGCCAGGCGCCAGCGGGGGAGGCGCAGGAGGCCGCATTGAGTTTCGGCCCGCTGACCGTGGACCTGGCCTACCGCCGCGTCCTGCTTGACGGCGTCGAAGTGGCACTGACCCGCAAGGAGTACGCGGTGCTGGCGCAACTGGCGCGGCATGCGGGGCGGGTGATTACCCAGCAGCAATTG
Organism: Pseudomonas sp. 28 E 9; assembly: GCF_900004785.1. Lineage (NCBI taxonomy): Bacteria > Pseudomonadati > Pseudomonadota > Gammaproteobacteria > Pseudomonadales > Pseudomonadaceae > Pseudomonas > Pseudomonas sp. 28 E 9. The sequence continues at coordinate 6,827 of NZ_CVTK01000030.1, read as the reverse complement.
CTCAAGGATATCTGGGGGCCGACCCATACCGAAGACAGCCACTACCTGCGCATTGTGGTGGGGCATTTGCGCCAGAAGCTGGCGGATGACCCGATGCAGCCGAGGTTTATCGTGACTGAGGTGGGGGTGGGGTATCGGTTGCTGGGGGCTTGAGTTTGCCGGGGCCTGAAGCGGCCTCACACACTTTGAATGTATTCACAGATCAAAATGTGGGAGGGGCGGTGCGACGATTCGACTTGCCCCCGATGGCGGCCTCAGGGCCGACCAGGATGCTGGATCAGACCGAGTACATATCCATTATTTAGGTAACGGCCACTTAGGGTTCCGCCCTGACGGCGGCTCACTTTGGAAAAGCCCCAAAGTAAGCAAAGGGCTCTTGCCCCACCACTCGGCACCTCGCCTAGGCTCGGTGTGCCCGAACGAAGGCTTGAATCCGTGGGCCGCCGCCACGCGCCATCCATGGCGCGGGGCGGCTAACCCGGCGTCCTGCCGGGTTGCCCACGGATTCAAGCCTGCGTTCGGCCAGCGTGGTTTAACGGGGCGCCTGAGATCAAAAGCAGATCAAGATCAAGAGCGACTCGCTTCGCATCGTGGTTAGTGTTGGCGGCTGTAGGCTGCGAAGTAGTGTCGATGGCTATGTCCCGATGAGGGCTAACAGCCAGAGTTTCAGGCCTGCTCACTCTCATACCGATCCAGCGTATCACTGGCAATTTCCCGCCCCAGCGCGATCAACTCCGGCGCCTTGTAGAACTCGAAAAAACGGCACACTCGCTTTGGCACGTTGATCAGCACATCCGGCGGGTAACCGGCGATTTTGTATTGTGCCAATGACGTTTGCATCACTTCGAAACTCTGGTTGATCAGGTCCAGCAGTGAGGCGGGTCCGACATTGTCGATGATGAACGAGCCCGTGGCCGACTTCGGCGCACCGGCTTTTTCCGGCGCGGCAGCGGGTTGCTGGGATTCGGGCTCGGCCGAGTCCAGCCATGGGTTGATCTCGGCGGCCTGGGCCTGCAAGGCTTCCTGCTCGAGCTTCATCAACTGCTCGGCCTGTTTACGCCGAAACGGCAGGTGCGAGCCCAATGATTTGGCCAGGCTGTTGAAGCGGCTTTTGAATGCCGGCGGGCGCTGGATCACCGGCAGGTGATAGTGCTTCTGGTTGGTGGCGTTGAGGTTGACCGCAATGATCAGGTCGCAATGGCTCGACACCACCGGCACGATAGGCAACGGGTTGAGCAAACCACCGTCCACCAGCATGCGGTTACCTTGCATCACCGGCGTGAACAGGCTGGGGATCGCTGCCGAGGCGCGCATGGCCTGGTGCAGGCAACCCTCCTGGAACCAGATTTCCTGCTGGTTGGTGAGGTCGGTGGCCACGGCGGTGTAGGGGATGCGCAGGTCTTCGATATTGATTTCGCCGACGATCTTGCGGATCTGCCCGAACACCTTTTCACCGCGAATCGCGCCCAGGCGAAAGCTCACATCCACCAGGCGCAATACGTCGAGGTAATCCAGGCTTTCGATCCAGTTTCGATACTCGTCCAGCTTGCCGGCGGCATAGATTCCGCCGACCACGGCGCCCATCGAGCAGCCGGCAATACAGGCGATGTCGTAGCCGCGTCGTTCGATTTCTTCGATCACGCCGATATGGGCGTAGCCCCTGGCCCCGCCGGAGCCCAACACCAAGGCAACACGTTTTTTCATGACCAGACCCTTCGCAAAACAGGTGCCCACAATGCACCTATCCAGGGGGCCGCTTCAATCCTTGGTGAGCCCTGAGAATATTTTTCCAGAATCGCTACGAGGCTCGGGTATGCTCTGGCAATAGGTACTACTGATTTCAGGCTAGGGACAAGGCACTTTTCCCTGTAGGCAACGTCTACAGGCTACGACAGATTTTGTATATTTTGAGGTGTCATCAATGAAAGCCTGGATGTGTGTACCTGTGATCCTGCTGGCCTTGGCGGGCTGTGCCGGGAAGACCGCGTATCGCGACAGCTGCGGGTCGCAGTTGGATGCCGCCTGGAAAGAACTGGACCTGGCCAAGGCCGAGGGCTTCGCCGGCACCGTCAGCTACTCCAAGGCGTTGTCGCTGTTGACGGGGGCCAAGACCCAGCAGCAATTCGAAGCGTTCGAAGGCTGCTCCAACAAGGCCGAGAAGGCGCGCTTCTATATTCGTGAGTCACGCGCCGGGCGTTGATCAGCCACGCATAGAGTTTTTCATCACAAAGGGAGGGCAGGATAGGATGTCAGCGCTGGTCAATCAGTTAGTTGCTCAGGTCATTGGCCTGGAAGTAGGGTTGCTGAGCTGCCAGGCTCGTCTTGCTGCCGTCACCGACGATGAAGCCTTGCATGATCTGCGTACCACGGTGCGCCGTTTGCGCAGCCTGTTGCGGCCCTTGCGCGGTTTACCGGGTGTTGAACAGCTTGAATCCGCCGCCCGCACGGTCGGCCATTTGACCACCCCATTGCGTGACCGCGAAGTGCTGGCGGCGTACTTGCAACAGCACGGGCACCAGCAGGCGGCTGAGCGTCGTCTGCGCCTGCAACCTGAGGCCTATCGCCAGGTCGCGCAAAGCCCGGAACTGGCCCACCTGCTGCAAATCCTCGATGCGTTTCCACGGTTTATCCGTGCCTCCCAACACCAGAAATTGCTCGGGGGCCTGCGCTCGCGCATCCAGAAGCGCCTGGCCAAGCAATGGAAAACACTCGATCACGCGCTCAAGGATCCAGAGCATGATCGCCACCGTTTGCGCTTGCTGATCAAGCGCGTGCGTTACGCGGCCGAAGCCTACCCCGATTTGGACAAGTTGCCGGCCAGAGCCCTGGCAGGTTTGAAAAAAGCCCAGGGTGCCCTGGGTGATTGGCATGATTGCTGGCAATGGCTGCTCCAGGCCGAGCACCAGGCGGACTTGCACCCCTGCATTGCGACCTGGCGTGCCGGCATGGTCAAGGCCGAGGCACGGGCGGATCGTGTGCTGGACAAGCTCAGCACCCATTGTTTCTGAACCGGTCCGGCTTTTGGCCGGAATAGGCGCTGTACCTGGCGGGGTGGATGGTTAAGATCCCCTCATCATTTGCTTGATGTGAGGTCGCCATGCGCTTTAGTGATTTGCTCGACGCTGCTCGCAGCCATCCGCTGGATGTCACCATTCCCGCCGAATGGGCCCAGGGCCGCGCCACCTTTGGTGGTCTGGTCGCCGCCTTGCAGTACGAGGCCTTGCGGGCGCAGGTGCCGGCCGACCGACCGCTGCGCTCACTGGCGATCACCTTCGTCGGCCCGGTAGCGCCGGATGTGCCGGCCAGCTATGAAGTTGAAGTATTGCGCGAGGGCAAGGCCGTCAGCCAACTGCTGGGCCGTGTGGTGCAGAACGGTGAAGTGGCGACCCTGGTCCAGGCCAGTTTCGGTGCATCCCGCCAGTCGGAAATCGACGTGGCGAGCGAGCCGCCACCGGTGTTCAAACATTGGAATGAATGCCAGGAGCTGCCCTATATCAGCGGCGTCACGCCGGAATTCATGCGACACCTGGCCATGCGCTGGAGCGTCGGCGGCCTGCCGTTTACCGGCAATAAATCCCGTGAAATGGGCGGTTGGGTGCGTTTGCGTGGGGATGTGAAGGAAGAGCCGCTGACCGAGGCGCATATCCTCGCACTGGTCGATGCCTGGCCCCCGGCGTTGCTCCCGCATTTGAACAAACCGGCACCGGGCAGCACCTTGACCTGGACCATCGAGTTCATCCAGCCACTGCAGAACCTGACCACCCTTGACTGGTGCCAATACCACGTCAACATCGAACACGCCCGCGACGGCTACGGCCACGCCGCCGCCGCGCTCTGGAGCCCGACCGGCGAATTGATCGCCCTCAGCCGCCAGACCGTAGTGGTCTTCGCCTGACGCTCAACGCGGGTGGCGCAGCCGCCAGGCGCGCCACCAGCCACCGCTGAGCACAAAGCGCGGGAACGTCACGAACTGCTCGACCACCAGGCGTTGCACCGCGTCCTTACGGTCGCTGAACGGCTCACTGGCCTGGGCTTCCAGGCTATGGCCGTGACGCTGCAACGCCAGGCCCGCCACGATCCCGATCACGCCGATGGCGACACTGACCAGGCTCAGGCTGAACACACCGGAGACGATCAACAAGAAACCGATGATGAACAGCGGCACGGCAATCAGGTGCAAGGCCAGGTTGGCCGGGTGCTGATGGTTTTGTGGGTAATGACGCCATTGCCAGGCGGGGAGATTGGGGTGACGTTTGCCCATGATGGTGAATCCTCTGTCCGTTGAAACAACTTGGAGGGAGTTTAGATTGAGATGGGCAAGGGTACGAATTAAGGCTAACTATGGAGCTCATAGGGGCGCATGCAGAATTTTCAAGATCTAGAAAAAATAATCATCTGGTCCATTTATGTATACATTCGGATCGCAAATTGAAATGGATTTGGCCTTGAAATCAATTAAAGAGCTTTTGTTGGTCGCTTTAAAGTGGAAATGATTATTTTCTTTAGTGATAACGACAAAGAATACTTCTCTAACGGGAATGTTGTGTATTTTTAATTCATGAATGCCATGACAATCAATACCCATTCTGCAGGTGTTGTAGCCTTTTCCTTCCCATTTTTTTGGCAAAATATCTGGAAACTCGGGTATGTCGAATCCTAACCCCACAGAAGGTCGATCATTTTCTATTTGCAAAGAAAAAAGAGCGATTTTTCCAATTTCTATGGGCATGCTAAAAATCTTTTCAAAAAAAATATTTTGATCTAATTCATTCCAATACTTCATCAGTTTTTCCTAAAGTTGTAATGATCCCTGCCGCCGTCTACGGTTCCGTTTCGAGGCTTTGCGATAGGTCGCAAATTGAAGTGCGCTTTTTGGTCTCCTATACCGTCCGCCCTGCCAAATTTATGCCCGGCAGAATGGTCCTGAATAAGAACCTTAGAACCGTCTGCTCTCGTGAATTGATACACCCTTGAGTATATGGGTCTACCACTCTCATCTAATATGTGTTCATCATTCAAATCAGTCATTTTTTCTATTTTGTACTGTTTCGTCCTTCCTGACTTCGGATTTTTCATCACGTCAGGATTTTGGGTCATCGGTATATTGGCGTCCCTTTTTGCTTGCCTAAACGCACCTTTGCGAGAGTGATCAGGTATATCCGGTTCAGCAGGCAAAGAGCAGGTCGGTTTTTTCTTGCCTAGGCCGGGACAATTCGCGTTCAGTCCCAGGGGATCAATCCATCCTGTAGGACTGGGCACATACTGGTACCCATTGATCCCACCCGCCAGCTTCACCGGATCGGGCGTCAGGTAGCGGCCAATATCTGGATTGTAGTAGCGATGCCGGTTGTAGTGCAGGCCGCTTTCCTGGTCGTAGTACTGGCCTTGGAAACGTAGCGGGTTGTCGATTTTGCCGACGTCGAGGCGGCTGATTTCGCCGTAGGCGCGGTAGTGGGCGGACCAGACGATGTCGCCGTCGGGGTTGGTGAGTTCCTGCGGTGTGCCGAGGTGGTCGAGTTGGTAGTGGTAGGGCTTGGTCTCTTCTGGGCCGAAGCCTTCCAGCAGTGCCAGCGGACGGAAGCTGTCGGGTTCGTAGAGGTAGCTGCGATGACGTTCCGCATGGTGTTCGGCGATCAGCTTGTCGCCTTGCCAGAAGAACTCTGTGGTTTTCTCTTCTATGGTTTTGCTGATACGTCGACCAAACGGGTCATAGCGATAGTTTGCGGCTTGGCCGTTGGGCTTGGTGACGCCGATCAGCCGGTGCTGGCAGTCGTAGCGGTATTCGGTGACGAGTGAATGACCTTTGCCGCGCCGTTCTCTTATTAGATTTCCAAAAGCGTCATAGTCGTAATGGTGATCGCCTTGGATCATCAGGCGATTGCCCGCCAAGATGTCCGGCCCCGGCCTGTCTTGCATAAGCAAATTGCCGGCGGGGTTGTGGCCGAAACGCTCCTGTACGTCTTGCGAGTGATCGGCGCGGGTCAGGCGGTTTAGCGGGTCGTAGCGGTAGTCATGCTGGCCTTTGCGGGTGTCGATCAGGCGGGCGAGGTTGCCGGCTTTGTCGTAGTCGTATTGGCGTTGGTAAAGGTGGTTTCCTTGCTGGGTAACGGCGTGGGCGTGCAGGCGGTTTTGGTCGTCGTAGTGGTAGTGGCTGAGCAGTTGGCCTTGTTGGCGTTGGTGTTCGCGACCGGCGTTGAATAGATGCGAGGTGAGCACGTCACCGTTGAGTTCGACGGTGGCGAGGTGGCCGCCCTTGTCGTGGTTGAAGGTGACGCGGTTATTGTCCGGCAGGCGCAGATTTTTCAGCTGACCGCAGGCATCGTAGCCATAGCGCAAGGTGCCCCAGCCCTGATGTTCAGCAGTGAGACGGTTTTGTTTGTCGTACTCGTAGGCCAGCGCCCATTGGCCGTCTTCGACGCTGAGGAGGTTGCCTTGGCGGTCGTAGATGTAGTCGACCGTGTTGCCATCGGGCAAGGTTTTTCTTACAAGACGACCGGCATGATCGCGCTCGTAACGGGTAACAAGCTGACTGCCATCGTCGCCGTGTTCTGTCTTTTCCAGCAGGTTGCCGTTGAGGTCGTAGGCGTAGGCGGTGCGTTGGCCGTCGAAGCCGGTTTCCTGTCGGATCAGGCCGTTGGGGTGGTAGTCCAGTTGATAGGTTTCGCCAACTTCGTTTTCGATTTCAGTTAGCAAAAGGCGGGCATTGTCGTAGCGGTACTTGACCTGAGTACCGTCGGCGTTGATGCGGCGGCTGATCAGGTGCAGGCCGTCGGCGTATTCGTAGCGGGTGACGTGGCCGAGTTCATCGCGTTCGGCGATGATTTTTC
>NZ_CVTK01000037.1:0-73302 GCF_900004785.1 Pseudomonas sp. 28 E 9 | reverse complement strand
TATTCCATAAGTTGGACCCATGGGTAGATTCACTTAACAAGAAGTGATTGACAGTTTTCGCAAAGACGCCCTTCTGTAACATGGATCGTTGACAGATCGCGCCTGAAAATCCTCGTGAGCGGGGATACAGCCGGAGGGGGAATCGCGCGGATAGGGCTTTTGCAGCTCGTTCTGAAGCTCTTTGTGCATGACCGCGCTACTCGCTGCTTTGAGGTAGAAGGCAGCCTACAGCGGCTCTAGTTGCAATACGGCCTCCAATCTCACTGCGGCGGGGTGAGGGAAGTGAATTGATTAGGGATGCATCGAAAACGCCTAATCGATACTGTCTTCTCATCTACGTTAAAGGTGAGTCATGTCCTATCGAAATCCTCAGCACGAAGCGCGCCTGGTTCTTCTTTCGACCCTTCGAAGCGCCTTCTCAAGTCTCTACGTCAGTGAAGCGCCCGACGCAAAAAAAATCCGGCTGGAAGGAAGCGGCTCTGAAATTGTGTATCAAGTTGGTGAGGTTGGTGGAGAAAACTATCCTGATTTATATAATTTCCCGTTTCTGTTTCATTTAAATGGATATCCGTGGCAAGAGGCTAATGATTATCTGCTGAACCTAATGCGTGAAAAGGCTCCGATCAATCGGCGCACTGACGATGTTCGGCGTCGTGCCAGCAAACTACTTGATTACCTGTTGTTCTGTGAGGATAACAATCTTGATTGGCTCGACTTCTCCGGTGCTCGGCCTCCACTTCGTCCGACATACAAGTATTTCTACCACCTGATTAACGAAGGCACCCGCAGTAATCAGGTGATAAATCAATACACAGGTGTTATCTACCACTTTTATAAGTACGTTTCCGAGTATTGGCATGATCTCGACATGAAGCGTGTAGATACGATCAAGCAGGTACGGTTCATCGTGCAGGGTTTTAAAGGTGTCAAGGTCGTAGATGCAGAAAAACGCAGCCAAACGCGACGTACGCCGCCGGGTAGTTCTGTGCAGCTAGGGTTCGTTCGCGATGACGGCGAGGACCTCAGGCCGCTTTATAATCTTGAGTTGGGTGCATTTCTGTCCGCCATTCGCAATGAAAAAGAATGGTCTGCAGTTGAGCGATTGATCCTAATGACATCGCTAATGACGGGCGCCCGCAAGCAAACCGTTCTGACCATGCGCTTGAAGAATTTGAAAGGCTTTACAGAGGACAAACTGGAGCGGGAGGGTGCCTATAAATTACATGCTGGCCCCTGCACAGGCATCGATACGAAATACGACAAACCGCAGGTCCTGTACGTCCCGAAGCAACTTGCCGAAGAACTTGTTACGCTTGCTAAAAGCCCAATGATGAAGAAACGGAGGGAAAAGTTTCTAGCTCAGTTAGAGACAAGTCATCCCGGTCTGACGGTGGACGAAGATGATATGTATTTGTTTCTTTCAGATCAAGGTAACTGCTACTACATGGCCAAAAGCGATCCGCGCTATACGATTGTTAAGTCGCCGCAGACAGGGCAGGTCACGGAAACAGTTAAGCGCAAGTTGATCCAGAAAGCCTCTAGCCCATTTCCGAAAGACTTTTCATATCACTGGCTGCGAGCGACCTTTGGATATCAGCTCTACCAGCGCCTGCAGGCATTGGTTCAGGAGGGAGAGTTGAAACCGGGCGAAGACATTGATTTTATTCAGAAGCGCATGCACCACGAGTCCAGGGAAACGACAGAGAACTACCTAAAGTTGTTCAAGATGACTCACGAAAAGGTCATTGCCCAAGAGGTTTGGGAGAGGAAGTTGTTCAATGGCGGCTACGCGGTGCTGAAGGTGGAGGCGCACGATGAATAGTCGTCAGCAATTCGAGCATCGTGCCAATACGCAGATTATTACGCTGAGTGAAGTCACCTATGAGTTTGCTGAGCCTGAGCGCTTGCGTTTGCAACTGTCTCCGAAGGTGATGAAGAAGCCGTTGGATATTGGCAGTTTTGCATATTTGCTGCGTGGTAAGAATGAAAGCGTTCGGGATGATCGCGGCACGCCGGTAGGGATTGAGTCTTTTGTCGAAAGCCGTCGTGAACTGATTGTGAGGCTGCTAGAGTCCTTTATCGGTCTGCGTGATAAGACAGTTCTATTGCGATTGACGCTTACCGCATATTTTATCGACTGGCTGAACGCGCAAGGCTACAGGGAAATGTTTGCCAGTGCAGCGCAAGCCCAGCAAGCCTATCGAGACTATACCGCGCACCTGAATCATCAAATAGCCCATCATGTATTGAAGCCCGTCAGTGCGAAAAATAGTCAGTTGAATGTTTCAAGGATTATTGAACTGCTTTATCCAGAAGACAGTCACCATATCCTAGCAGGTGCGGTCCCGATCATTGCCGAAAAAGGCTCTGAGGCAGCCAGCGCTGCCCATGTTGAGGTGTGCCGGGACGCTTGTTTGGCGATTGCCCAGCAATGCAGTGTTTTCGTCCTGAACAGCCAGCCATATCCCTTTGTTGTGAGCATCAGGGATTATGAGGTGGTTGTGTTTCCATCAAGCCATGGTTGGGTTGGCCCATTCAAGACATCGCCGCTTAATTATAATGCCGGCGAGCGACGGATTGCGACGGTCGAAGAATATTTGGCCGCTGCTGACAGGTTGGGGCGAAGGCTATACAAAAAATCGGAAGCAGAGCGCACTCTATTAAACGCACAGGCGAGTTTGGATGCGGCCAACGAATATGGGCGCCACTGGCACCGGCTTCAAGTGGCGGGTTTTGCCGCGAAAGCCTACGCAAGCCTTCTCCTTATGATCACAGGCGCCACGCCGACCGAGTTTGACCAGTTTAGCTATATAGACGCGATCGAGGTTGAGAAATCTCCAATCAAGAAAGAGTTGTCGGCTGTGAAGTTCCGGGCGGGCGGGAAATCAACTCTTTATAACATCGGGCGTGACACAGGGTTGCCGCTGCTCAAGGAGTACCTGAAGCTCCGTGAGTGGATTCTGAATGGCGTGTCGCATGAGCGGCTGTTCTTTACGATGCCTGCGAGTGGCGAACTAGCAAGCACCGATAACGAATTTTCTGAATTTAACACAACTATGTTGATGAAAAAATTCTTCAACTCCATCAGCGGCACCTTCCTTGACCCCAAGGTACCAAGACTTTCGCCGCGCAAGATGCGCAAGTACAAGAGCCTTGGGATGCATACCGCTGGCGTGTCGCCGTCCACGGTAGCGGCAACCTTGAATCAGAGTTTGATGGTCAATCTTTCGACTTATTCGGAGGCTACTCCTGAGCAGCAGAAAGCTGAGTTCGGACAGTTTTGGCAGGCCATGCGCCATACAGCCAAAGTCGCGTTTGAGCGCAGCCATAGGCCTGCAGAAGGCGAGATCGGAACGGCGGCGGGTCACTGTGACGGGTTCAGTCAGCCGATCCCTGTGCATGATTTAGGGGCTGTTGCAATCGAGCCGAACTGCCGCAGCCAATACGGCTGCTTGTACTGCGAGCACTATATCTGTCACAGCGATGAAGAAGACCTGCACAAGATTGTGAGTTTGCAGTATGTGATCAATGCGGTGCGTGAAGCCGCGCCCGATTCGGCTCATGCTGAAGCGCTCTACAAAGAATTGTCGATCCGAATCGAGTTCATCCTTGAGGCGCTTGGCGAGCGTTCGAATGCGGTGAAGCAGTTGGTCGAAGCGATCAAGGCCAAGGTGTTTGAATACGGTGAGCTCACGCCTTTCTGGGAAAGCCGTCTGAGCCGTTATGAAAAAATGGGAGTGGTATTTTGAACGCTGTTGTCCAGTCCATCGGCAGTCTCTTTTCCAGCGGCCAGTTTTCGCCAACCAGTGAGCCAGATAAGGCGCCGCAACTCTACGGCAAGCCCGCACCCGATTTCGTTCTTTGTCGTGATGCGAAAGGCAACGCCACGGCGGTATACGGTGAACGCGTTTGGGACTTTAACCCATACCGGCTGAGTGCAAAAAAACTCGCGCGAATACGTTTTGATACGGTATTCAACGAAAGTGGCCTACAGCAGCAGGCGCTGATCGAAGAAGCCAGACATCTGCTGTATTGCATGATCTATTTTGCCGGTGGCGGGCGACTCGGTAAGCTGAGCGCAAGCACATTTTGCCAGTATTGGCTCTTGCTGCGCTTAGCCATTCAGTTCTGCTATGAGCAGAAACAGAAGCCCATGGTTGGCGTGCTGTCCTTGCGGCAGATCTTTACCGTGCCGGTTTATCTGGCGGCTTTTATTGGCCAAAGTAGCTTCGATAAAAAGGTTTTTTCTGGGGTTTTGAAAGGCTTGGCCAGGGTGGGCGAAGAACGGTTGGGTTATGCCGTGATCAATCCCGCCAAATTTGATCTGTCACGACCAGAGCACAAGCAGCATCCAGTCATTCCGACACGAATCTATTTGAATCTCATCAATCTTACTGGCGACCTGCTCAATCAGCTTTATGTAGGCGTTGGGCGTTTCGAGTCCTTTATCGCCTGCTTTGCTGATGAGCATTACGGCATTACTCATGACAGACAGAATTCTTTGGGTGTTGGTGGCAAGGCACACCGGCGGCCCGACATGGGGCAAGCGATCAAGGATCATGGTCTGACTTCGGTGTTTGCCGGTGAGTTTGAGTGTTCTGGGAGGAGAAATCTGCAACTGCGCTTGCTCCGAATGCAGTATGTGGTGAAAACGCTGATCCACCTCTATACCGGCATGCGCGATCAAGAGGTGATGCGAATGCCGTATTACTGTTTGTCCGATCAAGTCGTCAGGCAGGTGGTCGTCGATGACCAGGGCATTGAACGTGATAAGCCGCGGTCAGTAAATGTCCTCTCGACCACCACAAAGTTCACCGGCTACAACAAAGAAGCCGCATGGTTCGCGCCGAGGGAGGTCGTCAGGGCGGTCGAAGTCGCCCAGGCGATTTGTCGCGGACTCGCCAAACTCTACAAAATCGAGTTGGAAGCCCGTTGCCCGCTGTTTCTCAACCCTTCCATTGTTGGTTATACGCGGAACAGTGCCGAAGTTGGCGTGACGAGTTTTAAGGCTAGAGGGACACAAGGAACTGTTTTGCACGGGCTGTCGATCCAGCCAGAGGACTTGCAGGAACTGGCGCAGAGCGATCCTTCTCGTGACTTTTACAATGAGCCAGCGTTTGCTGCCGGCCAGCCCTGGCCGCTGACAAGTCATCAGTTTCGGCGCTCGCTGGCATTCTATGGCAGCAGTAGCGGTTTTCTTTCCTTGCCGACGCTGCGGGCGCAGTTCAAGCACATGACGATTGAAATGTCGCGCTATTACGCGAATGGCTACGATAACCTGCGCACCATTTTTGGCTACTACGACGACAAGAAGAAGGACTTTGTGCTGCCAAGCAATCACTTCGCCTTCGAGTATCAGATGGCCGTGCCCATGTCGGTGTCGAACCAGTTGATTGCCGATCTTCTGTTTAATGAGGAACCGCTGTTCGGCGGCACCGGCTCGTACATGGAGAAACAGAAAGAGCGGGTTAAGGCGGGTGAGATTCAGATTGAAGATGTCCGCGCTGACACCGAACAACGGGTTAAAAGCGGTGCAATTAGCTACCGTCCGACACTGCTCGGTGGCTGTACTAAGGCGGGCCGTTGCTACTCCTTCTTGCTCGGTGACTACACGGAATGCCTGTCTTGCGAGGGCGCGATTATCAAGCCTTATAAGCTCAATGCGGCGATTGAGGATGCGGAGAATGAATTGTACAGTTACGCAGAAGGCTCGGGCGAATATCAAATTGTGAAGGGCGACATTGAGCGTTTAACCGCCTTCAAAGCCCGTCTGATTGACTCGGTGGAGGTTTAACCATGAAGTCTGGTGACGGAACAAGCAAGGGGGTGGGCGCTTGCGAGCAAGCCTTGCAGCGCCTCTTGGTTGGTAAGCCTGTTGTGCCCGAGCATGTTGCTTTAGACCTGTCGAAACTCACTGCCAGCATTGTCAGTCTGGAGGCTGGATTTGATCGTGGCTACTTGAAGAAGTCGCGTAAAGCGCATTTACCGCTACTGGCTCAAATCGAGGCGGTTCGGGCAGAGGCCAGCAAAGGGGCGGGTTCATCTAGCGGCAAAAAAATCCGGCAGATGGAAAGTCAGCTGGCCGCGCTGGAAAAAACGCTATCAATCGCTCAGATGCAGCGTGACAACGTGCTGGCTCAGAATATGAAGTTGTGGCAACGGGTGCGCGAGCTGGAACATTCGATGGCTTATAGCCGCTCGGGCCACTCGGCAAAGGTCGAATCCCTGCTGCGTAGTGACAAAGGCATGACCTTCACCTCGGCGTGAGCTTGTTCGAAAATTTCCGTGTTGACGGGGTAGCCGCCCAAGAGAACTTCTTGCGCAGCTTGGTCATTGCGACGACGAAATAACTCAGCTTGAACCGACTGGCACGATTAAAACCGCTTGATCAGAAAGATGCAGGTTTCTCTGGAAGCCTGCTCCAACTGACTCATTGTGTCGAGCTCGATATGATTCTCAGGCAAACTCAGCAGCACTAGGCTTTCAGCTTTCTGCATGGGGTCGATATTCGTGTTCTGCAGTGACTATGAGAAAAGCAGGGCCTGGCTGCATGCTAAGGCCAAAGACGCCGGATCGCTATCGGCTGACAAGGAGGCGTATCTAGATCTTGAGATGGCGATCAAGCTGCGGGAGCGGACGGAGCATGAAGTTTCAGTATGTTGGTGGCAGCCGCGTCAGCAGAAGTCTCAGAAAGGCAAAAACCCGGAAATTAGCCGGGCTCTGCAAATCCCTCAAGGGGTTAAAGCTCAAGTGCCTCAAGGGCTACCGTGAAAACTCTATGGCCGGTTGACTCAAATGTCAATATTAGTCAGATAAGACTGACTCGCTTCCCTCACGGGCTTGGAACCTTGCAGCTTTGCAACTTCTAAAAAGCAGGCAGTCAATGTGTGCCGTAATGTGTAGTCGTCAGAGTCCGAGTAAGCTTTCCTAACGCTGTCAAACCGAATGTGAATTGTAAGCGTCCGGCCATCACGCCTTAGGTGATTGAGCCGGTTGCCACTTATGCGGCAGCAACTGGTCGATTTCACACGCCCGCTGAACCGGCAACTTCCTGCAGGCCTCCAACCGAGTGTAGGACTGGTTCGGCCAACTGACTTTTATTCGCGACGTGTAGATCAAAAAACTTTCGGCGGGCATGGGCCATGCAGCCAATTTCGGTAATGGCCGAGCCTGACCGGTGTAAATCAACCCGAAGCTGCCGTTCACGAAGGACAGAAATCGGTATAAGCAGTCCTTCAGAAAGCCGTAGGACGGCTGATAATCCATGGCCTGACCTCATCCGGCGTCATGAAAAGCCTCGTTTATCGCGTTGAGCAAAGTAGCCCTTATAGGCGCGTCACCCTCTCATCTACCAATCCTCAAATACCCGAAAGTCGTTCTCTCGGGCATTTGAGCATCCGGTAAAAAAACTTGTAACTCAGTTCACCTTGAACCGTCCCACCAGCCCCTGCTGTTGCTCGGCCAAGCGGGCTAACTCGCGGCTGGTGACGGCGGTTTGTTCAGCACCGGCGCTGACCTGGATAACCAGAGTGTTGATGTCGTTTACGTTGCGGTGGATCTCCTCGGCAACCTGACTCTGTTGTTCTGCCGCCGAGGCGACCTGTATGTTGCTGTCGCTGATGGTCGCGATGCCCTCGGCTATTTCTTCTAGCAACTCCCCTGCGCGCACTACGTTGCTCGCGCCTTCTTGAGCCTTCCCTAGAGTTTCCTGCATGGAAGTGGCGGCACGGTCGGAGCCGGATTGCAGATTGGCGATCATCTTCTGGATACTGACGGTGGAATCCTGAGTCTTTTTGGCCAGATTCCGCACCTCATCGGCGACCACGGCAAATCCACGACCCTGCTCACCGGCACGGGCAGCCTCAATGGCAGCGTTCAAAGCTAGCAGATTGGTTTGCTCTGCTACACCACGAATCACATCCAAAACCGAGGAGATGGAATAGCTTTCACCCTTGAGCTCCTCAATGATTCGGGATGTTTGTTCGGCCTGAACCTCAAGCCCTTTGATCAAGCTGATGGTGTTCTCGATTTCAGCCTTGCCCTGCATAGTGCTGGCATTAACGCGCTGCGACATCTCTGCGGCGTCGGTAGTGCTGCGCGCCACGTCTTTGACCGTGGCGCTCATCTCGCTGATGGCAGTGACCACCTGATCGGTGCCTTGACGCTGCTGGACGACGTTATTGCTAGTTTGCAGGGCCACAGCCGAAGACTGCTCGGCGGCGGTCGCGACCTGCGCCGTGGCACTCCCGATCTCACGGATCACTTCACCGATCTGTATGGCCATGTTATCCAGGTTACGCGAGATCTCGCCAAACTCGTCTCTGCCGGTGTAACGGGTTCTGGCAGTTAGGTCACGCGTGGATAGCGAAATAAGGGTGCGGTTCACGTCGACCACAGCGATTTTGATATTGCGAATAATCACCGAAGCGAGCCACAGCACCGCAATCAACATCAGAATGACGGTGGCTATTGCGACATACAGACTGCGCTGGGCATCGGTACGCGCGACATTGGCTAGGCTCACGACCGTCTGGCCCAGTTCAGCCTCGACCTGAGCCATCATGTCGATACGGCTGGTGGAAAGGTTGAACCAGTCTTCGGGTTTGATATTAAGCGGATCGCCTAGAGGCGTATCAAATCCGAGTTTTTGCAGGCGAGCTACATCGACGGATGCGGGCTGTTGTAGAACCGCATCCAGCTTATTTTTGAACACGGCAGGAGCCCAGCGTTGAAAGGCCTCGAAATAGCCGGAGAACTCGCCCATGTTGCGGCTGAAACGTGACAACAGCGGCGCATCAAAACGGTTTTGGTTGAATGCCAGGCCAAGCAGTACACGCTCTCGACCAGAGCGCTCTTTCATGTCTACGAACTGATTGAGTGAACTCAGCCCACGCAGGATTTCCGGATCCTCAATGCTGGTTTCCAGTGAGTAAGAGAAGCCGATCAAATTTTTGATAAGATCGGTGAATCGGGTGCCGGACTCGCCGTTATTGATTGCGAGCGTGTCCACCTGCTGACGCAGTCCGGCCAAACCATCAATTGCGCGCAGCATCTTGTCAGGCGCGATAAGACCCTCGGTCGATTGCGCATGCATCGCGCTCACCGCACGGTCGGTTTCTTGGCGTAAGACTTTCAACTTGTCCTGCATCGTCTTACCACCGCTGCCCAGAAACACGCCGCTTGCGCCGCGCTCACGCTGGATAGTGGTTACTACGTCACTGAGTTTCTGCGCGGTGCCGGTAGCGGTGACCGCTCGGTTCATCTCGCTCAGTGTCTCCCGTTTGTCAGCTACAAAAATCCCGGCGAAGACCAGAAAGCCCAACAGGGGAAACATCAAAATAAGCAGTAGCTTTGTACTCAAAGGAGCATTTCTAAGCATGGCAGGCCTCAGGGCTTGAAGATGTTGTTTAAAGCTATCCAAGGCGAACGTTCTATGAAGTCGACGTCTGATAGAGCCCAGGATGGTTCAGTAGTAGCCTGCCGTAGCCAGTTTTTTCTCCGTTCGGAATGTTTCGGCTGAAACCAGCAAAGCTTTACCTGTACCCGTGTATCGATAGGGGCCTAGGTACCGAGTAGGCCCAGACGTAAGCGCGGTGGGTTTTCTTCTCTCCTGGAGCCAGCATTTGTACCGGTGTTTCATCGGCGTGGACTACGCGCTGGGCCAGCACTGCTTCGCGCAGCGCATCGACCAGCGGCTGAAGCTGCACGCCGGTTTGACCCATCCACTGCGCTAGTGTCGAGCGCGGGATGGCAAGGCCGGCACGGCCGAAGATCTTTTCCTGTCGATAGAGCGGCAGGTGGTCGGCGAATTTGGCCACCATCACTTGCGCCAGCAGGCCGGCAGTGGGGATGCCCTTGTCGATCACCTGCGGCGGCACCGGGGCCTGGGTCAGTGTTTCGCACTGCCGGCAGGCCCATTTCCCACGAACGTGCTGTTCGACGGTGAACACGCCCGGCGTGTAGTCCAGCTTCTCGCTGACGTCTTCACCGATGCGCTGAAGCTGACAGCCGCAAGCGCACTGAGTGTTGTCCGGCTCGTGATGGATCACAGTGCGCGGGAACTGCGGCGGCAACGGCGCACGCTTGGGTTGCTGGCGTGGTTCTATCTGCGCGGGTGCGGGATGAAGTGCTTTTAAGTCGGCCTCGATGGCTTCGAGGTCGGTATTAAGCAGGTCATCGAGCAAGCTGCCTTACGCCGGGCTGATCTGCTCGCTGCGCTTAGCAAACTTGTGTCGCTTGAGAATGGCGATTTCGTGGGTGAGCTGCTCGATGATCGTCTCATCACGATGGATCTTTCTGCCCATGGTGTCGACCTTGGACATCAGCTGCGCAGCCAGCGCGCGCAGTTGTTCAGGGGGCATTTGATCGAGATCGGGCAAAGAAGTCATGCCGTGGATTTTACCAAAGCAGTCCTCCGGTCACAGCTATAAGCCAGGTATTAGAGCAATGTAATTGCGCCGCCTGCACCTACTCGCTGCCAAGGCAATCCAAGTACCAGCGCCTGGAGTTGTTCGGGGTCGAGTTCGACCTCCGCGCCAAGATGGATGCCCGGCCAATGAAACTTGCCCTGATTCAAGCGTCGCACCGCTAGCCAAATACCAACGCCGTCATGCACCAGCACCTTTATGCGGTTGGCCCGGCGGTTGGCAAAGAGGTAGGCGCAGTGCGGCTTCGCCGCACCGAACACGGCAACCACCCGGGCCAGTGCAGTGTCAGTGCCGGCCCGCATGTCCATGGGCTGGGTGGCGAGCCAGATGGAGTCGATACGAATCATTGGGCCAGGCCACGGATAAAACACGCGCAGCCGTCCGGATCTGAGGCTGGCCATTTTACGGTGACGGATTTATCGCCCAGAACCAGTGAGATGATCACCGTCTCTTCTGTTGCGCGCTTGGGTGCAGCTTGTACGGGGATGAAGGCCGGCAGAGTTGCGGGTGATTGATCCCGGTAAATCGGTAGCCACTTGCGGATCACGTTGGCGTTGATGCCGTGATGGATGGCTACGCTGGAAATCGTCGCTCCAGGTTGCAAGCATTCCTGGACGACCTGGGCTTTAAATGGTTTGGGGTAAGAGCTGCGTTGGCGCATGGAAATCCTGGCGATAAGGGTGATCGCGTCCGCTTAAAATACGCGGACACCATCGCCCTAAATACTGGAGTTCGGTAGGTGTGTTCGCCATCCGCTTACGTTCCTCCGCGCAAGCACTACTCGGGATCGAGTAGTGGATACTCATGAGCTTTTCTGCAATGGCGTCATTGGATATCCGTAGACCCGCCTTGAAACTCTAACGCCTTTTTATACAGATCAATCTTTCTTTGTAGATCGCTTGGTTTCGCTGGCAGGTCGAGAAACTGGTTAGCTTCGGCTAAAGACTGGAAGTCGTCGGATCGGCGTAGGTGAAATAAGATGAGCTCTCTGAAATAAAACTGTATTTGATAACAATATGTTTTAGCGCGCTCGCTTTCTTCGCCGGCATGTACGCTCTGATTCCTATGTTCACGAAGGTGTTCAAGTACTTGTTGATGAAACTCGCTTTCTTCGAATAAGAAAGCGCAGCGTCGAGGTATGCCATCTTTATTTGAGTCAGATGGTGATGCAAGACATTCTAGTGCGCCCCAAAGCCTTATAAGAGCCGAATTGTGTTCTCTTTCATCCAGTGCTCGGACGTATCGAAGTAGCGAGTCCTTTATTACTCTACCGTATTTGCATATTTTTAATCTTGAAAGAGCCCACTTGACGTTTTTACCAAATACTTCCGGCTTCGATGGTGAGTATACTTTACCTGCTTCAAAATATGGTTCATACCATACAGTCGATTTTGCTGGCTTGCCACTAAAGTAGTGTAGTGTGTGCGTCTGCCCCAGCCTGACTTTATTTATGGCGGCCTGTTTATTGCCCATTAGCTCCATACTCGAATTTCCAAATAACGCCATAATCGCTCTGAGTATGTCTAAGCTTCTCAGTGCTTTCGTCGTGGCTCCCTGGTCGGTTTTGGCTTTCAACTGGATCTTAACCTTGCAATATTGCTCATGTTCGTCATTCAACGTACGGTGAGATGCCTTAATCTCCCGGCTCCTAGAGTAGTATTTTTTAGGATAGTCTCCAGAAAATAAATTTATATGTGTATCTTCAATGTATATTGACTTAAGAGTCAGGTGAGCAGGGTTGATGGATACAGAAGTGAGGAAACAATATTTTTCTTCTCTGGTAGCGAGCTCAGCTCGACAAATTTTCTGAATATTTTCCATTAGCGCATCTTTAGTGAGCACTCCTGCCGTAGCAGTGATTGAAATACTTCTGGACAGAATTGAGTCAAGATTTAGTCCGTCCGATTTTGACGTTAACTCAATCATTGAGAAAAGGCTTGCGAAGGCATTGTGATATTCAAAGGCTTCGAATGACACTCGACCATCAACGGTTATTTTTTTTATACTCTCAATTTTTTTAATAATTTCTTCGGGCTTCAAATTGCTATTTTTAGTCTTCCATCCTATCTTCATATTCAGCCCTCTATTTTTTATCTGTCGGCTTTTAAGTTGTACAAAGTAAATCGCTTGAGAGCTAAAAAATAAAACGTTGAGCGTCCCCTCTACACCCAAAGGACACGTTTGGCCGAAAGCAGTCGCTTATGAGTTACCGCGTTCGGCCAAAAGCGGATGCTCAAGGTCGAACTTTTTCGACCCTAAGCTGCCTTTTTATGGGAATAAAAGTGGTTCAGCCTAAGCCGCTATCGACCCAGAAATAGCAGTCACAGGGTGATTGCTTTTAGCGATAGCAACCGACTGCGCCAATCCATGTCCATTACAAACTGCGTTTAAATCCCATGCACATATTTTTTATTCTCAGGAGTTAAGAGCGGTGCGACTTTAAGCCATTGAAGAAAGCGCTTCGAACCGCCCATCGTACAGCGTCGTCCGTTCTCACACTTTTCCAATGATCTGGATGACGCATTACATCACGCACTTCGTATCGCTCATCTTCTGGATATCGAACCTCCATAAATCCTATCCGATATAAAAAACGCGCGAGCGCGATATCGGGCTCACCGTAGGAGACGCCTTTATGGAGCTTCACTTGACCATTCCCGATTAGGCCTCGGAGATGTTTGTATAGGTCAGATGCAATCCACTCGAGAGGTTTGCCAGTAAAAGATTGCAGACAAATATCCAATCCGACACAAAGTCCACCAAATTCAGTTTTTAAGAATTCGAGCTGGTCAGTGGAGTAAATCCACTCTGCATCTTGAATCTCTAAGTCAGTGACCGGCAGTCTTTCTGACCCGTCGAGTGCAAACTTGATCATGGCCCTGAGGCTTCGCGGCGTATACATTGAGCGGCGGACAAAATAACTAAATGAATCACTCGTCGATTTATTCTTTAGCGTGACTTCTGGAGTAAAGAATACATGCCACATATCATCGAAAGGCACCCGAATTTTTTTAGGTTCACACCCTAGCGCTGCCGCAATCGCAAAACGCAGTCTATTTGCAGTCCATTTCCTCAAATCGCTCACATCCCAATTAAGATGAACGACACCACTCACCTTGTCAGAATAATGCCAGCCGGGATTTATATTTAACCACAAATCTTGTCGCATAAAGAGATGGACTTCGGCATTTAAGTTGTTGTGAGTGATTCGATCTGCTGCCTCTATAGCGTCTCGAATCAATCGAATACTTGTAGCGCCGCCCGCTTCTTGCAAGTTGTCAAAATCGTCTACATAAAGGGCGAAATTAGTTGCTTGTGCAACGCGGGCAATTCTTTCGACACTATTCTTTTCTTGCGCTGCGTTTTCGGAGGCAATGTTCTTTGCCCACGGAACAAGTGTCTTAATTACGTCGGCTATACGTTCTCCGAAGTCTCGCTCGGTTATACCCTTAGTGATAGCCCAAGCACGTAATGCAATATCGTCATCGCTGGTGAGTAAACGTCCGCTCATGTCATGTGCAAGCCGCCTGCAAATCATGTCTGCGTAAATCTGCATCCAATCGGCAACTGCGCCGTATCCACGTTCGGTTGCCTTCGCCAGACGTTCGGCATGTAACGATGCAAGCTCGTCCGCTGAGGCCTCCACAATTAAGGTTTGAGAATCCTCTTTGCGACGCTCAATGCTAGTAAGGCGAACGGCGGACTTCCCTGCGCCCTTTCGTGCCACAGCGACAGTCACCGTTGTGGCCGTTGCATTATCAAACCAATCTGGTCGGACTAGTAAATTGTCGAACCACTTATCTTGAGCCGTATCACGTTCGGCGTCTGGATACCCTATGAAAGAAGAGCTTTGATGCCAGCGTTTGCGAATGGCCTCAACTTGCTCAGGAGTCAATGATAGGATCTGCTTGGACGGTCCTTGCATAGTCATGAGTTGTAGATTTCCCTTACTAATACCGCATCAGTTCCTTGCCTACATGCAACCGCTGAGCCCAAAAAACTGTGTCGAAAGGCGAGGGGTTAGACGACAAGACCTCAACGAAGCTTACGAATTCGACGTAGGTGTGTCTATGGATGGCATGAGATTGCACACAAGAGTTCAGTTTTGGCGATTAAATGTCGGCCTCATATATAGATTTAGAAATCCAGTCACCCAATGCCCGCTTCCGGCCGCCAGCTGCCGGTCAAGGCGCTCCCGTTGTGCTGGTCAAATTCGACGCAAACAGCTGGTCAGGTGGAATGCAAATGACAGGTCATTGGCAATGCAAACGGGTGGTCAAGTGGGATGCAATTGTCCAGCGAGCACTAGAGTGTCAATGCTCGGTCTGAAGCAAGCGTGCGGCTGGCGGATAGTGTGTCAATGTCTGCCGTAATTGACCTGCAGATAGTCAATCCTTGGTTGTAACATTGACAGTCAATGCCATTTTCTTCTGAATTGGCTGACGCCTATATTTTTCCGGGGGATGCACGTTGTCAATCCACCAGGGAGATAGGTGATACCAAGCATTACTGGCCGGACGACCCCCTGGTGGCCGAAGCGACCGCCAGGATCAAACCCCGAAAGTAGCCACAATGGAAATCCCCTGTGGGAGGTAATGCCGTTCAGTTAAGGCATTTTGTAGGAGCGAGCTTGCTCGCGAAAAACTCACAGGCGCCGCGTTCATTCAGGAAGCACGCGTTATCGTTGACGCTTTTCGCGAGCAAGCTCGCTCCTACAGAGCACGATATACGCTTAACTGAACGGCATTACCTGTGGGAGGGGGCTTGCCCCCGATAGCGGTGTACCAGTAACAGCTGTACCGACTGACACACTGCCATCGGGAGCAAGCCCCCTCCCACATTTTATTGCGCGGCGGGCAGCAAGAAGCGGGCGATGACCGGCAAATGGTTGGAGATGCGCAAAGTATCTTCCTGCCTGACCTTGGCCTCGACCCGCTTGATCCGCGCGCTGTAGAACAGGTAGTCGAGCGTCCGATCCGGCCCCTCGAGGCTTGGGTCATTGGGAAAGTGCGTCAGCCATTGCTTGCGGTCGATCCCGCTGGATTCACTGTTGCTCGGGATCATCGGGTATTTGTCCCACAACAGGTGCAACTCACTGTCCGGCGAATACTGGCCGCGTTTTTGCGCATCAAGGCGCAGGAATTGGCCCAGCGGCAGCAGATTGAAATCCCCGCCGATCAACCAGGGCGTGCCACGGCCTTCGAGTTTATCCAGTAACTTCACGGTGGCCTCCACCTGCTCCTGCACCGCACTGCGCCCAGGTATGCCGCCGTCCAGGCGTGTGTTGAGCACCGCCAATTGGCCACCGTCGCTCAGCGGCAGGTATGTCAGCAACAAGGCGGGCTTGGGCTGGAACTGGCGGCTGATGAAGTTGGCATCGGCGGTCGGCAGTTGCAGGCGCTCGGCGTGTTCGATCTGGTAGCGGCTGAGGGTGGCCAGCTTGCGCCCGACGCTGCCGAAGATGGGCAGGCTGGGCACAAAGTCGGCTTTCCAGTCGAATGCCTGGGTGCTGCACGGGTAGAGGTCGACCAGCCGCTCCTGCAACAGCGCGAGTTGATCCTGGTAATGGGAGGGCTTGGCGCCTTCGTCGATTTCCTGCAACAGCAGAATGTCGGGCTGTTCGTCGCGGATCACCCGCGCCACTTCGTCGAGGCTGAAGGCCATGTCCTCAACCGTGGGCCGTTCGTCCGGGCCGCTGCCGTCGGGGGTGTCGTACCAGAACACGTAGTTTTTGCCGGCCAGGTACTGCACGTTCCAGGTCATCACCTTGAGCGCCTGCCCCGGCAGCAGGGTCGGCGCACGCGGCGCCACGCAACTGACCGGCAGGGTCTCCTTGTCGGCCGGGCGCCAGGTCAGGCTGTAGATCAGTGCCGCCAACAGGCCTGCAATCAGTAGCAGGCTCAACACGGTGATGCGCAATAAACGGGTCATCGGCTCGGCTTATGTGCGTTTCAGAAGAGGCACGGAGCATATCACCGCGCGTCGGCGTCGCCACCGATCAACATGAATAAACGGAACAGCACCACACTGGTAAACAGTTGCAGGAAACTGTGGGCGCTGTCCATCAGCAGCCCCAGCAGCGGCGCGGGTTCGGGATACGCCGCCACGCTGGCGCCCTTGAGCAGCCACAGCGGCGTCATTACGCACAGCAGGCACACCAGGATGCGCCAGAAATGCCCACGGGTCAGGCGCAGGCTTTCCTTCATCGCTTCGAGCGCCGACATGCCGCGCAATACCAGCAGGTATTCGGCAAACGCCAGCACCACCATCAGCCACAGGCCCGGCAGGAAGTACAGCGACAGCCCGAGCAGAATCAGCAGTGTGCTCATGGCGGTCAACAGGGCGAAGCGCGGCCACATGGACAGGGCCAGGGCCCACACATCCCGGGTACGTGGCGATTCGCCGCGGGTGCGGGCATCGAGGAACAGGATCAGGGCGCCGGTGTACAACGGATACACCAGTAACCCCACCACCACGCTGTAACCGCTGAAGGCCTCCGGGCCCAGCATGTGGTCGAGCACCTGTTGCAACAGGGCTTCGAGGATCACCAGCGGCAGGCACAACTGGACGATGGCGCCCAGGTTGCGCAGGGTAAAGCGGAAGGAGTCGCGCAGCACGTCTAACGGATTCATCAGAGTCATCACAGGCCGAAAAGCAGGGACACACTTTAACCGATAGCCGGCCTGGGCAAGCAAACGTAAACCTTGAGTAAAGACCATTGAAACAATTGGTAACAGCCCCATAACTAGGACGTACCTTGCCTGATGTCAGGCGGGACCCTGATTTTTACCGGCAATCTAACGAGGTCGCCATGAACAGCGAAGAACAAACCCTGATCGATGGACTGTTTTCACGGTTGCAGCAAGCCGAGACGGACTCAGCCCCCCGCGACGCCCAGGCCGAAGCGCGGATCAAGGAACACATGACTCGCCAACCGGCCGCCGGCTACTACATGACCCAGTCGCTCCTGGTGCAGGAACACGCGCTGCAAAGCCTGGATGCGCAGAACAAGCAGCAGGCCCAGCAGATCCAGCAACTGCAGGAAGAATTGCAGCGCGCCAAATCCGCGCAACCGGCCCCGGCCAGCGGCGGTGGTGGCTTCCTGTCGAGCATCTTTGGCGGCGGTTCGCGCGAGGCGCAGCCTGCGCCGGGTAATTCGGGCGGCGGTTGGCGTGAACCGGCGCGGCCATCGTTCAACGCGTCGGCGCCGCAGCAGAATTATCAACAGCCGCCACAACCGGCCGCCGTCGCGCCAGCCGGCAGCGGGTTCCTCGGTGGCGCCATGAAGACCGCAGCCGGCGTGGCCGGTGGTGTATTGCTCGCCGAGGGCATCAGCAGCCTGTTTCATCACAACCAGCAGCCGCAGGTGGTGGAAGAGATCATCGAACAACCGGCGCCGGCCAGTGATCAAGGTGGCTGGGGCAACGATGACCAGAAGTTCGCCGGGAATGACAACTGGGGCAGCAACAACGTGGACAGCGTCGCCGACAGCGATTATGTCGACGATTCCTCCGCCTTTGGCGACGACGATTCCTTCGTCTGACCCGCTCGACCCGGGGCGCTGCGTCGCCCCGGTCTGATTTTTTCCCGGAAACCTCCCCATGGCTGGCATACTGGCAACCTTTCCGGGCGCTGGCGCCTGGCGGTCAGTGAGGAAGTGCGGTGAAGAAAATTGCAGTGTTCGCCGATGTGCAAAACCTCTATTACACCGTTCGCCAGGCCTACGGCTGCCACTTCAACTACGCGGCGCTCTGGGCTGATATCAGCGCCCATGGGCAGATCGTCGAGGCCTACGCCTACGCCATCGACCGTGGCGACAGCAAACAGCAACAGTTCCAGCAGATCCTGCGCAACCTGGGCTTTACGGTAAAACTCAAGCCTTACATCCAGCGCAGCGACGGTTCGGCCAAGGGCGACTGGGACGTGGGCATCACCCTCGACATCATGGACGCCGCCGATCACGTCGACGAAGTGGTGCTGGCCTCCGGCGACGGGGATTTCGACATGCTGCTCGAGCGCATCATCCACAAGCATGGTGTGCAAGCGGTGGCCTACGGGGTGCCGGGGCTGACGGCCAACTCGCTGATACGCGCGGCCAGCCGCTACGTACCGATCGAAGGCGCGTTGCTGCTCAAATAAGCGCGGCGGCTCAATACATTGTTGAACGGAGTTGGAACAGGTTTGGAACGTATAGCGGTCATCGACTTTGAAACCACCGGCATCACCCCGAGCAGCCACTGCCGGGCCACGGAAATTGGCGTGGTCATCCTTGAGCGCGGGCACATTGTCGACCGCTACCAGAGCCTGATGAATGCCGGCGTGCGCGTGCCCGGCTTCATCGAACAACTCACCGGCATCAGCAACGCCATGCTGCGCAACGCGCCACCGGCCGAGCGGGTGATGAATGAGGTCAATGAGTTCGTCGGCACCACGCCGCTGATGGCGCACAACGCCGCGTTCGACCAGAAGTTCTGGGACTTTGAACTGGGCCTGATCCGCCGCACCCGCCTGCAGAAATTCGCCTGCTCCCTGCTGCTGGCCCGCCGCCTCATGCCGGCGGCGCCCAATCACAAGCTCGGCACCCTCAACAGCTACGCCCAACTGCCCCACACCGGCCAGGCTCACCGGGCGCTGGCGGATGCCGAGATGGCCGCCAACCTGACGGCGCACCTGGCCCGGGAACTGCGCCAGACCCACGGCCTGCGCGAACTGTCCCACGATTTGCTGTGCACCTTGCAGAAAGTGCCGGCCGCGAAGATCAATGAGCACCTGAAGAAACATCGCGGGTTCTGAGCCTGGGCACGGTTTCAAGACCACTGAATTTCCAAATGTGGGAGGGGGCTTGCCCCCGATAGCGGTGGGTCAGCTACAGATAAGCTGGCTGGTACACCGCAATCGGGGGCAAGCCCCCTCCCACATTGGGTGATGCGTCGCCTATCGAGGTTGCGCACACTCCAACGCCTGATCCACCACCCCCTTCGCCATCTCCACCAAATGCATCACCGCCCGCTGCGGCGCCTTCATCACCTCACCCGACGCGTGGGCCGTCTCCACCGCGCAATGCAGCAAATCCGCCGCATGGGCCAGGGCGTCTTCGAAGCTCAGGTTGTCATTCAGGATAAAAATGGGCGCGTCCGGGGCGGATGCCTTGAGGTAGTAGTCGATGGCACGACGGTGGAGCAGGGCGTCTTCGCTGGGGAAATCGGGTTTGGACTTGGGTGGGTCGGGGGTGACTTTGACCATGGTGAAACTCCTCTTGTTAAGCAGGAGCTGCGTCTATTCGCTTGCACGCAAATAGGGTGGCAGCGGTACGCGAGTGTGCAAGACCGGGACAAAAGGCAAACCCAGCAGATCCGAGGATCTCCCGCGCACAGCTGCCATAACAAATCAGCGCCATGTCGTAATAACTGGGCGTTGACTGTGTGAGGCATCTGAAAAGCTTTTGTTTAGTCGGACTTGCACGTCCGGTCACCGAACATTCGATGACAGGCCGAGACTAGCTACCGAATCCGACGGAAACAAGGCCGTGGGATTCTCTCGGAAACGTCCCGCAAATGAAAGGGATCGGTCTTGCTGGCCACTGAAATTCCGGTGGTTTGAGATCGCTTTCCCTTGAGTTCTGAATGGTCGGTAGGCCAAATCCGGCTGTGACCTAGGACCTTTCTGATTTTCCTCTTCACTCATGTATGGCGTCCCCCCCATAGCGAAAAGGTTATCCAGCTATTCGTCGATATCATCGGTTTTATCGAACGAAGCCAGGTGACGGAGCACACCGACTTCATCCATGACGACCATCAGGCAGACAGTCGATCTGATCGTTGAGCGCTCAACGCCGCGATGATGTCAGGGAATAAAGGCCATCACCGAGGCCGGTGAACCCGAGCCACCCTCAAGCGCCAATATCCCGATGACCAGCGTTGCCCCAGTGGCCGGTAGCCGGTCGAGCTGGGTCAGGCACTCCAGCACAATCCCGTTTTCGGCCAGTACCGCATGATTGATGGCGAACGCGCTGCTTTGCCCATAATCCACGCCGTGGGTATCAATGCCCACGCCGGCAATCTGGCGATGCTCCAGCAAAAAGCCAATGGCGGCCTCGCCAATCCCTGGAAAGTGCGAGCCTTGCGCATCGTGGCCGAAAAAGGCGGTCGGGTCGTTCCAGAGGTGTTGCCACCCGGTGTACACCAGCACCACCGAACCCGCATCGATAGGGCCGTGTCGGTGTTCCCAGGCGTGGATATCCTGCGGGCTGACTTGGTAATCCGGATCGGCCGCGGCTTTGCCGCGCACATCGATCACCACCGCCGGCCGCACCAGCGCTTCTGCCGAGTAACCGTCAATCCCCATCCCATCGGCATAAAAGCTGTTCGGCGCATTCATATGGGTGGCGCTGTGTTCGCCCATGCTGAAGCGGCGCAGGTAATAGCCGTCCCGCTCCAATGACGCAACGTCTTCGAACGCCACTGGCGGGTCGCCCGGCCACAGCGGGATACGCGGGTTGATTGGATGGCTGAGACTGATGACCCGCTCAAATTGCAGTTGTTTAACCGCCATGTTTGCCATTCCCTTCCAATTGTCTCAGCGGCACTCGGCGCTCTATGGCGCTGGACAAAATAATCGACGTCTTGCTGAACCCGAACTTCGCCACCCGATTAATCAGGTCTTCCAGCTCCGGCATGGTGCCCACTGCTGCTTGCATGATCACGCACGGGTCGCCGGTGACCCGATGGCATTCGGTCAGCTCGGGAATTTGCGCCAGGGCGTCGTAAACCTTCTGGCTGCCGTGATTGGTCAGCCGCAATTCAATCACGCATTGAATCGGCAGGCCGACTTTGGACAAGTCGACCTTGGCCTGGTAGCCGGTAATCACCCCGCTGGCCTCCAGCTTGGCCACGCGCTCGGCCACGGCGGGGGCGGAGAGGTTCACCGTGCGGGCCAGTTGGGCGTAGGAAGCGCGGCCGTCTTCGAGCAGGGCGCTGAGGAGCATGCGGTCGTATTTGTCCATGATAAGGCTCCGGTTGCGCGTGGCTTTCGAAAGCATGGGTTATAGCCTTCATAACCATGCTTTGAAAAGTGTATGGGCGCTTTAAACAGGTTTTGTAACTTATGTTTATGCTCCTTCGTTTCTAGAATAAGCCTCCCAACTCCTGCCATAGAGCCGCCCATGCCTGGCCCACGTCGTTTTCCCTTACCGTTGATCGCCGCCTTTTTTGCGTTGTATGTGATCTGGGGTTCCACTTACCTGGTGATTCGCATTGGCGTGGAGTATTGGCCACCGCTGCTGCTGGCGGGGATTCGGTTTTGCACCGCGGGCGCGTTGATGTACGCCTACCTGCGTTGGCGCGGGGTGCCGGCGCCGACGTGGCCGCAGTGGAAGGCGGCCGGGATGATCGGCATTTTGTTGCTCACCGTAGGCAATGGCGGCGTCAGCGTGGCGGAACATATGGGCGTGTCGTCCGGCGTGGCGGCATTGGCGGTGGCGACCGTGCCGCTGTTCACCCTGCTGTGTGGTTTTTTCTGGGGCGCGCGTAATACGCGGCTGGAATGGGCCGGGGTGATTCTGGGGATCATCGGTATTGCGATGCTCAACATGGGCAGCACCTTGCAATCGAGCCCACTGGGGGCGGTGTTGCTGTTGATGGCGGCGGCTTCCTGGGCTTTCGGCTCGGTGTGGAGTCGCCACTTGCCGCTGCCCCAGGGTGCCATGGCCAGTGCCGCGGAAATGCTGGTGGCCGGTGTGGCGCTGCTGATCGTCAGTACGCTGTCCGGCGAGCACCTGCAGGCCATGCCGCCGCTGGAAGGCTGGCTGGCCCTGGCCTACTTGACGGTGTTCGGTTCGATCATCGCGTTCAACGCCTACATGTACCTGCTCAAGCACGTGCGCCCGGCGGCGGCGACCAGCTATGCCTATGTGAACCCGGCGGTGGCGGTGTTGCTGGGGATTGTGTTCGTCGGCGAGAGCATCGGTGTGGAAGAGGCCCTGGCAATGCTGGTGATCATCAGCGCCGTGCTGTTGATCAGCCTGCCCCAATGGCGCAAGCCGAAACCGGAAATAAGGTAAACTGCCGCGCATTACGCCCTTGCGCTGAATTTTTCCTACGGTAAACACATGACTTTCGCCACACTTGGCCTGATCGAACCCTTGCTGCGCGCCCTTGAGACGCTTGGCTACCAGACCCCGACGCCGGTGCAGGCGCAAGCCATTCCGGCGGTGCTGGCCGGTCGCGACCTGATGGCCGCCGCCCAGACCGGCACCGGCAAGACCGCCGGCTTTGCCTTGCCGCTGCTGCAACTGCTGACGATGGAAGGGCCGAAAGTCGCCGCCAACTCGGCGCGTGCGCTGATCCTGTGCCCCACTCGCGAGCTGGCCGAGCAGGTTCACACCAGCGTCGCCGAATACGCCCAGCACCTGCCGCTGACCACGTATGCGGTGTACGGCGGCGTGAGCATCAACCCGCAGATGATGAAGCTGCGCAAGGGTGTCGACATCCTGGTCGCCACCCCTGGCCGCCTGATCGACCTGTTCCGCCAGAACGCGCTGAAACTCAATCAGCTGCAAACCCTGGTGCTGGATGAAGCCGACCGCATGCTCGACCTGGGCTTCTCCGAAGAGCTGGCGAACATCTACCGCATGCTGCCGAAGAAACGCCAGACCCTGCTGTTCTCCGCCACGTTCTCCGATGACATTCGCCTGCTCGCCGGGCAGATGCTCAATGACCCGCTGAGTATCGAAGTCAGCCCGCGCAACGTCGCCGCCAACACCGTGCAGCAGTGGGTGGTGCCGGTGGATAAAAAGCGCAAGGCGGAACTGTTCGTGCACCTGATGCGCAAGGGCCGCTGGAAGCAGGTGCTGGTATTCGCCAAGACGCGTAACGGCGTGGACGCGCTGGTGGACAAGTTGCAGGGCCTGGGCATCAATGCCGACGGCATCCATGGCGACAAACCCCAGGCGACCCGCCAACGCGCACTGGACCGCTTCAAGGCCAGCGAAGTTCAGATCCTGGTGGCTACCGACGTGGCGGCCCGTGGCCTGGACATCGAAGACCTGCCGCTGGTGGTCAACTTCGACCTGCCGATTGTCGCCGAAGACTACATCCACCGTATCGGCCGTACCGGCCGTGCGGGCAACACTGGCGAGGCGATTTCGCTGGTGTGTGCCGATGAAGTGAACATGCTCTCGGCGATCGAGATGCTCACGCGCCAGACCCTGACCCGCAAGATGGAACCGGATTTCGTACCCGAGCACCGCGTACCGGATACCGATGCCAGTGGGCAGGTGGTGAAGAAGCCGAAAAAGCCGAAGAAGCCCAAGACATCGGGCGGCGGTGGTAAGCGCAATTTGGGTAAGTGGGTGGACAGTGGTGACGCGGCGCCGGTGGAGCCGTCGATCAAGCCGGTGCGCAAGGTGCCGGTGTTTAATACCGGGCCGCGTAAGAAGAAGTGATTTTGCGGTGGGGCTGATGGCCTCATCGGGGGCAAGCCCCCTCTCACATTTCGAATGTGTTCACAAATCAAAGTGTGGGAGGGGGCTTGCCCCCGATGGCGGCCTTGAATCCACCCCACCTCTCAGCGCCTAAGCCATTCCAACAGCCCAAGCCCAGCCGCCCTGCCACTGGCAAAACACCCCGTCAGCAGATACCCCCCGGTCGGCGCCTCCCAATCCAGCATTTCCCCCGCACAAAACACCCCAGGCAATTGCTTGAGCATCAGCCGCTCATCCAACGCTTCAAACGGCACCCCCCCTGCGGTGCTGATGGCTTCGTCGATGGGCCTCGTCTTGACCAACGTCAGCGGCAACGCCTTGATCTCCACCGCCAACTGCGCCGGGTCATTAAAGTGTTCAGCTGGCGCCAGCTCACGCAACAGCGCCGCCTTGACCCCATCCAATCCCAACTGACTGTGCAAATGCTTGCTCATGGACCGCGACCCACGCGGCTTGGCCAGCGCAGCCTGGACCTTGTCCAGCGGCTTGCTCGGCAGCAGATCGATATGCACAGTGGCGGCGCCATCACGGTTGATCGCCTCGCGAATCGGCGCCGATAAGGCGTAAATCAAACTGCCTTCGATGCCGGTAGCGGTGATCACGCATTCGCCCAGCCGAGGCTTGTCATCTCCAAGCCCAATGGCGACGTTTTTCAACGGCGCTCCGGCGAATTTGCTGACCATCAACTCGCTCCAGGCCGACACTTCGAACCCGCAGTTGCTCGGTTGCAGGCGCACGTAAGGCACGCCTTGGCCTTCCAGCAGATTCAGCCAGGCGCCATCGGAGCCCAGGCGGGACCAACTGCCGCCGCCCAGGGCCAGCAGCACGGCATCGCTGTGGACAACTTTTTCGCCCTCGGGGCTGTGGATAAGCAGGTCACCTTCGGCATTCCAGTCCACCCAGCGATGCCGGGTGTGGATAACCACGCCTTGTTCGCGCAGGCGCTTGAGCCAGGCACGCAGCAGCGGCGCGGCTTTCATGTCCGTAGGAAATACGCGGCCTGAGGTGCCGACAAAGGTCTCGATGCCCAGGCCGTGAATCCATTCGCATAACGCCTCGGCCCCGAAGCTGCGCAGCAACGGTGCCATGTGCGGCGCGCGTTCGGCATAGCGCGCAAGGAACGCCGGGTAGGCTTCGGAGTGGGTGATGTTCATGCCGCCCACGCCGGCCAGCAGGAACTTGCGTCCCACCGACGGCATGCCGTCGTACAGCGCCACCCGCACGCCCGCCTGGCTCAAGACTTCGGCGGCCATCAGCCCGGCAGGGCCGCCGCCGATAATGGAGACAGAGGGGGGAGAAGACTGAGGCATGGGCAAGGCTACGGTGGTGTGAATAGGCCGAGCATTCTACCCGACGACGGCACGCCTGCCTGATCAAAAAATGTACACTTTCCTACACGCCATACGGTTACTTGCTTGCAGGCCGTTACGCTCAAGTTATCCACAGGTGGTTCCACAGGCATTGTGGGTAACGCACACACTTCAATGACAGCCTGATGACGTCCACACCCGCTGCGCACTGTGATGCAGGATGCCGTGGCGGCGGGCCAGGGCAGGGCGGTCCTTGCTGTAGCCGCCACCGATCACGCCCATGACCGGAATATCGCGGCCCAGGCAGTGACGCATCACGCTTTCATCGCGCGCGGCAACGCCGGCATCTGTCAGCTTGAGGTAACCGAGGGCGTCGTCCTTGTGTACGTCCACACCCGCGTCGTACAGCACCAGGTCCGGCTGATAGAGCGGCAACAGGTAATTGAGCGCGTCATCGACCACCTTGAGGTAGGCGTCGTCGCCCATGCCCATCGGCAACGGAATGTCCCAGTCGCTCTGGGCCTTGCGCGCCGGAAAGTTCTTTTCGCAGTGCAGCGATACGGTGATGGCGTCCGGCGTGTCATGCAGGATACGCGCGGTGCCGTCGCCCTGGTGCACGTCGCAATCGAAGATCAGCACCCGATTGACCCGGCCGCCGGCCAGCAGGTAATGGCTGATCACCGCCAGGTCGTTGAAGATGCAAAAGCCCGCCGGGTAATCGTAATGGGCGTGATGGGTGCCGCCGGCGAGATGGCAGGCCAGGCCGTGTTCCAGCGCCTGCTCCGCCGCCAGGATCGAGCCGCCCACCGCGCGCACGGTGCGGCGCGCCAGGGCCTCGCTCCACGGCAGGCCGAGGCGCCGTTGGTCCTCGCGAGACAACTCGCCGCTCATATAGCGTTCGATATACCCGGTGTCATGGGCCAGGCCCAGAATGTCCGCCGGGCACAGTTGCGGGCGCAGCAACTGGCTGTCCTCGGTCAGGCCGCTGTCCACCAGGTGGTCGCGCAACAGGCGAAACTTGTCCATGGGGAACCGGTGGTCCGCCGGGAACTCGGGGCTGTAGTCATCGTGGTAGATCAATGGCAAGGGCATGGGATTTTCTGACGGGAATCTGCGTCGGATCTTACCAGCGCTGTACACTCACGCACATGGCAAGGGAGGGGGAACCATGGAGCCGATACTGGAATTGGAAAGTGCACGCCTGGTCATGCGCCCATGGCGTGACAGCGACCTGCAGGCGTTCGCGCAGATGTGCAACGACCCGCAGGTGATGCGCTATTTCCCGGCCAGGTTGAGCCACCTGGAAAGCGCCGCACTGATTGGGCGGATTCGCGGCCATTTTGCCGAATATGGTTTTGGCTTCTGGGCTTTGCAGCGCAAGGACACCGGCGAATTCATCGGCCTGACCGGGCTGCAGAACGTCAGTTTTGAAGCGGGCTTCACCCCGGCGGTGGAAATCGGCTGGCGCCTGGCCCGCGAACATTGGGGCCTGGGTTACGCCAGCGAGGCGGCATGGACCGCATTGCGTTGTGGTTTCGATCGCCTGAGCCTGGATGAAATCGTCGCCTTCACCACCGAAGCCAATTTGCCTTCACAAAAAGTCATGCAGGCCATCGGTATGCATTACGATCCGCAGGCAGATTTTCAACACCCCAAAGTCGCAGCCGATGACCCGCTGCGCCCACATGTTTTGTACCGCATCACCCGCGCCCAATGGTTGGACACGCTGCACGGGTAGGCGCGAGCTTGCTCGCGAAGAACGCAAGTGCGCCGTGGAGTATCAGGAACCCCGCGTCACCATTGACGACCTTCGCGAGCAAGCTCGCTCCTACAGGTGAAGGTAGATGCTGTTTTGCTCTGAGGAGAGTGTGA
This sequence comes from Pseudomonas sp. 28 E 9, assembly GCF_900004785.1. NCBI lineage: Bacteria > Pseudomonadati > Pseudomonadota > Gammaproteobacteria > Pseudomonadales > Pseudomonadaceae > Pseudomonas > Pseudomonas sp. 28 E 9. The sequence goes on along the minus strand of NZ_CVTK01000037.1, from coordinate 46,213 downwards.
ATGAGCCAAGTATTGGAAGATCTGGTGGACTTGCTGACCCTGGAGCCGATCGAGGAAAACCTCTTTCGCGGCCGCAGCCAGGACCTGGGTTTTCGCCAACTGTTCGGTGGCCAGGTGCTCGGCCAGTCGCTGTCGGCGGCCAGCCAGACGGTAGAAGAAGCGCGTCACGTACATTCCCTGCACGGGTATTTCCTGCGCCCGGGAGATGCGGCATTGCCCGTGGTGTATTCGGTGGACCGCGTGCGCGATGGCGGCAGTTTCAGTACGCGCCGCGTCACCGCGATTCAGAAGGGCCATCCGATTTTCACCTGCACGACCTCGTTCCAGTACGACGAAGAAGGCTTCGAGCACCAGACCACCATGCCCGTAGTGGTCGGCCCGGAGAACCTGCCCTCGGAGCTGGAACTGACTCAGCAGCGCGCGCACCTGATCCCCGAGCACATGCGTGACAAGCTGCTGTGCCCCAAGCCCATCGAAGTGCGCCCGGTCACCGAAAAAGACCCGTTCAACCCGCAGCCGTCCGACCCGGTCAAGTACGTGTGGTTTCGCGCCGATGGCGCCCTGGCCGATGCGCCGGCATTGCATAAATACCTGCTGGCCTACGCTTCGGACTTCGGCTTGTTGACCACCTCGCTGCTGCCCCACGGCAAAACCGTGTGGCAGAAAGACATGCAGGTCGCCAGCCTCGACCACGCGCTGTGGTTTCACGCCGACCTGCGCGCCGATGACTGGTTGCTGTACGCCATGGACAGCCCCTGGGCCGGCAATTCCCGTGGGTTTTCCCGCGGCAGCGTGTACAACCGCGCCGGGCAACTGGTGGCCTCGGTGACCCAGGAAGGCTTGATTCGCCATCGCAAGGACTGGGCATGAGCCTGGCCGACGTCCGGCATTGGGTGTTCGACATGGATGGCACCCTCACGGTGGCGGTGCATGATTTCGCGGCCATCCGGGTAGCCCTGGAGATTCCCGCCGAAGACGATATCCTCACCCACCTTGCCGCGCTGCCGGCGGACATCGCGGCGGCCAAACATGCCTGGCTGCTGGAGCACGAGCGCGAGCTGGCGCTGGGCTCGGTGGCGGCGCAAGGTGCGGTTGACCTGGTGCGCGAGCTGGCCGCACGCGGTTATCGCCTGGGGATTCTGACGCGCAATGCCCAGGAGCTGGCCCATATCACCCTGGAAGCGATCGGCCTGGCGGACTGCTTTGCCAAGGAGGATGTGCTGGGGCGAGAGGACGCGCCGCCCAAGCCTGACCCGGGTGGGTTGCTGAAGCTGGCGGAGGCTTGGAATGTGGCACCCAGCGAGATGGTGATGGTGGGGGATTATCGTTTTGACCTGGACTGTGGCCGGGCAGCGGGCACCAGGACCGTGTTGGTGAACCTGCCGGAAAACCCGTGGCCTGAGTTGACGGATTGGCATGCCGAGGACTGTGCGGTATTGCGCCGAATGATCCAGCCCAGGCAATAGCGATCAACTGTGGGAGGGGGCTTGCCCCCGATAGCGGTCTGTCAGCTAAACAGGTGCTGGCTGACATACCGCCATCGGGGGCAAGCCCCCTCCCACATGTTTGATCCGGTTTCTTCAGTGATTATTGTGGAAACAACACCTTTTGCCCCTGCGGCGAGGTGAACATCTTGTCTCCGTCATGCCCAACCCCTGGCACTTCCACCAGCCTGTGACCCAACTGCGGATGTCGCTGCTTGAGGTAGTCAACATAGTTGTGCCCGCGAATCAGCCGATACGCGCCCTGGGTTTCGGCTTCGCAGCTTTTATCCAGCGCAGGATGGTTGGGGTCGGTGTCCTGCTGGCCCAGCAGGTAGGTGATGTCGCGCGACACGTAGGTTTGCTCCAGTTGCTGGGCACCCTGATGGCCGACGTAATTCGGCAGGTTTTGCATGCCATATTTCCAGTCGTTGAAACCTGGGCAACTGGCCGCGTCGAACGGCACCGGCCGCTGCGGGCTGAAGTAGGCGTAGGACGAGGGGTTGGCGACCACGTACCGCAGGCTGATGCCCTCGGTTTGCAGCAAGGGGTGATCGTGGCCGGTGAGGGCGAAGCGTTGTACCACTTGGCCACCACCTGAATGCCCGGCGATGACGATTTCTTTCAGCGCCGGGAACAGTGCGCGGTTGCCGAGGTGCTTGATGATCTGGTCGAGGGCGGCGTAGGAGCTGATATGGCCGGGGCCTGTCGAGGGTTCGCCGGCCATCCAGTCGTTACCCTTCCACTGCAATACCTGATCGCCCAAGTGGTTACGCTTCACATCCGACTGATTGAGAAACTGCGGCGCGATCACCAGCGTATTGTCGCCAACCCCGGCATGCTTGGCGGCGTCGATGCCGCTTTGCAGGTAGGTCTGCGCATTGCGCAGGCGGCCATGCACGATGATCAGCGCACGCGTGACCTTGGGCAACGGCTGGCGCCAATCCTGGCTCAAGCCGAGGCTGAGGTCGCCGGCTTCCAGATGAAAACGACCGGGGCTGACCACCTTGACGCCGTGTTCGGCCGCCAGGGTGCAACAGGACACCAACACACCCAGCAGCAACCCCAATCGTTTATTCATTTAGAGACTCTTGGCATTAAAGGTATCGCACTGGGCAATCTGCCCCTGGGCGAAGCCGGTCTTGAACCAGCGTACGCGCTGGGCCGAAGTACCGTGGGTAAACGAGTCCGGCATCACGCGCCCCTGGCCCTGTTGCTGCAGGCGGTCGTCGCCGATGGCATTGGCGGCGTTCAGGGCTTCTTCGATATCGCCGGGCTCCAGCCAGTTCAGGCGTTTTTGTGCGCGGTTGGCCCACACGCCGGCAAAGCAGTCGGCCTGCAGTTCCTGGCGTACCAGCAGGCCACCGTCGCCTTGCATGGGGCGACCTTGCTCGCGCGCAGCCTGGATCTTGGACGAGATGCCGAGCAGCGTTTGCACGTGATGCCCGACTTCGTGGGCGATCACATACGCCTGGGCGAAATCGCCGGCGGCCTGGAAGCGTTGCGACATTTCCCGGAAGAAATCCAGGTCCAGGTACACCTGCTGATCCGCCGGGCAATAGAACGGGCCGCTGGCCGAGGTGGCGCCCCCGCAGGCGGAGTTCACGCGGCCACGGAACAGGATCAGTTTCGGGTTCTTGTAGGCCAGGCCGTTTTCCTGGAATACCTGGCCCCAGGTGTCTTCGGTATCGCCCAGCACGGCGCGCACGAAGTCGGCCTGCTCATCGTTGGCCGGCGGCGCCTGGCGCGACTGTGGCTGCGTGCTGACCGACGGCGCCTGTTCCATCTGGCCGGTCAACTGGCCGAGGATCTGCATCGGGTCCTGGCCGGTGAGCCAGCCGATGCCGACGATCAGCACGATAGCGGTCAGGCTCAGGCCCTTGCCGCCACCGAAGCGCATACCACCGCCACCGCCGCCGCTGTCATCGCGGGCATCGACCACGTTGTCGCTGCGTCGGCCTTTTTTCCATAGCATGGGGCAATCCTCTTGTTAACGGTCCGGCAAAAATATGGAGTGAGTATGGTCGTAGTTAGCGGCAATAGCCTTCGCCGGCAGCCACAATCAGGCAGTCTTTTTTATCTGCCAGCCACTTCAGGCCCGTGGCGGCACCGTCCCCGGCGCGCAGCACCTGAGGGCCGTCGGGGCGAGTGAAGGCGATGCCTTCGTCGGTTGCCTGGCCCTTGAACGTGCCGGAAGCATCGGCATCCAGGCCATATTGCATGGTCAGGATGTAATGACCGCGGCCGATGCTGTCGTCCTTGGCGATGTTCAGGTTCAGGCCTTCGACGCCGATCCACTTGCCCACCCATTTATCGGTGGGCGGGGTCTCGGGCACCAGGGTTGCTTGCACGGAGGCGGGTGCAGGCTTTGGCGCTTCCTTGGGGGCCTTGTCGCAGGCAGAGAGCAGGGCGAGGGCAGACAGCGCAAACAGGATTTTTTTCATATCGGCAGGGCCTTGATTAAAAAGTGTGCAACGCCGGGGCGTGCGTGCAGCGTTGGACTCAAATCCGCTGATTTAGTGCGCTGTTCGCCCGGTGTTTGGTTATGCTCTTGGGGCAGACACAGGCCCGGCTGCTAGATTACTAGGTTGAGTGCTATCGCGTTCCGCTCGCCATACAAGAGAAATCAATGACTGTCAGTACCCCGCTTTCCGGCATCAACCATCCCTTCAAAGGCATCCTGCTGATTGTGCTGGCGACGTTTCTGTTCTCCAGCCACGACGCCTTGTCCAAATACCTGGCCGGGTTCTACCCGATCGTGATGGTGGTGTGGGCGCGTTACATGGTGCACACCTTGTTGATGGCGGGGATCTTCCTGCCGCAATCGGGCCTGCGCGTGCTGCGCAGCAAACGCCCGGGCATGCAGGTGGTACGGGCGTTGTGCCTGTTGGGCACCAGCCTGTTTTTCACCACGGCGCTGCATTACATCCCGTTGGCGGAAGCCACGGCGGTGAACTTCCTCGCACCGATCCTGGTGACGGCGCTCTCGGTGCCCTTGCTCGGCGAGCACGTCACACGTGGCCAATGGCTGGCGGTGATCTGCGGGTTTGTCGGCGTGGTGATCATCATCCATCCGGGCGGTGAGTTGTTCACACCGGCGGTGCTGTTGCCGCTGTGCTCGGCGCTGTTCTTCTGTTTCTACCAACTGCTCACGCGCATTCTCAGCCAATACGACAGCCCCACTACCAGCAATTTTTTCGCCGGCCTGTGCAACACTTTGGTGATGAGTGCGATGGTGCCGTTCTTCTGGCAGATACCCACCCTGTGGCATGGCGTGATGATGCTGGCGCTGGGCACCTGCGGAATGACCGCGCACTTGATGCTCACCCAGGCGTTCCGCTTCGCGGCGCCGGCCTTGCTGGCGCCGTTCGGCTATTGCCAGATCGTGTTTGCGGGCTTGTTGGGCTGGCTGGTGTTCAGCCATACCCCCGACATGACCACGGTGGTTGGTATCGGGGTGATCTGCATGAGCGGGTTGGCCGCTGCCTGGCAGCAGCGGCGTCGGTAAATTAAACGTCTACCGTAGGAATCTTGCGCGGCGCCATGAAGTACATCCAGGTCAGCGCAATGAAATACATCGCCGGGATCAGGGTGAACAACACGGTGTAGTTGTTGTTGGTCACGGTGAGGATATGGCCGACGATCTGGGTCATGAACATGCCGCCGATGGCCGCGCACATGCCGCCGAAACCGAACACCGTGCTCATCATGTGCTTGGGTGTGTAGTCCATCACCAGGCTCCAGATGTTGGCGGTCCAGGCCTGGTGCGCGCCGATGGCCAGGGAGATGGCGAACACCGCGACCCACAATTGGCTGGAACCGGCCGCCATGATCACGCCGACGATGCAGCAGGCGAACAACAGCATCGACAGCAGCCGCGCCTTGATCGAGTTCATCCCGCGCCCGATCAGGAACGAGGACAGGATGCCGCCACCCACACTGCCGAAGTCGGCGGTGAGGTAGATGATGATCAGCGGAATGCCCATCTGCGTCACGTTGATGCCCAGGTTGTATTGCTGGTTCAGGAACGGCGGCAGCCAATACAGGTAGAACCAGAACACCGGCGCGGTCAGTGCGTAGGCGATGGCAAAGGCCCAGGTGCCGCGCATGCGCAGGATGCGGCTGAACGGTACGCCAGGTTGTTCCGGCTCGGCGTGCTGTTGCACGTAGTCCAATTCGGATTGTTTGACGGTAGGGTGCTCTTCCGGGTTGTAATACTTCAGCCCCCAGAACACCAGCCAGATCAAGCCCAGCGAAGCCATGCACAGGAACGCCGCCTGCCAGCCCCACACGTGCAGGATCAACGGCAGCAGCATGGGCGTCATCATGGCGCCGACGTTGGTACCGGCGTTGAAAATGCCCGTCGCCACTGCGCGTTCACCGGCGGGGAACCAAAGGCGCGTGGTTTTCACACAGGCAGGGTAGTTGGCCGCTTCGGTGAGCCCGAGGATAAACCGGCAGACCATGAACCCGACGGCCGAGGTCGCCAGGCCGTGGGCACCGGTGGCCAGGCTCCACAGCAGCACAGCGCAGAAAAACACGCGCTTGACGCCCACCCGGTCGATCAACCGGCCCTGCAGCACAAAGCCGATGGCGTAGCCGACCTGGAACCAGAAGTTGATGTTGGCGTAGTCCATCGCCGTCCAGCTCATTTCCTTGGCCAGAATCGGTTGCATCACGCCCAGGGCGGCGCGGTCGATGTAGTTGAGGGTGGTGGCGAAGAACACCAGGGCCAGCATGCCCCAGCGGGTTTTACCCACGGCCAGGGCGCCGCGGATCTTGTCGCCGATGCCGGCGTGCGGGGTGCCGGGGCGCGTGGCCAGGGCGGGATTTTGCAGAGGCATGAGGTCGTACCCGTTTTTGAAATTTTTATGGTGAGATCTGGGTCTTAGTGCAAGGTCGATGGTGCGCAGTGGTTAAAAAGTCGTCAATTCGCCAAAGGGGCATAGTGTTCGATAATCGCACCAAAAACTAACCGGTTCGTACATTTTAATTGCCGCGTGTAGGCTGGGGGCGAATAATTTGCCATAAACAACAATTGCCGGGAGTGACCCATGCAACGTTCCATCGCTACCGTGTCGTTGAGCGGCACCCTGCCGGAAAAGCTCGAAGCCATTGCCGCCGCCGGGTTTGATGGCGTTGAGATTTTCGAGAACGACCTATTGTATTACGACGGCAGCCCGCGCGAAGTTAGACAGATGTGCGCTGACCTCGGTATTGCCATCACCCTGTTCCAGCCGTTCCGCGACTTTGAAGGCTGCCGCCGTGACCGCCTGGCCCGTAACCTGGAACGCGCCGAGCGCAAGTTCGACCTGATGCAGGAGCTGGGCACCGACCTGGTGCTGGTGTGCAGCAACGCCTCGGCCGATTGCGTGGGCGATGAACGCATCCTGCTCGACGACCTCAGCCTGCTGGCCGAACACGCGGGCCGACGTGGCTTGAGAGTCGGCTACGAAGCGTTGGCGTGGGGCAAGCATGTGAACACCTGGCAACAGGTGTGGAACCTGGTTCGCCAAGTGAATCACCCAAGCCTGGGCGTGCTGCTCGATAGTTTTCACACCTTGTCCCTCAAGGGCGATCCGAGTGCCATCGCCGAGATCCCCGGCGACAAAATCTTCTTCGTACAAATGGCCGACGCGCCGATCCTGGCCATGGATGTGCTCGAGTGGAGCCGGCATTTCCGCTGCTTCCCCGGCCAGGGCGAATTCGATCTGGCAGGTTTTCTTGCGCCCATCATCCAGAGTGGCTACACCGGGCCTTTGTCCCTGGAGATTTTCAACGACGGCTTTCGCGCTGCACCGACGCGGGCCAACGCGGCGGACGGCTTGCGCTCGTTGCTGTACCTGGAAGAGAAAACCCGTCAGCGCCTGGCAGCACAACAACCTGCCGCACCCGTGGATATCCTGTTTGAGACGCCGGCGGCCAGCGAATACGACGGCATCGAATTCCTTGAATTTGCCGTCGATGAAAGCCTTGGCGCCAAGCTCACGCACTGGTTGGAGCGCCTGGGCTTCGCCAAGGCCGGCCAGCATCGCTCCAAGAATGTGAGCCTGTTGCGCCAGGGCGATATCAACCTGATCCTCAATTGCGAGCCCTATTCCTTTGCCCACAACTTTTTCGAGGCCCATGGGCCGTCGTTGTGCGCCATGGCGATGCGGGTCAAAGACAGTGCCAAGGCATTGGAGCGAGCGGTGGCCTACAAGGGCCAGCCCTATCGCGGACTGGTGGGGCCCAACGAACTGGAGCTGGCCGCCGTGCGTGCGCCGGATGGCAGCCTGATCTACCTGGTGGACAAAGGCGAAGGCGGGCTCTACGACACCGATTTCAACCTGCAGCCTGCGACTGCCGCCAGCGGTGGCTTGTTGCGCATCGACCACATGGCCATGGCCCTGCCGGCCGACAGCCTCGACAGCTGGGTGCTGTTCTACAAGAGCCTGCTGGATTTTGAAGCCGACGACGAAGTGGTGCTGCCCGACCCCTACGGCCTGGTCAAAAGCCGCGCATTGCGCAGCCGCTGCAGTTCGATACGCCTGCCGCTGAATATTTCCGAGAACCGTAATACTGCCATTTCCCACGCGTTATCGAGCTATCGCGGCTCGGGCGTGCACCACATTGCTTTCGATTGCGCGGATATTTTCGCCGAAGTGCGCCGGGCCAAGGAGGCCGGGGTGCCGTTGTTGGACATCCCGCTCAATTACTACGACGACCTGGCCGCGCGCTTTGATTTCGACGATGAGTTTCTCAGCGAGCTGGCGTACTACAACGTGCTGTACGACCGTGACGCCCAGGGCGGTGAGCTGTTTCACGTCTACACCGAAGCCTTCGAGGGCCGGTTTTTCTTTGAGATCATCCAGCGCAAGAACGGCTATGCCGGCTATGGCGCGGCCAACGTGGCCGTGCGTCTGGCGGCAATGGCCAAGTCGCGCAGCGGTGCGGTGCGCCAGGCACGTTTATAACGGCGGTTGGGGTGCTTCCTTCGGGGAGCGCCTCGGCCCATAATCGGGCCTGCATAAAAACGCCGTGAGCGCACCATGACCCTGACTCCCGACCTCTCTGCCGTGTCAGATGCACCGCGCAAGAGTCGCAAGAACAATCCGGAAAAGACCCGCGAGAATATTCTCCAGGAAGCCGTTGTCGAGTTTGTTCAGCAAGGCCTGTCCGGCGCCCGCGTGGACGCCATTGCCGAGCGCATCCACACCTCCAAGCGCATGATCTATTACTACTTCGGCAGCAAGGAGCAGCTCTACGTCGAGGTGTTGGAGAAGCTCTACGGCGATATCCGCAACACCGAAACCCGCATGAACCTCACGGCTCTGGAGCCGCGCGAAGCGATACGCCGGCTGGTGGAGTTCACCTTCGACCACCATGACCAGAACGTGGATTTCGTGCGCATCGTCAGCATCGAAAATATCCACAACGCCGAGTATGTGAAACGCACCAGTACGATCAAGGACATGAACAGCAAAATCCTTGAGAGTCTCGGTGAGACCTTGCGTCGCGGCGCTGAGATGGGACTGTTTCGTGAAGGGTTGGAGCCGCTGGACGTCCACCTGTTGATCAACTCGTTCAGTTTTTACCGCGTATCCAACCGCCATACGTTCAGCGAGATTTTTCAGATCGAACTGTCGGATGAGGCGATCAAGCAGCGGCATCGCGCGATGATCTGCGAATCGGTGTTGCGTTACCTTCAAGCTTGAATTCACCGAGTGACCAATGTGGGAGGGGGCTTGCCCCCGATCGCGGTGTATCAGTCAACACATGCCTGACTGACAGACTGCAATCGGGGGCAAGCCCCCTCCCACATTTTTACACCGGTTTCTACAGTGAGGTGTTCATGCTCTGGAAGTGCGCCAGCATCCGGTCTGCATCCGCCGCCGCGCCGCAGAACAACTCAAACGCCTTCACCGCCTGAAACACCGCCATTTCAGGGCTGAGTGCAATCGGGGGCAAGCCCCCTCCCACATTTTTACACCGGTTTCTACAGTGAGGTGTTCATGCTCTGGAAGTGCGCCAGCATCCGGTCTGCATCCGCCGCCGCGCCGCAGAACAACTCAAACGCCTTCACTGCCTGAAACACCGCCATATTGCCGCCATCCAGGGTGCGGCAACCCAGGGTACGGGCGTCACGCAGCAATTGGGTTTCCAACGGGAAATACACGATTTCCGCCACCCACAGCCCGGCGTGTAGCCACTCGGCCGGCACGGGTGTGCCGGGCAGCTTGGCCATGCCCATCGGGGTGGTATTGACCAAACCCTGCGCCTCGGCCATGGCGTTGGCCAAGTGGCTGCCGACCTGGGCGCGCCCGTCGCCAAAACTCCGGGCGAGGTTATCCACAAGCTCGCGCGCACGGGCGGTGTCCACGTCGAAAATGCTCAGTTGTTCCACGCCCTCGGCCAGCAGCGCGTGCGCCACTGCTGCGCCCGCACCGCCGGCGCCCATCTGCACCACGCGCTGGCGTGGCACATCATTGAAGTTGCGTCGGAAACCTTCGGCGAAGCCCAGGCAATCGGTGTTATGGCCGATGCGCTTGCCGCCTTTGAATACCACCGTATTAACCGCACCAATGCCCCTGGCCTCGTCGGACAATTCATCGAGCAACGGCAGGATCGCCTGCTTGCACGGGTAGGTAATGTTCAAGCCGGTGAAGTGCATCTGTTCAGCGGCACGCAGCAGATCGGGCAGGGCACGGCTGTCCAGGCGCTGCGCGTCCAGATCGATCAGGCGATACAAATAGCGCAAGCCCTGGGCGTCACCTTCCTGTTCATGCAGGGCGGGCGTGCGGGAGGCCTGGATGCCGGCGCCGATCAGGCCGGCGAGAACACGGGGTTTCATCACGCGCATCCTTTCAACGAGTGGCTGAAATGCTCCAGGGCCAAGTGGTAGCCATGGCTGCCAAATCCGGCCAGTACCGCCTTGGCGACGGGCGAGACAAAGGAGTGATGGCGAAACGCCTCACGGGCATGCACGTTGGATAAATGCACCTCGATCACCGGGACTTCGCTGGCCACCAGCGCATCGCGAATCGCCACCGAGGTGTGGGTCCATGCCGCCGGATTGATCACGATCCCGGCGCAACGGGCACGGGCGGCGTGAATCCAGTCGAGCAGTTCGCCTTCATGGTTGGTCTGGCGAAACTCGATGCTCAGCCCGAGTTTTTCGGCGCTGCGGCCACACAGGGCGGCGATGTCAGCCAGGGTTTCGTGACCGTAAGTGGCCGGCTCGCGGGTGCCGAGCAGGTTGAGATTGGGGCCGTTGAGCACCAGCACGATAGGCGGCATAGAGGGGTCTCCAGAGTTTTTATTGGTTGTGGAGATAAAATGTACTGAATGGTTAATTTGGTCAAACGAAGTTGCTGGAGTTGTTCGATTATCGAACCGTTAATCAGCAGGGCAGCTTCACTCGATGTGTTACGCCGGATTGCTGAGGGAACACGTTCTGCGGGCGTGGCCCAAGTATCCCCAGCTGTTGGCATGAGTGGTTACAACCCGGTATTCGCCGGTTTGTTCGTCGTTACTAATCTCTGACGCAGCTTCGTGAGCATGAAGCCGGTTGTCGGGTGACACGGGAAAATTGTTACCTGGCGGAAAATAACCTAACGGATGGGTTACGATGAGAGTAGGTGCTTACAAGGGATATGTAATCTCGGTATTTCTCAGGGATGAGCATTGCCCGCCCCATGTGCATGTCAGGGGCAAGGAATGGGATGCGCGTTTTCGTTTCAGTTTCGTGGACGGGGACGTTGAATTATGGGATGTGGAGCCTGAACGGAGGCAGCCACCCCTATCGGTTCTGAAGGAGATACGCGGGGCCATCATGCAACGGCATTACTTGGCGCGGGCACGCAGGATTTGGTGGGAAAAACTGCAGACGGTTTGCCTGGAGAATCATTCCTGGAATTGGGACGCTGGTGAGTTGGTTCCAGGGTTGGTCATTCGACAAGGCGTCTACGTCATCTCAAGCGCCAGGCACGACGTCGTAGAGCAACGGACTATTTTGAATCTGGTAAGAGCGCCAGATTGTGTGGGGATTAATTTATGAAAATCATAAAAGCCAAAGTCACACCTTATGTACCTCTCACTGATGCCGACGTTGACAAGGCAATCGCCCGAGGACGCAGGTTGAAACGCCTGTACGCCAACGCCAGCGATGTGCGTTATGAAAACGACTGCCTCTCCATTGGCTTCAGCGATGGTAGCCGCGTCATGTTGCCGGCGGCTGGCCTGCCGGAGTTCGAAGGGTTTTCAGAGAAAGATTTCCAGCAGTTGGAAGTGACTTTCGGTGGCAAGGCGATTAGCTGTGAGGCCCAGGACCTGGATGTTTCGATCACCGGCTTGATCGCTACAAGCCAACCTCTGATGGACCTGGCTACCAGCCTGGTGGCATCGCGCAACGGCCGCAAAAGCAGCGCTGCCAAATCCGCCGCCGCTCGTGCCAATGGCAAGAAGGGTGGCCGGCCACGCAAGGAGGTACCGCAGACCTCAGATCCAACAGACACTTGAATAACCAAATAGGGGAGCTGTAGGAGCGAGCTCGCGAAAAACTCATAGGCACCGCGTTTATCCAGGAAGCATGCGTTATCGTTGACGTTTTTCGCGCGCAAGCTCGCTCCTGCAAAAGCCTTAACTGGCGATACTCATACCCCGCAGATTACCGCCGGGTCAGCAATACACCCGATTCCATATGGTGCGTCCACGGGAACTGGTCAAACATCGCGCATTGAGTAATGCGATGCGTGTCATGCAGTTGCGCAATGTTCGCCGCCAGCGTCTCCGGGTTGCAGGAGATATACAGGATGTTGTCGAAACGCCGGGTCAGTTCGCAGGTGTCCGGGTCCATGCCGGCGCGGGGCGGGTCGACGAATACGCTGCCGAATTCGTAGCTTTTCAGGTCGATGCCGTGCAGGCGGCGGAACGGTCGCACTTCATTCAGCGCCTCGGTAAGTTCTTCGGCGGAAAGGCGCACCAGGGTGACGTTATCCACGCCATTTTCATCGAGGTTGCTCAGGGCCGCATTGACCGACGTCTTGCTGATTTCGGTGGCCAGCACCTTGCGCACGCGGGTCGCCAGCGGCAGGGTGAAATTGCCGTTGCCGCAGTACAGCTCCAGCAAGTCGTCCGGGCGATCGCCCAGGGCGTCGTACGCCCAGTTGAGCATCTTGCGGTTCACCGTGCCGTTGGGCTGGGTGAAGGCGCCTTCGGGTTGGCGGTAGCTGAACGTGCGGCCGCCGACCTCGAGTTTTTCCACCACGTAGTCGCGGCCGATGACATCGCGCTTGCCCTTGGAGCGACCGATGATGCTCACGTCCAGCTCGGCCGCCAGCTGGTTGGCGGCGGCGTGCCAGTGTTCGTCCAGCGGGCGGTGATAGCACAGGGTGATCATCGCGTCGCCGGCCAGGGTGGTCAGGAACTCCACCTGGAACAGCTTGTGGCTCAGGGCGGCGCTGGCTTGCCAGGCGGCCTTGAGCTGCGGCATCAATTGGTTGATGCGCTGGCTGGCAATGGGAAATTCTTCAATGAGGATCGGCGTGCGCTTGTCGTCCTGGGCGAACATGGCGTAGTGGCGATCCCCGCCTTCGCGCCACAGGCGGAACTCGGCGCGCAGGCGGAAGTTCTGCAGCGGCGAGTCGAAGACCTGCGGTTCGGGCGCGTCGAAGGGGGCCAACAGGTCACGCAAACGCGTGACCTTGTCTTGCAGTTGAACGGTGTAGTGTGCGGCGTCGAAAGTCATGCGTTGAACCAGCCCAGCTTGATCACGAACAGGATCGACAGAATCACCAGTGCCGGGTTCAGCTCACGGTAGCGGCCCGAAAGCAGCTTGATGGCGGTCCAGGCGATGAAACCGAAGGCGATGCCGTTGGCGATGGAGTAAGTGAAGGGCATCGCCAGGGCGGTGATCACCACCGGCGCTGCCACAGTAATGTCATCCCAGTCGATTTCGGCCAGGCCGGACGTCATCAACACCGCCACGAACAGCAGCGCCGGCGCGGTGGCGAAGGCCGGTACGCTGGCCGCCAGGGGCGAGAAGAACAGTGCCAGCAGGAACAGGATCGCGACCACGATGGCGGTCAAGCCGGTACGGCCACCGGCGCTCACGCCGGCGGCGGATTCGATGTAGCTGGTGGTGGTCGAGGTGCCCAGCAGCGAGCCGGCCATGGCCGCCGTACTGTCGGCGATCAGCGCACGGCCCATTTTCGGCATATGGCCGTCCTTGCCCATCAGGCCGGCGCGCTTGGCGACGCCGATCAGGGTGCCGGAGTTGTCGAACAGGTCGACGAACAGGAACGCAAAGATCACGCTGACCAGGCCGATATCCAGCGCGCCCTTGATGTCCAGTTGCAGGAAGGTCGGGGCCAGTGACGGTGGCATGGAGGTCACGCCGCCGAACGGGGTGACGCCCAGCAGGATCGAGACAATGGTCACCGCCAGGATGCCGATCAACACGGCACCGCGCACTGCCAGGGCTTCCAGCGCGACGATCAGCACGAAGCCCAGGGTTGCCAGGATCGGCGCCGGTTGTTTCAGATCGCCCAGGCCCACCAGCGTGGCCGGATTGGCGACCACGATACCGGCGTTGTGCAGGGCGATCAGCGCCAGGAACAGGCCGATACCGGCAGCAATCGCCGAGCGCAGGGGCAGGGGAATGCTGTTGATGATCCACTCACGGATACGGAAGATCGACAGCAGGAAGAACAGCACCGCCGAAATGAATACCGCCCCCAGCGCAACCTGCCAGGTGTGGCCCATGTGCAGCACCACGGTATAGGTAAAGAAGGCGTTCAGGCCCATGCCCGGCGCCAGCGCAATCGGGTAGTTGGCGATCAGGCCCATCACGGTGGAACCGATGGCCGCCGCCAGGCAGGTCGCGACAAACACTGCGCCTTTGTCCATGCCGGTTTCGCCGAGGATGCTCGGGTTGACGAACAGGATGTAGGCCATGGCAAGGAATGTGGTGATACCCGCGAGAATCTCGGTGCGCACATTGGTGTTGTGGGCTTTGAGTTGAAACAGCTTTTCCAGCATGCCGGCTCCCTGTGACGCTATCTTGCGTCGTGATTTGTTGACCTCTAAGTCAAAGCACAAACTGCGCCAAGCGCCTGTGGCTTCAGAGAGGATCGGAAAAAGCGGCGCATCATACCAGCAGCCGAGGCTGTGTGGCGCATGGCCTTGAGGCATACTGCAGCGACGTTCAACAGTGGGTCATCGACAGCATGAAAAAAGCCAACGTGTGGAGTCTAGCGCTGATCGCCAGTATCAGCCTGTGGCTGGGCGCAGCACCGGCGTGGGGCGCGACTGCACCGGCTTTGAGCGAGGTGCGGGTGTTCAAGGTCGAGTCGCCCACTTGCACGGAAACCATCCCGGAGCGCGTCACCGTCACTCAGATGTGTACACATCGCGGGCCAACCCAGGTGTCGGTGATGGAAGTGGGCCTGGGCAACAATCCGGTCGGGCGCTTCAACGGTGCGGTGCTCAATGGCCAGCGCACGGCGGTGTGCCAGGTCGGCAACATCAGCCAGGCGTGCAATGGCGCGGGCACGCTGATGGGCTATATCTATGTGTTCGACCTGAATGTCGAGGGCCCGGGGGACTTCATCTACAGCAATTCGTCGATCAACCCGCCGCAAAATACGTTGACCGCAACACTCAATATCCACTGATCAATCATCTTGAACGCTCAAAACCTCGGGAAGTCGTACCCCTGAGACGGCGATTTTCCTGAACGCCGCGGATGTACACCAACCCGTGAGGTGTTTATGAGCGCGACCCCCAATGGCGCGGCGGCCCAGCCGTACGTTGCCCACCCGATACGCTTGACCTTGAATGGCCAGGATCGCCAATTGAGTGTGCTGCCCTGGACCACCTTGCTGGACCTGCTGCGCGAACAACTGGACTTGGTTGGCAGCAAAAAGGGCTGTGACCACGGCCAATGCGGTGCCTGCACCGTGTTGCGTGACGGCAAACGCGTAAACGCCTGCCTGACCCTGGCCGTGATGTGTGACGGCGCCGAGCTGACCACCATCGAAGGCCTGGCCGACGGCGACCAATTGCATCCGATGCAGCAAGCCTTTATCAAGCACGATGCCTTCCAGTGCGGCTATTGCACCCCCGGCCAGATCTGCTCGGCGGTCGGCCTGGCCAACGAAGGCCGCGCCCACGACACTGCGCAGATCCAGGAATTGATGAGCGGCAACCTGTGCCGCTGCGGTGCCTACAGCAATATCCGCGACGCCATCGAAGACGCGCTGCCGGCGTGCCGCAACCGCGGAGGTGAGCAATGAATCCCTTCCAGTACAGCAAACCGGCCGATGTGCACGAGGCGGTGCACCTGAGCAGTGCGGCGTCGCGCTTCATTGCCGGCGGCACCAACCTGCTGGACCTGATGAAAGAGAACATCAGCCGCCCCGACCACTTGATTGATATCACCGGATTGCCGCTGCGCGCCATCGAAGAAACCGCCGAGGGCGGCCTGCTCATTGGCGCGCTGGTGAGCAATGCCGACCTGGCCTGGCACCCGCTGATCGAGCAGCGTTACCCGTTGCTGTCCCAGGCCATCCTGGCCGGGGCCTCGCCGCAACTGCGCAACATGGCCAGTACCGGTGGCAACCTGTTGCAACGCACCCGTTGCTACTATTTCTATGACGCCACGGTGCCGTGCAACAAGCGCGAGCCCGGCAGCGGCTGCCCGGCGCGCACCGGCTTGAATCGCATCCACGCAATCCTTGGCGCCAGCGCGCAATGCGTCGCCACGCACCCTTCGGACATGTGCGTGGCCCTGGCAGCGCTGGAGGCGCGGGTGCATGTGCAAGGGCGCGGCGGGGCGCGGGTTATCGAGTTTGCCGACTTCCACCGCCTGCCGGGTGATGCGCCGCAACGGGACAACCAATTGGCCGATGACGAACTGATCACCGCCGTGGAATTGCCCGCCGATAACCTGGCTCGCCACAGTCACTACCTGAAGATCCGCGACCGCGCGTCCTACGCGTTTGCGCTGGTGTCGGTTGCCGCTGCCTTGGAGTTGGACGGCGACGAGATCATCGACGCCCGCCTGGCCCTTGGCGGTGTGGCCCACAAACCCTGGCGTGACCGTGCGGTGGAGGCGTCTCTGATCGGCCGCACCGTCAGCCGCGAAACCTTCAGTAACGCCGCCGATGCCCTGCTGCAAGATGCCGAGCCGCTGCAACACAACGGCTTCAAGATCAAGCTGGCGCGTCGCGCAATCATTCGAGCACTGAGCGACGCTGCGGTCGCGGGAGAACAGCCATGAGTGCCATCGGCAAACCCCTGGACCGTGTCGACGGTCTGCTCAAGGTCACCGGCCAGGCGCGCTACGCCGGTGAATTTCCCGAAGACGGCCTGCTGCATGGCAGTGTGGTATCTAGCACCATCGCCAAAGGCCGGGTCATCCGGATCGATGCCTCCAGGGCCCTGGCCTTGCCGGGCGTGGTGGAAGTGATTGATCACCTCAATCGCCCCAGGATCGCCAGCTACGACGATGCCTTCGCCGATGCGGATGCCGCCGACGGCTCGTCGTTTCGCCCGCTGTACAACGACCGCGTGCTCTACAGCGGGCAGCCGCTGGCGCTGGTGATCGCCGATAACCTGGAGCTGGCCAGGCATGCCGGCTCGCTGGTGGAGATTGAATACGCGCCCGAAGACTTCGAGACGGACCTGATCACCCAGCAGGAATCGGCCCACCCTTCGCCGCAGACCCCGCCCGGCCCGCGTGGCAATTTCCAGGCCGAATGGGCCGGCGCCGCCATCAGCCTCGATCTGCACTACAGCACGCCCATCGAACACCATAACCCGATGGAACCCCACGCCAGCACCGTGCTGTACCAGCCGGACGGCACGCTGCATATCCACGACAAGACCCAGGGGCCGCAGAACTGCCAGGCCTATGTGCAGAAAGTGTTTGGCCTGGATAAAAGCCAGGTGCGCATCTTTGCCGCGTTTGTCGGCGGTGCCTTTGGTTCGGGCCTGCGCCCGCAGTACCAATTGCCGCTGGCGGTCATGGCATCGCTGGCATTGAAGCGCTCGGTACGCGTCACCCTGACCCGGCAGCAGATGTTCACCTTCGGCTACCGCCCGCGCACTTTGCAGCGCTTGCAGATGGGCGCCGCCGCCAACGGGCGCCTGCTGGCGCTGGGGCATACCGCAATCGGCCAGACCTCGCGCTTCGAGGATTTCAGCGAACACGTGGTGGAATGGAGCGGCATGCTCTACCACTGCGATAACGTGCAGTTGACCTACAAGCTGGTACCGCTGGACGTCTTCACCCCACTGGACATGCGCGCTCCCGGTGCTGCCCTGGGCGTGATCGGCCTGGAGTGCGCCATGGACGAACTGGCCTGTGCCCTGGCCATCGACCCGGTGCAACTGCGCCTGATCAACTACGCCGAGCGTAACCAGAACGAGGACAAACCCTGGTCGAGCAAGGCCCTGCGCGAGTGTTACAGCGAAGGCGCCGAGCGTTTCGGCTGGAGCCAGCGCAACCCCGAACCGCGCAGCATGCGCGACGGCCGCCAGTTGATCGGCTGGGGCATGGCCGGCGGGGTGTGGGAAGCCATGCAGATGAAAGCCAGTGCCAAGGCGCGCATCGACCGGGACGGAAAACTCACCGTCAGCAGCGCCACCACCGATATCGGTACCGGCACCTACACCGTGATGACCCAGATCGCGGCCCAGGCCAGCGGCGTGGCGATGGGCGATATCAGCTTCCTGCTGGGCGATTCGTCCTTGCCCACGGCGCCCTTGCAGGGCGGCTCGTTTACCGTGTCGTCCGTTGGTACCGCCGTGCAGCAGGCCTGTGAAGCGCTCAATGCGAAACTGCTGGAAACCGCGCGGCAGGTCTACCCGGTGTTCAAGGACGCCGAGTCCGTGCGATTCGAAGAGGGTCAGTTGCATACTGGCGATGTGAGTGTGTCGCTGGCGCAGTTGGTCAAGGACAGCGGTGAGGACGCGCTGGAGGTGCAGGTAGACAGCGAGCCTGACAAGAAGCGCGAGGGCTATGCCAGTGCCACCCATTCGGCGGTGTTTGTCGAAGTTCGCGTGGACGAGGACCTTGGCACCATCAAGGTCAGCCGCGTGGTCAGTGCGATTGCGGCCGGGCGTGTGGTCAATCCGAAAATGGCGCGCAGCCAGATCCTTGGTGGCGTGGTGTGGGGGATTGGCATGGCGCTGCATGAAGAGACTCAGGTTGATCATGAACTGGGACGCTACATGAACCACAGTCTGGCCGAGTACCATATCCCGGTGAATGCCGATATTGGCGAGATTGATGTGCTGTTTGTCGAAGAGCATGACGAGATCGTCAATGCCCTGGGGTCCAAGGGTGTGGGAGAGATCGGTATTGTCGGGGTGGCGGCGGCGGTGGCGAATGCTATCTATCACGCTACTGGCAAACGGGTTCGGGAGTTTCCGATTACCTTGGACAAGGTGCTCTAAAAGGCAGGGGGCAGCCCATAGCTGTTTTACTGATGCGCCACTGTCCAAATGTGGGAGGGGGCTTGCCCCCGATGGCGGCCTCTGGGCTGGCCAGGATGCTGGATTGGAACGAGTACATATCCGTTTCTGCGGTAACGGCTGCTAATGGTTCCGCTTTTACAGCGGCTCACTTTTGAAAAGCGCAAAAGTAAGCAAAACGCTCTTGCCCCACCACTCGGCACCTCGCCTAGGCTCGGTGTGCCCGAACGAAGGCTTGAATCCGTGGGCCGCCGCCCCGCGCCATCCATGGCGCGGGGCGGCTAACCCGGCGTCCTGCCGGGTTGCCCACGGATTCAAGCCTGCGTTCGGCCAGCGTGGTTTAACGGGGCGCCTAGGATCAAGAGCAGATCAAGATCAAGAGCGACTCGCTGCGCATCGTGGTTACGGTTGGCGCTACAAAGTTGCGTCGATAACTATGGCTATCCGGGGTTATCCGGGGCTGGCTATCGGGGGCAAGCCCCATGCCACATTTGACCTTATTGTCAAAGCGGGTCAGGCGGTGGTTTTCAAGGCCGTTTCTTCCACCGGAACATGCATACGGTCGCGGTTGGCCAGGGTCGGGAACAGTTTGATCCACACTCCGGTCACGACCAGCGTACCCACGCCGCCCATGACGACGGCGGGCACCGTGCCGAACCAGTGCGCGGTGATGCCCGATTCGAACTCACCCAGTTGATTGGATGCGCCGATAAACAAGCCGTTGACTGCGCTCACTCGGCCGCGCATTTCATCCGGTGTTTCCAGTTGCACGAACGAAGCCCGGATCACCATGCTGATCATGTCCGCCGCGCCGAGGACCACCAGTACGGCCAGGGAGAACCAGAACGAGGTCGACAGGCCGAACGCGATGGTCGCCACGCCGAACACGCCGACGGCGGTGAACATTACGCGTCCCACTTTGCGGTCCACCGAAAAGCGCGCCAGCCACAGTGACATCAGCAGCGCCCCCACCGCCGGTGCCGAGCGCAGCAGGCCCAGGCCCCAGGGGCCGGTCAACAGGATGTCCTTGGCGAACACCGGCAATAGCGCGGTGGCGCCGCCCAACAGTACGGCGAACAGGTCCAGGGAGATGGCGCCGAGGATGTCCGGCCGGCTGCGGATAAAGCGAATCCCGGCCAGTAACGAGTCGAGGGTGGCCTTGCCTTTGTTCAGCGGCGTCTGGCGGGCGGGGAGGTTCAGGGTCAGCCCGCAGGCGATCAGGTACAGCACCACGGTCGGGCCGTACACCCACACGCTGCCGAACGCGTAGAGCAAGCCGCCGAGGGCCGGGGCGACGATGGTCGCCAATTGCTGGGCCGATTGCGACGACGCCACGGCCCGGGGGAACAGCGTGGCGGGCACGATACTGGGCAGCATTGCCTGGGTGGTGGGCATTTCGAATGAACGGGCGGCGCCCAGCAGGAAGGCGAGAATGAAGATCATCTCGCGGGTTACGTTGCCGGTCAGCCCGCCGATGGCCAGGGACAGGGCAATCAGCGCCTGGACGGTCTGGCAGATGGCGGCGACCTTGCGTCGCTCATAGCGATCGGCCACGTGCCCGGTGTGCAGCATGAACAGCACACGCGGCACGAACTCCACCAGGCCGACCAATCCCAGGTCCAGCACATTGCCGGTCAGTTGGTAGAGGTTCCAGCCGATGGCCACGGTCAGCATCTGGAAGCCGCTGGCGGTAAAGATCCGCGCCAGCCAGAACGCGACGAAAGGGCGGTGGTGACGTAACAGCAACGCGGGTTCGCTAGACATTGGGCGTACAGGTCGGGGGTCGGAGTGAACATCGAGATTAGCATTATGTTGTAACAAAGAGTTGCAATAACTCGGGTGAGGCAAGCTGTCACGCGGCAAAAGACCACACAACCGGACAGCGCAAATGGGACTACTCTTTCAACGATGCTTGATCCAGATCAAAACCTGCCAGGGGATTGTTCTGGCGGTCGAAAGGCCAGACTCCCTGCGTGACGGGTAAAAAAAGAAACGAATTGAAATTCGCCACACTCCATATCCGTGGGGGCAGTGGGTGCAGGCTCCGAGCCCGCAGCCGGTATTACCTGACAGAGGAAGACTTATGTTCGGTTTGGAGGCGCTAGATCTCGCCCGAATTCAATTTGCGTTCACCATCTCGTTTCACATCCTGTTCCCGGCGATCACCATCGGCCTGGCCAGTTACCTCGCGGTGCTGGAGGGCTTGTGGCTCAAGACCCGCAATGACACCTACCGTGACCTCTACCATTTCTGGTCGAAGATCTTTGCCGTCAACTTCGGCATGGGCGTGGTCTCCGGCCTGGTCATGGCTTACCAGTTCGGCACCAACTGGAGCAGGTTCTCGGACTTCGCCGGCGCCGTCACCGGGCCGCTGCTGACGTACGAAGTGCTCACCGCCTTCTTCCTCGAAGCCGGTTTCCTGGGCGTGATGCTGTTTGGCTGGAACAAGGTAGGGCGCAACCTGCACTTCTTCTCCACCGTGATGGTGGCGATCGGTACGCTGATTTCGACGTTCTGGATTCTCTCCTCCAACAGCTGGATGCAGACACCCCAAGGCTTTGAAATCGTCGATGGCCGCGTGATCCCCACCGATTGGTTCGCCGTGGTCTTCAACCCCTCGTTCCCCTACCGCCTGGCGCACATGGCCACCGCTGCCTTCGTGGCCACGGCGTTCTTCGTCGGTTCGTCGGCGGCCTGGCACCTGCTGCGCGGCAAGGACAACCCGGCGATCCGCAAGATGCTCTCGATGGCAATGTGGATGGCCTTGATCGTCGCGCCGATCCAGGCGGTGATCGGCGACTTCCACGGCCTCAATACCCTGAAGCACCAACCGGCCAAAATCGCCGCGATTGAAGGTCACTGGGAAAACATCGGCAATGAACCCACGCCGCTGATCCTGTTCGGCTGGCCGGACATGAAGGCGGAAAAAACCAAGTACGCGGTGGAAATCCCTTACCTGGGCAGCCTGATCCTGACCCACTCGCTGGACAAACAGGTGCCGGCGCTCAAGGACTTCCCGCCTGAAGACCGGCCGAATTCGACCGTGGTGTTCTGGTCGTTCCGGGTCATGGTCGGCCTGGGTTTCCTGATGATCTTCACGGGGCTGTTCAGCCTGTGGCTGCGCCGCGGCGACAAGATGTACACGTCCAAGCCGTTCCTGTACCTGGCGTTGTGGATGGGCCCTTCAGGGTTGATCGCGATTCTCGCCGGCTGGTTCACCACCGAAATCGGCCGCCAGCCGTGGGTGGTCTACGGGCTGATGCGCACGGCGGATGCCTCTTCCGGGCATAGCCTGGCGCAGATGACTATCACCCTGGTGCTGTTCGTGGTGGTGTACTTCGCGCTGTTCGGCGCGGGCCTGGGTTACATGATGCGACTGGTGCGCAAAGGGCCTGTGGTTTACCAGGTCACCGAGCCGACCCAGGGTGGACCTGGCCAGAAACGTACCCCGGCGCGTCCGTTGTCCGCTGCCGATGATGGCACCGACAACGACCACGACGACATCCAGCACAAGGGGCATTGAGATGGGCATTGATCTTCCGCTGATCTGGGCCGTGATCATTATCTTCGGCATCATGATGTACGTGGTGATGGACGGCTTCGACCTGGGCATCGGCATCCTGTTTCCGTTCGTGAAGGGCAAGACCGACCGCGACGTCATGATGAACACCGTGGCGCCCGTCTGGGACGGTAACGAAACCTGGCTGGTATTGGGCGGCGCGGGGTTGTTCGGTGCGTTTCCGCTGGCCTATTCGGTGGTGTTGTCGGCGTTGTACCTGCCGCTGATCCTGATGTTGATCGGGCTGATCTTTCGCGGCGTGGCCTTCGAGTTCCGCTTCAAGGCCAAGGACCACAAGCGCCACCTGTGGGACAAGGCGTTTATCGGCGGCTCGCTGACGGCCACGTTCTTCCAGGGCGTGGCGCTGGGGGCGTTTATCGATGGCATTCCGGTGGTGAATCGCCAGTTCGCCGGTGGCTCGCTGGACTGGCTGACCCCGTTCACGATGTTCTGCGGCGTGGCGTTGATCGTGGCGTATGCCTTGCTCGGCTGCACCTGGCTGATCATGAAGACCGAAGGCAAGTTGCAGGAACAGATGCACAACCTGGCGCGCCCGCTGGCCTTCGTGGTGTTGGCGGTGATCGGTATCGTCAGCCTCTGGACGCCGCTGACCCACGCCGAAATCGCCTCGCGCTGGTTCACCCTGCCGAATCTGTTCTGGTTCCTGCCCGTGCCGCTGCTGGTGCTGGTGACGATGTACGGGTTGTTCCGCGCCGTGGCACGCCGGGCGCACTACACGCCGTTCCTGCTGACGCTGGTATTGATCTTCCTGGGTTACAGCGGCCTGGGGATCAGCCTGTGGCCGAACATCATTCCACCGTCAGTCTCGATCTGGGACGCCGCCGCGCCGCCGCAAAGCCAGGGCTTCATGCTGGTGGGGACCTTGTTCATCATTCCGTTCATCCTGGGCTACACCTTCTGGAGCTACTACGTGTTCCGCGGCAAGGTCACCCATGAAGACGGCTATCACTAGGAGGGTCGCAGCATGGCGGGCAAACCTTCGTTGCACGATATCGAACAGGCCGAGAAACAGCCGCTGTGGCGGCGCCTTGGATGGCTGGCGATGATCTGGACCGGCAGTGTGCTGGCCTTGTTTATCGTCGCCAGCCTGATGCGCATGTTCATGAACGCGGCCGGGCTGACCACCCACTGACATCCCGATCCGGGCTTTGCGGCCCGGTTTTTCAGCCCTGCTCTTCTTACCGGAAGGGCAGGGTTTTTTTATTTGCGCGCCTTGAGAATGACAAACTTGGGCGTGGCTGCCACTTGTTCGACGCCACGGAACAGGCGCGCCAATTTGCTGTGATAACCCAGGTGACGGTTACCGACGATATACAGCGCGCCACCCACCACCAGCGCCTCCCGCGCCTGCTGGAACATACGCCAGGCGAGAAAGTCGCCCACCACCTGCTGCTGGTGGAAAGGCGGGTTGCACAGCACCACGTCCAACGACTGCGGGTCCTGGCCGGCCAGGCCGTCGTCGGCGCGCACGATGACATCACGCCCGCCCAGCGCGACCTGCCAGTTTTCGGCAGCTGACTGCACCGCCATGAAGGACTCGTCCACCAGGGTGTAGTGCGCGTCGGGATTTTGCAGCGCGCTGGCAATTGCCAATACGCCGTTGCCGCAGCCAAGGTCGGCCACGCGGGCGCCGCCCAGGTTGTTCGGCAGGTGCGGCAGGAAGGCGCGCGTGCCGATGTCCAGGCCTTCGCGGCAGAACACGTTGGCATGGTTGAGCAGTTCGATGGCCGGGGTATCCAGCGAGTAGCGGGTAGGGTAGGGCGATACGGGCGCGGGGCGTTGCGCGACGGTGGCGATCAGCAGCCGGGCCTTCTTTGCCGCAAGCGTGGCATGCATCGGCCCGATATAACGCTCCAGCAGTTCACCAGCGGCGCGTGGCAAGTGTTTGACCATGGCCCCGGCGATCACTTCGGCGCCCGGTGCCAGTTGCCCCTGCAACCGGATCAACTGCTCTTCCAGCAGCGCCAGGGTCTTCGGCACACGCAGCAACACCCGATCGAATGGCCCGACCGGCACTTGGCTGGCCGGTACGAACGTTACCGCATCAAAGGCTTTACCGTTGCGCACCAGGTTTTTTCCCAGGCCTTGGGCGGCGAGGAACGAGTCCCCGCTGGAGGTCACCTGCACCTGGCCTGCAAGGCTGGCCGCGAGGGCGCCGAAGCTGTCATTAAGTACCAGCACACGGGTTTCCGCAGGGGGTTGCTGGCCGGCGAGGTGGTTGAGCAGGTATTCGTCGGCGGCATCGAAGGCTTGCAGCGGATCATTGTGTTGCTCGGGCTGACGGATCAAATCGAGCTGGGCGAAGGGGCTGTCAAGCAGGGGCATGGCGGGGGAGGCTCTGGGTAATCGACGGAACCGTCTGAGTGAACGGCGAGGCAACCTGTGAAAGGGCTGAATCAACACTCAGAATGGGCCGCAAATGTTACTTTTTTTTCAGCACGATGACATGCGGTGTTTCTTGTTTGGGTCAAAACAGTCCTGCTTTAGAGGCACTGAGCACGGCCTGGATCTTATTGTGCACGCCAAGTTTCTTGAAGGTACTGCTGATATGAAAGCCCACGGTACGCTCGGACAGGCAGAGAATGGCCGCGATCTCGGAAGCGGTCTTGCCCATGGCGGACCACTTGAGCACCTCCGTCTCCCGTGCGGTCAACTTGCTGGGCGTGTTGATATGGGCTTTGTCGGCGTATTTTTTTGCAACCACTGCATGCATCGCATGACAGAGCCACAACACCTGCCCGGCTTTTTCGTAAAGCTCTTCGGGGCTGACCTCGCCTTTGCCACGCGTCAGCGTGAGCATGCTGAATACACCCTGGAAATCATGGACCGCCTGGGTCCAGCCCAAGTGCACGCCAAACGACTGGGCCAACTCCCACAACTGGGGGGTACTGCTAAACGTTTTCGGGTCCCAGACAATGGGCAGGACACTGTTCTTGCAGTGGGATACAACAGGGTCTATTTCGAAGAAATGCGCTCGTTTGTAAATATTTCTCCATTCACTCGGATGGTTATCAAGATGTATGGGGTCTGTTTGGTTGCTTGGGGCTTGAGAACTCATCGTAAATGAGCAATGTTGGAATCCTAATTCATACGTGTGATTGACGACCATTTCAAACACGCTGGTGATTTCGCTCTCGCCCTCAAGCTTGGGCAGCCGTGTATTGCGCCATTTGACCATCGATTGCTCTCCATAGGTTTTCGTGTGACTTGGGTACGTCCTGATCCCAATGCGACTTGAATGGAAAGTGTAGGATAAGTCTTACTTGTGAGGCTGAAAAAAAACTCCTTGACCGCCTTGGGTCAGGCTGTAACAGCGTGGACAAGGACTGGGCTTTAGTCGGACTTATGGAAGAGAGCGCAGTTTTTCAATCATTTACGAATGATGTCAAAGTGACGCTATCGGTACGTTCGCCTTCGTGTTGTTGCGTATTGCGGGCGTATTGATAGCGAAATGTTTAGTTCGGTGTTGGGACGCTTTTTGTCACCGATTGTTACGCGCCTGACAGGGCCGTCGACTCGGTTGACTGTAATGCCATTACCAATCAGCGGTGTTTGCGCGGCGCGCTTTGAGAGACACTACGGCCCTGTGCAAAACGGAGCCCCCCCATGACGGCCAGTGCTGAGAAATTTACCCGCCAGACCTTGCTCGACGTGCAATCGCTGACTCCCAGCCTTTTCACCCTGCGCACCACGCGTGATGCCGGTTTTCGCTTTACCGCCGGCCAATTCGTGCGTCTGGGTGTCACCAAGGCGGATGGCAGTACCGTGTGGCGCGCCTACTCCATCGTGTCGTCGCCGTTTGACGAATACCTCGATTTCTTCTCCATCGTGGTTCCAGGCGGCGAGTTCACCAGTGAGTTGAGCCGCCTGAAAGTCGGCGATAGCTTGCTGGTGGAGCGCCAGGCCACGGGCTTTCTGACGCTGAACCGCTTTGTAGACGGGCGTGATCTGTGGCTGCTGGGCACCGGCACCGGGGTGGCACCGTTCCTGTCGATCCTGCAGGATTTCGAGGTGTGGGAGAAATTTGAACGTATCGTTCTGGTGTACAGCGCACGCGAGGCCAGGGAACTGGCATACCAGACGCTGATCAAGGACCTGGGCGAGCGCGAATACCTGGCCGAATACGCCCACAAGCTGATCTACATCCCTATCGTCACCCGCGAGCGGCATACGGGCGCATTGAACGGGCGCATCACCACCTTGATCGAGAACGGGGAGCTGGAGCGCGCGGCCGGCATCGCGTTGACGGCGCAACACTCCCGCGTGCTGATTTGCGGCAACCCGCAGATGGTCGATGACACGCGCCAGTTGCTCAAGCAGCGCGACATGCAACTGAGCCTGAGCCGACGCCCGGGCCAGGTGGCGGTGGAAAACTACTGGTAAAAAAAGGCGCCTCACAAGGCGCCTTTTTGCATCTGCCGGTCAGAGCGGTTTGTCGTTCTGTGCCTTGAGCAGGTCGCGAATCTCGCCCAGCAGCACCTCTTGCTTGGTCGGCGTCGGCGGCAGGCTCGGGGCTACGGCCTCTTCGCGCTTGAGGCGGTTGATCGCCTTTACACCCATGAAGATGGCGAAGGCGACGATCAAAAAGTCGACCACGCTCTGGATGAACTTGCCGTATGCCAGCACCACGGCGGGCGCATCGCCTTGCGCGGCTTTAAGCGTGATTGCCAGGTCGCCGAAGTCCACGCCACCGATCAACAGGCCGAGGGGCGGCATTACCACGTCGCCTACAAACGAGGAAACAATTTTGCCGAACGCAGCGCCGATGATAATACCGACGGCCATGTCGACCACATTACCTTTGACCGCGAAGGCCTTGAACTCACTGATCACGCCCATAAGTTATTCCTTGTTACAGATGAGAAGGGTGGAGGTCAGTGTAAGTCAGTCGTAGCGGGCTCGCGCGACACAACCTTTAACACTGTTGGTTTTTATCGACACATTAAAACGCAATTAGTTTGCAAAGTGCCACCAATCGCGCGCGGAATACGGCCAATTTCAGCGGGTTACCACATTTTTTTCTCAATCGCGCCTGTGGGGTTTTTCTATTTATCTTCTGACCCGCAGGTCACTAGCCTCTGGCAAGCACAACTGAATGTGCACTAAAAAAACCAGAGGAAACCTTGATGAACCATTCAATCAATCGCAGGCCCGTGTCGGCACGCCAAGCCTTGGCGTTGGTGACCGCCAGCCTGCTGACCCTCTCCGTGCAAGCCGCCAACCTGACCCGTGACAACGGCGCCGCTGTTGGCGATAACCAGAACTCGCAGACGGCCGGCGCCAATGGCCCCGTGCTGCTGCAGGACGTTCAATTGATTCAGAAGCTGCAGCGCTTCGACCGCGAACGTATCCCCGAGCGCGTGGTGCATGCCCGTGGCACGGGCGCCCATGGCACCTTCACCGTGACCGACAACCTCAGCGACCTGACCAAGGCCAAGGTATTTGCCGCCGGTGAAGCCACGCCGGTATTCGTGCGCTTCTCGGCCGTGGTCCACGGAAACCATTCCCCGGAAACCCTGCGCGACCCACGGGGCTTCGCCACCAAGTTCTATACCGCCGAAGGCAACTGGGACCTGGTCGGTAATAACTTCCCGACGTTCTTCATTCGCGATGCCATCAAGTTCCCGGACATGGTCCACGCATTCAAACCGGACCCGCGCACTAACCTGGACGATGACTCGCGTCGTTTCGACTTCTTCTCCCATGTTCCCGAGTCCACACGCACACTGACCGAGTTGTACTCGGACTCCGGCACGCCGGCCAGTTACCGGGAGATGGACGGCAACGGCGTACATGCCTACAAGTTGATCAACGCCAAGGGTGAAGTGCACTACGTCAAGTTTCACTGGAAGAGCCTGCAAGGCATCAAGAACCTTGACCCCAAGCAAGTCACCGAAGTGCAAGGGCGTGACTACAGCCATATGACCAATGACCTGGTCACCCATATCAACAAGGGCGACTTCCCCAAGTGGGACCTGTATGTGCAGGTGTTGAAACCTGAAGACCTGGCCAAGTTCGATTTCGACCCGCTGGACGCCACCAAGATCTGGCCAAATGTGCCGGAGCGCAAAGTCGGGCAAATGGTGCTCAATCGCAACCCGGGCAATGTTTTCCAGGAGACCGAACAAGTGGCGATGGCCCCGGCCAACCTGGTGCCGGGTATCGAGCCGTCGGAAGACCGCCTGCTGCAAGGTCGGGTGTTCTCCTACGCCGACACGCAAATGTACCGATTGGGCGCCAATGCCCTGCAACTGCCGATCAACGCCCCACGGGTCACCGTCAACAACGGCAACCAGGACGGCGCGCTGAACTTCGGCAAGACCACCACCGGCGTGAACTACCAGCCAAGCCGCCTGTTGCCACGGGAAGAGCCACAAGCTGCGCGCTACAGCCAGTCGCCGCTGTCGGGCAGCACCCAGCAGGCGAAGATTCAGCGTGAGCAGAACTTCAAGCAGGCCGGTGACTTGTATCGCTCCTACAGCAAGAAAGAACGTCAGGACCTGATCGACAACTTCGGCGGCTCGCTGGCGACCACCGATGATGAAAGCAAGCACATCATCCTGTCGTTCCTCTATAAGGCCGACCCGGAGTACGGCACCGGTGTGGCCAAGGTGGCCAAGGGTGACTTGGCGCGTGTCAAAGCACTGGCTGACAAACTGAGCGACTAACCACGCCCTCCTGTAGGAGCGAGCTTGCTCGCGAAGAACGTCAACGATAACGCGTACATCCTGGATGAATGCGTTGCCTTTGAGTTCTTCGCGAGCAAGCTCGCTCCTGCAAGGGGATCTTTCTCAAGGATCTTGATCATGCGTACGTTCATATGGGCACTGCTGGCCTGCTGTTCGTTCAGTGTGCTGGCTGAACAACCCCCATCCAATGACCCTGGTGCGCTCAAGGCGCAGCTTCAGGATTATTATTTCGACGCCGCCCGTCGTGGCGACCTCGACATGCTCAACACGTTCATTGAATCGGGCTACGCCCTGAATACTCAGGACGACAAGGGCTACACCGCCTTGATCCTCGCCGCCTATCACGGCCAGAGCGCCTACGTTGAGCGCCTGTTGGCCGCTGGCGCCGACGCCTGCGTGCAGGACAAACGCGGCAACACCGCGCTGATGGGCGCGATTTTCAAAGGCGAACTGCAAATCGCCCAGCGCTTGCTGGACACCGACTGCAACCCCGACCAACGCAACGGCGCGGGGCAGACGGCCGCCATGTACGCCGGGCTATTCAAACGCGTGGAATTGTTAAGCGATTTGAAGGCCAAAGGCGCCGACCTGAACGCCGAAGACCCCATCGGCAACAGCGCTTCACGCTTGGCCAACGGTGAAATCCGGACCCCGGCGCCGCGCTGAGCTATCATCGCGGTTTTTCGGTTGGAGGTTCTTCAATGGCAAAGGCCAAGCGCATGTACGGCTGCACGGAGTGCGGCGCGACCTTTCCCAAATGGGCGGGCCAGTGCGGCGAATGCGGTGCGTGGAACACCCTGACTGAAACCATGATTGAAAGCGGTGGCGCCGCAGCGCCCACCGGCCGCGCCGGTTGGACCGGGCAACAAGCGCAGATCAAGACCCTGGCCGAAGTCAGCGTCGAAGAGATCCCGCGTTTCTCCACGGCCTCCGGCGAGTTGGACCGGGTATTGGGCGGTGGCCTGGTGGACGGCTCGGTCGTGCTGATCGGCGGCGACCCCGGCATCGGTAAATCCACGATCCTGCTGCAAACCCTGTGCAGCATCGCCAGCCGCATGCCGGCGCTGTACGTCACCGGGGAAGAGTCCCAGCAACAAGTGGCCATGCGCGCCCGTCGTCTGGGCCTGCCCCAGGACCAACTGCGGGTCATGACCGAAACCTGCATCGAAAGCATCATCGCCACGGCGCGCATCGAAAAGCCCAAGGTCATGGTGATCGACTCGATCCAGACGATTTTCACCGAGCAATTGCAATCGGCGCCCGGCGGCGTATCCCAGGTGCGTGAAAGCGCGGCGCTGTTGGTGCGCTATGCCAAGCAGAGCGGCACGGCGATCTTCCTGGTCGGCCACGTGACCAAGGAAGGCGCGCTGGCCGGGCCGCGAGTGCTGGAGCACATGGTGGATACCGTGCTGTATTTCGAAGGTGAATCCGATGGCCGCCTGCGGTTGCTGCGGGCGGTGAAGAACCGTTTTGGCGCGGTAAACGAGTTGGGTGTATTTGCCATGACCGACCGCGGGCTGAAAGAAGTCTCCAATCCGTCGGCGATCTTTCTCACCCGCGCTCAGGAAGAAGTCCCGGGCAGCGTGGTGATGGCGACGTGGGAAGGCACCCGGCCGATGCTGGTGGAAGTCCAGGCGCTGGTGGATGACAGCCATCTGGCCAACCCGCGCCGGGTCACCCTCGGCCTGGACCAGAACCGCCTGGCCATGCTGTTGGCGGTATTGCACCGCCATGGCGGCATTCCGACTCACGATCAGGACGTCTTCCTCAACGTGGTGGGCGGGGTCAAGGTGCTGGAGACCGCGTCCGACCTTGCGTTGATGGCGGCGGTGATGTCCAGCCTGCGCAATCGGCCGTTGCCCCATGACTTGCTGGTGTTTGGCGAGGTGGGGTTGTCGGGCGAAGTGCGACCGGTGCCCAGTGGCCAGGAGCGCTTGAAAGAGGCGGCCAAGCATGGCTTCAAGCGGGCGATCGTGCCCAAGGGCAATGCGCCGAAGGAAATGCCGCCGGGATTGCAGGTGATCGGGGTCACGCGCCTGGAACAGGCGCTGGATGCGCTGTTCGAGTAATCAGCAACACCCTGAAGCCAATAGGGGAGGGGGCAAGCCCCCTCCCACATTTTGACCTGTGTGGATTCCAGGTTTCCAGCAATGCAGCCACCGCTGCGCCATCATCCAGCCTTTATTTCTGCTTTTTTTGCCTCGGCAAGGCTCTAGACCAAGGTAGGGGGGTGGCCTTTAAGGCCAACAGCGCTAAACTCGGGCTGGCTGTCCTTTCTGTCCACCCTGGCTGGAATATAAAAATGAAAAATAATAATAGCCTGCTACGCCATCTACCCTGGCTGGTGCTGGCAATCGTAGGAGCATGCGCCCTCGGCGTAGTGGCCTTGCGCCGCGGCGAGGCGATCAACGCCTTGTGGATTGTGGTCGCTGCGGTGGCCATCTACCTGGTCGCGTACCGGTACTACAGCCTGTTCATCGCCAATAACGTGATGCAACTGGACCCACGGCGGGCAACTCCCGCAGTGGTCAACAACGACGGTCTGGACTACGTGCCGACCAACAAACACATCCTTTTCGGTCACCACTTTGCGGCGATTGCCGGTGCGGGCCCTCTGGTCGGCCCGGTATTGGCGGCGCAAATGGGTTACCTGCCCGGTACGCTGTGGCTGATTGCCGGTGTGGTGCTGGCCGGTGCGGTGCAGGATTTCATGATCCTGTTCCTGTCCACCCGGCGTAACGGCCGTTCCCTGGGCGACATGGTCCGCGAAGAAATGGGCCGCATTCCCGGGACCATTGCGCTGTTCGGCTGCTTCCTGATCATGATCATCATCCTCGCGGTGCTGGCGCTGATCGTGGTCAAGGCCCTGGCCGAAAGCCCGTGGGGCATCTTCACGGTGATGGCGACCATCCCGATCGCAATGTTCATGGGCATTTACATGCGCTACATTCGCCCGGGCCGCATTGGCGAGATTTCGATCATCGGTGTGCTGTTGCTGCTGGGTTCGATCTGGCTGGGCGGGCAGATCGCCGCTGACCCGGTGTGGGCCAAGGCCTTCACCTTTACCGGGATCCAGATCACCTGGATGCTGATCGGCTACGGTTTTGTTGCCGCAGTACTCCCGGTGTGGCTGATCCTGGCCCCGCGTGACTACCTGTCGACCTTCCTGAAAATCGGCACCATCATCGCGCTGGCGATTGGCATCCTGGTCACCATGCCTGACCTGAAAATGCCGGCGCTTACCCAGTTCATCGACGGCACCGGTCCGGTGTGGAAGGGCGGCCTGTTCCCGTTCCTGTTCATCACCATTGCCTGCGGCGCGGTCTCCGGCTTCCATGCGCTGATCTCCTCGGGCACCACGCCCAAGCTGCTGGCCAATGAAAGCCATGCGCGCTACATCGGTTACGGCGGCATGCTGATGGAGTCGTTCGTGGCCATCATGGCGATGGTTGCCGCGTCGGTGATCGAGCCTGGCGTGTACTTCGCCATGAACAGCCCGGCGGCGATTGTCGGTAGCGACGTGGTGACCGTGGCGCAGACCGTCAGCAGCTGGGGCTTTGCAATCACCCCCGAGGCGCTGTCGGCCGTGGCCCATGACATCGGTGAAACCACCATCCTGGCCCGTGCCGGCGGTGCACCGACCCTGGCGGTCGGTATCGCGCAGATCCTGCACAGCGTACTGCCGGGTGAAAACACCATGGCGTTCTGGTACCACTTTGCGATCCTGTTCGAAGCGCTGTTCATCCTGACGGCGGTCGACGCCGGTACCCGTGCCGGTCGTTTCATGCTGCAGGACCTGCTCGGCTCCTTCGTGCCGTCGCTCAAGCGCACCGAATCCTGGACCGCCAACCTGATCGCCACCGCCGGTTGTGTGGCGATGTGGGGTTACCTGCTGTACCAGGGCGTGATCGACCCACTGGGCGGCATCAACACCTTGTGGCCGCTGTTCGGTATCTCCAACCAGATGCTGGCCGGGATCGCACTGATGCTCGCCACGGTTGTGCTGATCAAAATGAAGCGTCAGCGCTACATTTGGGTGACCTTGGTGCCGGCCGTCTGGCTGTTGATCTGCACCACCACGGCGGGCTTTATCAAGCTGTTCGACGCCAACCCGGCAATCGGCTTCCTGTCGCTGGCGAAGAAATACAGCGATGCCCTGGCCAACGGTCAGATCCTCGCCCCGGCCAAGAGCATCGACCAGATGCAGCACGTGATCTACAACGCCTACACCAACGCAACGCTGACGGCGCTGTTCCTGTTCGTGGTGTTCAGCATCCTGTTCTATGCGCTCAAGGTCGGCATTGCCGCCTGGGGCAACAAAGAGCGTACGGATAAAGAAGCGCCGTTCCAGGCCGTACCGGACGCATAACCGAGGATTGCACCCATGTTCAATGACATCAGTCGCCTCGGTAAATACCTCGGTCAGGCCGCGCGCCTGATGGTCGGCATGCCCGACTACGACACGTACGTCGAGCATATGCAAACCAAGCACCCGGACAAGCCGATGATGGACTACAAGGCGTTCTTCCGCGAACGCCAGGAGGCCCGTTACGGCGGCAAGGGTGGGCCCAAGTGCTGCTGACCCGGCACTCGGGCCAGTAGTGATTCCATGTGGGAGGGGGCTTGCCTCCGATAGCGGTGTATCAGCGACACATCAGTGCCTGACACACCGCCATCGGGGGCAAGCCCCTTCCCACATTTGTTTTGTGTTCCTTCAGACATAAGGAGAACTGTCTGTGTCCTCTCCCATTCCGGTCACCGTGCTCAGCGGCTTTCTCGGCGCCGGCAAGACCACCTTGCTGCGCCATCTGCTCAAGGCCGAACACGGCTTGAAGATCGCCGTGATCGAAAACGAATTCAGTGATGCCGGCATCGATACCCAACTGTTGGGCGCAGAGCCGGTACAGGTCATGACCCTCTCCAACGGCTGTGTGTGCTGCACCATCCATACCGATTTGACCAAGGCGCTGTACTTGCTGCTCGAGCGGCTGGACAGCGGCGAAATCGCCTTCGACCGCCTGGTGATCGAGTGCACCGGCCTGGCCGATCCCGCGCCGGTGGCCCAGACCTTTTTCATCGATGAGGAACTGCGCGAGCGCTATATCCTCGACGGCATCATCACCCTGGTGGACGCGGCCCACGCCGAGCAACACCTGACCCAGACCATCGCCCAGGCCCAGATCGGCTTTGCCGACCGCCTGCTGGTGAGCAAGCGCGACCTGGTGGACGAAGCCTCCTTCAACGCCCTCAGCGAACGCCTGACCCGCATCAATCGCCGCGCACCGATCCGGGTGGTGGAGCATGGCAAGATCGACCTCGCCGAGTTACTGGATGTGCGCGGCTTCAACCTCAACGCCGGCATGAGCCTGCGCCCGGTCAGCGCTGCGCCATCGGCCGACCGTATTTCCAGCCTGGTGCTGCGCACCGACCAACCGCTGGATATCGACCGCCTCAGTGAGTTCATGAACGAACTGCTGGAAGACCATGGCAAGCAACTGCTGCGCTACAAGGGCGTGCTGAATATTGCCGGGGAAGATCGGCGCATGGTGTTTCAGGGTGTGCTGAAGCTCTACGGCTTCGACTGGGACACCGAGTGGGCCGAGGGCGAGGCGCGGGAAAGTGTGATTGTGTTTATTGCCGATGAATTGCCGGAAGACAAGATTCGCCAAGGCTTTGCCAGGGTCTATCAACCCACCTGACTTGAAATGCAACCCAATGTGGGAGGGGGCTTGCCCCCGATAGCTGAGTGTCAGTCACCACAGGCAGCGACTGATAGATTGCCATCGGGGGCAAGCCCCCTCCCACACTTGACCGCATTTCAACTTGGAATAAAAAAGCCCGGCTCAAGAGCCGGGCTTTTTCATTCAAGCAACTGCAATCAGGCGCCGTACACCGGCAGCTTCTTGCAGATGGCCTTGACCTTCTCACGTACCGCGTCGATCACGGTTTCGTTGTTCAGGTCCGCCAGGATGTCGCAGATCCAGCCGGCCAGTTCCTTGCACTCGGC
Organism: Pseudomonas sp. 28 E 9; assembly: GCF_900004785.1. Lineage (NCBI taxonomy): Bacteria > Pseudomonadati > Pseudomonadota > Gammaproteobacteria > Pseudomonadales > Pseudomonadaceae > Pseudomonas > Pseudomonas sp. 28 E 9. Next base: position 10,996 of record NZ_CVTK01000037.1, on the reverse strand, counting down.
TTCCTTGAAGCCACGGGTGGTCACAGCCGGGGTGCCGAAGCGCAGGCCGGAGGTGACGAACGGTGAACGTGGGTCGTTCGGCACGGAGTTCTTGTTCACGGTGATGAAGGCTTTGCCCAGGGCAGCGTCAGCATCTTTACCGGAAATGTCCTGCTTGATCAGCGACAGCAGGAACAGGTGGTTTTCGGTACCGCCGGACACCACGTCAAAACCGCGCTCGATGAACACGCCGGCCATGGCCTTGGCGTTCTTGACCACTTGTTGCTGGTAGGTCTTGAACTCAGGCTGCAGCGCTTCCTTGAAGCAGATCGCCTTGGCCGCGATCACGTGTTCCAGCGGGCCACCCTGGGCGCCCGGGAATACGGCGGAGTTGAGCTTCTTCTCGATCTCGGCATTGGCGCGCGCCAGGATCAGGCCGCCACGTGGACCGCGCAGGGTCTTGTGGGTAGTGGTGGTGACCACATCGGCGTAAGGCACCGGGTTCGGATAGACGCCCGCAGCGACCAGGCCTGCAACGTGAGCCATGTCCACAAAGAGATAGGCGCCGACCTTGTCAGCGATTTCACGGAAGCGTGGGAAATCGAGGATCTGCGAGTAGGCGGAGAAACCGGCCACGATCATTTTTGGCTTGTGCTCGACCGCCAGGCGCTCGACTTCGTCGTAGTCGATCAGGCCGTTGGCATCGATACCGTATTGAACGGCGTTGTACAGCTTGCCGGAGGAGGACACGCTGGCGCCGTGGGTCAGGTGGCCGCCGTGGGCCAGGCTCATGCCCAGGATGGTGTCGCCACCTTGCAGCAGGGCCAGGTACACGGCGCTGTTGGCCTGGGAGCCGGCGTGGGGCTGGACGTTGGCGTAATCGGCGCCGAACAGCTCTTTGGCACGGTCGATGGCCAGTTGCTCAACCACGTCGACGTATTCGCAACCGCCGTAGTAGCGCTTGCCTGGGTAACCTTCGGCGTACTTGTTGGTCAGCACCGAACCTTGAGCCTCCATCACCGCAGGGCTGGTGTAGTTTTCCGAAGCGATCAGCTCAATGTGCTCTTCCTGGCGCACGGCTTCTTGCTCCATGGCGGCGAAGAGATCGGCGTCGTACTTGGCAATAGTCAAATCACGGCTGAACATGGCGGTCCTCAAGGATCGGGGGCAGAAAAGGAGGGCATTCTAACCCAATGGGTTTTGGATGGCATATGAAAGGACATCATGTCGCGGACAAGTGGGGCTCATCTGGGTGTGGGTGGTGACTGTGCCGGCCTCATCGGGGGCAAGTCCCCTCCCACACTTGAATGTGTTCGCAGATCAAAATGTGGGAGGGGGCTTGCCCCCGATGAGGCCAGTGGCCTCACCACACATCTCAGTCAAACATGAACAGCGCATCATTGCTGAACTGCGCCTCGAACCGATTCGCCGGCATCGGCCGCCCGAACAGGTAGCCCTGCACTTCATCGCAGCCATGCTCGCGCAGGAAGTCCAACTGCTCGTGGGTTTCCACGCCCTCGGCGATCACCGCCAGGTTCAGGCTGTGGGCCATGGCGATGATGGCGCGGGCGATCTGCGCATCCTGCTCGCCGGAGGGCAGGCCGTCGACGAAGGTGCGGTCGATCTTCAGGACGTCGATGGGGAATTGCTTGAGGTAGTTGAGCGATGAATAACCGGTGCCGAAGTCGTCGACCGCAATGCTCAGCCCCAGGTTTTTCAGGCTGGCGAGGATCTGCATGGCTTCGTTGACTTCGCGCATCAGGATACTTTCGGTCAGCTCCAGCTCCAGGCACGCCGGTGGCAGGCCGGTGTCCTTGAGGATGGTGGCGATGCGCGTGCCCAGCTGCCCGTCGGAGAACTGTCGCGCCGAGATGTTGACCGAGACTTTCGGCACCCGCACTTTGTTCTGGTGCCAGGTCTTGAGCTGGCGACAGGCTTCGCTGATCACCCAATCGCCCACATCCACCACCAGCCCCAGCTCTTCGAGCACCGGAATGAAATCCCCCGGCGGCACCAGGCCGCGGCGTGGATGGCGCCAGCGCAGCAGGGCTTCGGCGCCGGTCAGGCGTTTGCCGTCGCCGCTGAACTGCGGCTGGTAATAGAGCACGAATTCGTCCTGTTCCAGGGCGTGGCGCAGGTCGCTTTCCAGTTCCAGGCGCTCCAGGGCGCTGGCGTTCATGTCGGCCTGGTAGAACTGGAAGTTGTTCTTGCCGCGCTCCTTGGCGTGGTACATCGCCGTGTCGGCGTTTTTCATCAGCTGGCTCAGCTCGTTACCGTCCTGGGGGCTCAAGGCGATGCCGATGCTGGCGGTCACGAAGAACTCGCGGCCTTCGAGCACGAACGGCTTCACCAGGCTGGCCAGGATCTGTTCGGCCACAGTGATGGCACGGTTCAGCGCCATTTCGCGGTTGATACGCGGTTGCAGCAGCAGGGTGAACTCGTCGCCGCCCATCCGTGCCACGGTGTCGTCTTCGGCCACGCAACCGAGCAGGCGCGTGGCCATTTCCTTGAGCATACGGTCGCCCGCGGCATGGCCCAGGGAGTCGTTGATCGGCTTGAAACGGTCAAGGTCGAGGAACATCAGCACCACCCACGATTTCTGCCGCTCGGCCGACTGCAACGCGGTGTGCAGGCGGTCCTGGAACAGCGTGCGGTTGGGCAGGTGGGTCAAGGCGTCGTAGTAGGCCAGGCGGTGGATGCGCTGTTCGCTGGCCTTGCGCTCGCTGATATCGCTGAAGAAACACACGTAGCTGGCCAGGTCGCCTTCATCATCGAACACTGCCGTGATACCGACCCAGGCCGGGTAGTGCTCGCCATTGCGGCGCTTGAGCCACACTTCACCTTCCCAGGTGCTGTGCTGGTGCAATTGCTTGAGCACGTAGCGCAGGTGGGCTTCCTGCTGTTCATCGACGGTGAGCATGTTCGGCAACTGGTCGAGTACATCGCTGACGGCGTAACCGCTGACCCGGCTGAAGGCTTCGTTGGCCTGTACGATATAGCCGGCCGGGTCGGTGATCAGGATCGCCGAGGTGGAGTGTTCGAACACCGTGGCCGCCATGCGCAGGTCTTTTTCCGCGCGGCGTTGCTGGCTGATATCACGGCCGACGCCGAGGATGCCTTCAAACGCGCCATGTTCGTCCCACACCAGCACCACGCGCAGCTCGATCGGCACTTTGCGCCCATCGGCGCGCAGGCAGTCGAACAGGAACAGTTGGGTCTGCACCTCATCGCGCAGGCTGTTCAGCGCCTCGGGATTACCCACGGCACGGCTGACCTGTTCCATCAGGCCGTAAATGCCGGTGAGCTGCTGCGGGTTGGCAATGATCGACTGCCAGCCGTTCTTGAACACCCAGTCCACGTCGTACCCCAGCACGGCGTTGACCGATGGGCTGACGTAGTTGAGGGCCAGTCGGCTGTCGGTGGAACAGATCACGTCACTGATGCTTTCGGCCAGCATGCGGTAGCGTTGTTCGCTGTCGCGCAGGGATTCGCTGGCCTCGATCTGGTCGGTGATGTCCTTGGCCACGCCGATGATCCGTGTGACCACCGCCGAGGTGTCCGTGGCCAGGGCCTGCTCGCGAATGTCGAAGCGTCGCCACTGGTTGTTGCGGTGACGAAAGCGCAGCTGGCAGTGCAGTTGGGTCGTATAACCCACCTCGCGTTGCTGTTGACGCGCGTCCTGGTAATGTTCGGCGTCTTCGGGGTGCAGCAGGATTTCCCAGAAGTACTCGCCCATTTTCTGCAGTTCGGCCTTGTTGTAGCCGAGGGTATGGCCCAGGTGATGGTTGCTGAAGATCATGCGCTGGCTGACCACGTCCTGCACATACAGGTGGTCGGGCACGGTGCGTACCACATCCGACCAGAAACTCTCGCGCTCGACCAGTGACAGCTCGATCAGCTTGCGGCTGGTGATATCGCTGATGCTGAGGATGACCGCCCTGATGTCATCCTGCTGTTCCGGCAAACGCATGACCAGCCACAGGTATTGTTCATTGCCCGTCACATCGTTGAGCTGGATTTCCAGCTCCAGTTGTTTTTGCCGGGTCAGTACGGCTTCCAGCACTTGGTGGCCGATCGAGGTGGCATTGTGCGGGCCATCGTCAATCAGGCGCTCCCAGGCCTGCTCGCAGGAGCTGACGCCCAACAGGCGCACCGCCATCTGGTTGATCTCGGTGACGCGCAACTCCTTGAGCAGTTTGCGCCGCTCGGCGGGGTTGGCCTGCATCCAGGCGTGCAATTGTTCGCTGTCCTGCACCTGGGTCTTGTCGCAGAACGCCTTCACGCCCGACAGATCGAGTACGCACAAGGCCACGCCGGTGCCTTCGAAAATATCCTGGTAACGTCGGCGGCCTTCATTCACCTGGCGCTGGCGCCGGCGCATGTTCAGCAGCACGATCACCGGGATCAGCGAAAATGCCAGGCCCAGCAGGCATTTGCCGATAAAGGCCGGCAGCAGTTGTTCGAGCACCGCGCTGCGGTCGAACAGCCCGTGCAGTTGCCAGTCACTTTTGCTCAAGGGTGTGACCAGCACACTTTTATTCAACTCGTCCGGGGTCAACGCAGTGGCCCAGGGTGCTGGCATGCCGCTGTCGCGGCTGACCATGCGGTGGTTCAGGCGGTTCTCGATCGCCCACATCGGGCGCTGGCCCTGCGCATCCTGGCGCGTCAGGTTGGCCAGGTAAGTGGGCGTCAGGCGCAGTGCCCAGTACAGTTTCGAGCCACCGCTGGGCTGGTGCAGCAACAGATAGATGACGGTGCCGTCGCTGTCGTTGCTCAGGTAATAGGCTTGGGCGTGGCTGCGCTTGACCAGTTCTTCGAGCAGGGCGCTGTCCTGGCTGTCGCCGGCGGTGTCGCTGATCAGCGCGCCGCTGGGGGCGAGCAGGGCGAAGCTGCGCAATTCGGGAAATGAGCGCTGCAACGTGCGCATCAGGGCCTGTTGTTGTTCGGCGTTGCGCGGTGGCTCGACCATCGGCAGCAGATTCAAGGCGATCTGTGCGCTCAGGGCCATGTTCTGGCTGATCTGCTCGGCCAGGTCGGCGCTGTAGTCGATGGTGTATTGCTGCTGGTTTTTCTGGTTTTGCTGCAATTGGTCGAGCAGTTGCCAGAACAATAACGCGAGCAACACCAGCACAAGCGTCGCCAACGCGCCTTTAAAGGTGCCGTGCAGGGGCGCTCCTGGCGCTAGATGAGCGGCGCGCAAGGGCGTGGGCGGCGTGACTTTGGACAAGCTGTGATCCTGCGGTTGGCTGGACTGGCGCGCGACGTGCACTATAAGCCGGACGCCCGGAGGGCGGCTAGCATGCCTTGAGTTGTGGCAAAGTGCCAGTCCCGCCTGGCTGGACTGCCCCAGCGCATTCAGGTAGCTTTGCCGGTTACGCGGGGGCGTTCCAGCCCCAGATATTCAGGCTTTTTTTCGCTCGCAGGCATTGATGATAGTCAACGGCCCGCGCGGCGCATGGCCTGGCACGGGCTTCGTCCGCATAATTCATCAGTCACTGACGCTAGGTTCACCATGGCTCAATACGTCTTCACCATGCATCGGCTGGGAAAAGTTGTTCCGCCGAAGCGGGAAATCCTGAAAAATATTTCGCTGTCCTTCTTCCCTGGCGCCAAGATCGGCGTGCTCGGCCTCAACGGTTCGGGTAAATCCACGCTGCTGAAAATCATGGCCGGCGTCGACACCGAGTTCGAAGGCGAAGCCCGCCCGATGCCGGAGCTGAACATCGGCTACCTGCCCCAGGAGCCGATCCTGGACCCCACCAAGACCGTGCGTGAAGTGGTCGAAGAGGCCGTCAGCGTGATCAAGGACGCCCAGGCGCGCCTGGACGAGGTCTACGCCGCCTACGCCGAGCCGGATGCCGACTTCGACAAGCTGGCCGCCGAACAGGCCAAGCTCGAAGCCATCCTGCAGGCCGGCGACGGTCATAACCTGGAGCGCCAGCTCGAAGTCGCCGCCGACGCCCTGCGCCTGCCGGCCTGGGACGCCAAGGTCGAGTTCCTGTCCGGTGGCGAGAAGCGCCGTGTTGCCCTGTGCCGCCTGCTGCTGTCGGCTCCCGACATGCTGCTGCTCGACGAACCGACCAACCACCTGGACGCCGATTCCGTCGCCTGGCTGGAGCACTTCCTGCACGATTTCCCGGGCACCGTGGTAGCGATCACGCACGACCGTTACTTCCTCGACAACGTCGCCGGCTGGATCCTCGAACTCGACCGTGGCGCCGGTATCCCTTACGAGGGCAACTACTCCGGTTGGCTGGAAGCCAAGTCCGACCGTCTGGCCGCCGAATCCAAGCAGCAGTCGGCCCATGAAAAAGCCATGAAGGAAGAACTGGAGTGGGTGCGCAAAGGCGCCAAGGCCCGCCAGTCCAAATCCAAGGCCCGTCTGCAACGCTTTGAAGAAATGCAGTCGCAGGAATTCCAGAAGCGCAGCGAGACCAACGAGATCTACATCCCGGCCGGTCCGCGCCTGGGTGACAAGGTCATCGAGTTCAAGAACGTTTCCAAAGGCTATGGCGACCGCGTGCTGATCGACAACCTGTCGTTCTCCATGCCAAAAGGCGCGATCGTCGGCGTTATCGGCGGTAACGGTGCGGGTAAATCCACGCTGTTCCGCATGCTGATGGGCAAGGAAACCCCGGATTCGGGCAGCATCGAGATCGGCGAAACCGTGCAGCTGGCCTGTGTGGACCAGAGCCGTGAAGACCTCGATGGCAGCAAGACGGTGTTCCAGCAGATTTCCGACGGCTCCGACCAGATCCGTATCGGCAACTATGAAATCCCGGCGCGTACCTATGTGGGTCGCTTCAACTTCAAGGGCGGAGACCAGCAGAAGTTCGTCAAGGACCTGTCCGGTGGTGAGCGTGGCCGCTTGCACCTGGCCCTGACCTTGAAAGAGGGCGGCAACGTGTTGCTGCTCGACGAACCGTCCAACGACCTCGACGTTGAAACCCTGCGTTCCCTGGAAGAAGCCCTACTGGACTTCCCGGGCGCCGCCATTGTGATCTCTCACGATCGGTGGTTCCTTGACCGCGTGGCGACTCACATCCTGGCTTACGAGGATGATTCGCAAGCGGTGTTCTTCGAAGGTAACTACACCGAGTACGAGGCGGACCGGAAAAAGCGCCTGGGCGAAGCCGCTGCCCAACCGCACCGGGTACGCCACAAGAAACTGGCCTGATTCGGCAACGGGCGCCGCTTCGGCGGCGCCTGTACGCAGCAGCCTGTAGAAAAATACCCCTCGCGTAGGGTAATGCTGTTCAGTTAAGCGTACATCGCCCTCTGTAGGAGCGAGCTTGCTCGCGAAAAACGTCAACGATAACGCGTGATTCCTGATTGAACGCGGCGCCTGGGGTTTTTCGCGAGCAAGCTCGCTCCTACAAAAACTGAACGGCATTACCCTCGCGCAGGGGTATTTTTTTGCCCGGATTATGCCGGCGGCGCCAGCGCCGGTCGGCCTTGCAGCAATTCTCCGACCACGCCCATGAACGCCTCGACCAGCAGCGAGCGTGATTGCGAGCGCGTGAGGATCAGCAGGTGCACCCAGGCTTCGGGGTCTGCCAATGGTCGGTAGACCACGCCTTGCCTGGCCAGCGTGCGGGTGCACTGGGGCACCAGCGAGACACCCTGGCCTGCCGCCACCAGGGCGATGATCGAGGTGATCTGGCGCCCCGCGGGGCCCGGGCGCAGCGCCAGGCCGTGGCGTTGATACAGCTGCTCGATGGAACCGTTGAGGCCCGAACCGTAATCGCTGGGAAACAGAATCAACGGGAACTCACTGAGCTGGGCGAGGGTGACTTCGTCCTGGCCCGCTAATGGGTTGTCGCTGCAAAGCGCTGCGACCAGGGGTTCCTGCCCCAACGACAACACCTGGACGTCGGTTTGCCCGGGCTCCGGCAGCAGGCGGCTCATGCCGATGTCGATGCGACCGTCCAGCACGTGCGCATGCAGGCTGCCGGAAGCGCTCTCCACCAGGGTCAGTTGCACTTCGGGAAAACGCTGGGCGAAGGCTCGCAGGGTTTGGCTGAACAGCTCCGACAGCGCGATGGAGCTGGCATAGCCCACCACCAGTTGGCCGGTGGCGCCGGCGGCCAGCTTGGCGGCGATGTCCTGCGCGAGCCGGGCGTGCTCCAGCGCGGCGCGGGCATAGGGTAGAAAGTGCCGGCCCTGGGCGGTCAGGGTGACCGTGCGGCTGGTGCGGTCGAACAGACGAAAGCCGAGCTCGGTTTCCAGGGCCGAGATCTGCCGCGTCAGGGGCGGCTGGGCAAGGTGCAGGCGCTGCGCCGCACGGCCGAAGTGCAGCTCTTCGGCGACCGTCAGGAAGTAACGTAACTTGCGTAGATCAAGCATTCTGTTTCCTGGGTATTGATCGGTCCGAATTCGGTATTGGTGTTCGCCACGCTGGGCATTCTATAAAGATCCTCGACAATAAGACGAGAGGTCCCATGAACCCGCGCTTGCATCACGCCCGCCTCGCCGTGTTCCTGTGTGGCTGTGCGGCGTTCCTCAATCTCTACGCGACCCAGAGCATCCTGCCTGTGTTTGCCCAAAGCTTCCAGGTGAGCGCCCGGCAGGCCGGGTGGAGCATTACCGTGACCACCCTGGCGGTGGCGTTGACTGCGCCGTTTGTCGGGCGCCTGACCGGACGTTTCGAGCAACGCACAGTGATTGTCGCGGCCGCCTTGCTGCTGGCGCTGCCGACGCTGCTGACGGCCTATGTGGACAGTTTTGCCGAGCTGCTGGTGTGGCGGTTTATCGAGGGTATGTTGATCCCGGTGGTGTTCGCCACCAGCGTGGCCTATATCGGCGACCGCTGGCGCGCAGCGACCGTCACCGAGATCACCAGCCTGTACGTCGCGGGTACGGTGCTCGGCGGGTTTGCCGGGCGCTTTGTCTCCGGGGTCATGACCCAATACGTCGGCTGGCGCGAAGCCTTCGAGCTGTTGGCGGTGATCAGCCTGGCAATCGGCATGCTGATCCTGTGGCTGCTGCCGGCCAATCCAGTGGCACGTCCCAACCTCGCGGCCGTGGGCGCGCACGGGGTGCGCCGGCTCCTGCGTAAACCCTTGCTGGCGGCCTATGGCGTCGGTTTCTGTGTGCTGTTCTCGCAAATCGCCACCTTTACCTATGCCGGGCTGTATCTCAGCCAGGCACCATTCAACCTGGGCGCCGCCGCCTTGGGGACACTGTATGCCGTGTTCCTGCTGGCGCTGGTGGTGATTCCCATTGCCGGGCGCTTGAGCAAATCGCGACCGCAATCGCAGTTATTGAGCGCCGCCGTGGCCCTCGGGCTCTGCGGGTCGGCCCTGACCTTGTTGCCGTCCCTGTGGCTGATCGTGCTGGGCCTGGCCCTGAGCTCGACCGGCGTATTCCTGGCCCAGGCCTGCGCCAACGCCTACATCGCCACTACGGCCGGGCAGGACAAATCCGGCGCCGTGGGCCTGTACCTGACCGGCTATTACCTGGGCGGCAGCGCCGGCGCCGTGGCCCCGGCGCTGCTCTGGGAGCAGTGGGGCTGGCCGGGCTGCGTGGCATTGATCGCAGGCTTTCAGGTGTTGTCGCTGGTGATCGCCCTGCTGGGCTGGAAACCGGTAAACACCCAGGCACCGATCGCCGGGCAACGCGGCAAACCGGCCTGATTTTTTCATCCAATAAAGGACTATGAGAGGTGAATATGACTGACACCCTGATCAAGCGCAGCCAGCTGTTGAAAATCATTGAACCGGTATTGAATGACATGCCGGCCAGTACCTTGCGTCATGCCCTGTTCGAAACCGTTTGGGCTCAGGAAGAGGCGCTGATGGCTATCGAAGAGGCTTTTGCGCGACTCACCTCGCGTCGGCATTCGCCGGCGGTACTGCGCAAGTTCTTCGCCAGTTGGTCCAAGACCAATAATTCGGCGGCCAGTGTGTCCGGCCTGGCCAACCGGATTACCTTGCTGGCGCGTTCCGACGCCGGCTCCGCTGCCGCCGCGCAGCTGTACCGTGCCTGCGGCAGCCTGCAGCGCATTACCGATGAAGACTTGGGCGCGTTGGGCAACACTGTGCACGCGGACCTGTTCTACACCATGGCGACCGCGCTGTGCGGCGATGACCAGTGGATGTTGAAGGACAATTGCCTGCCCTCGGCCCAGGCCTTCAAGGATTGGACCGACAGCCGTCGCCTGCGTGATCGCGACCTGTTGCAGGGCTTGCTGACCACGTTGATCCACGAGGTGTATACCCACGGCGAAGTGGAGTTCATCCATCCGATGTACTCGCAGTGGTTCGTACGGGACATGGGCGTGCCGCCGGAAAAATCCCGTGCGACGGTGGCCTGGGTCACCGTGCACACCGGCGGCACCGAGAGCAACCATTTCGCCCATGCGGTGGCGGCGGTGAACGAGTTCACCAGCGCCCTGCAGGTTGAAGTGGACCCCGCCACGGCGCGCGACATTTTTGCCGAATACCTGCAGCGTAAAGCCAGCGTGATGAACGACTGTGCGAAGTTGCTGGGTTGACCCGGCATTCTGCCTGAGAGCCACTGACCCGAATGAACACCCTGAAGCACACCGTAGCCCCGTCGTTGTCGCCGCCTGACCCGGCAAGCGTGCGTCGCCGTTCCCTGGTGGCCGGTTGCGGCGCGCATGCCGTGCACGATGGGCTGACCGATGTGATCTACGTGCTGTTGCCGATCTGGCAAGCGCAGTTCGGCCTCAGCTACGCCCAGGTCGGCCTGTTGCGCGGTGCCTATGCGGGCATGATGGCCGGTTTCCAGCTACTGGCCAGCCGCGCTGCGACGCGCTGGGGGCGCGAACGTCTGCTGGTGGGCGGCACTGCGCTGGCGGGCCTGGCCTATCTGCTGGCCGGCCAGGCTGGTGGGCTGGCGGTGCTGCTGGTGGCGCTGCTGCTGGGCGGTCTGGGTGCAAGTACGCAGCACCCGCTGGCTTCGTCGCTGATCACCGATACCCACGAAGCGGGCGGGGGCGTCAAACAAGCGCTGTCGCAATACAACTTCAGCGGGGATATCGGCAAGACCCTGA
>NZ_CVTK01000040.1:484788-538568 GCF_900004785.1 Pseudomonas sp. 28 E 9 | reverse complement strand
CCGGGATTTTTTGTCGATCCCGGTGCAAATGTGGGAGGGGGCTTGCCCCCGATGGCGGCCTCTGGGCTGGCCAGGATGCCGGGGGCATATCCGCCCCTGCATTCAGCCAGCATGGTTTGACGGGGCGCCTGAGATCAAGATCAAGAGCGGCTCGCTGCGCATCGTGGTTACGGTTGGGCGCTATAGTGTTGTGTAAATGCCTATGCCTATGCAGGGTGGGTTTGAGAGCATTAGTTTTTTACCCCAGTGGAACCATCTGATGCCAGACAGCGTGTCACGCCTCGTCTACCGAGCACCTGTTCCAGAAGATCTGGAACGGTTATTCGCCATCTTCGGCGATCCCCAGACCAATCTGTTCAATCCTGCCGGCCCCATGGCCGGTATGGAGGACGCCCGGCGTCTGCTGGGCCGATGGATCGAGCAGTGGTCCAGCGAGGGTTACGGCTGGTGGGCGATTGCGCGGCGCGAGAGCCCCGAGCAGATCATCGGTTTCGGCGGCATTGCACCGCTCGACTATCTGACCGTGCGGCGCATCAACCTCGGTTATCGATTCGCCGTGCAAGCTTGGGGGCAGGGCTATGCCACCGAGGTCGGACGCGATGCCCTGGCGCTGGCGTTCGACACACTGGGGGTGCCGGAAGTGTTCGGACTGGTAAGACCCGATCACGCGGCGTCGATCCGGGTTTTGAAAAAAATCGGCATGCAGCCATTCGGTCTGCTGGACGACGTGCCCGGCCAAGCCCCAAGCCTGGTAATGCGCATTTGTCATCCTACAACTGTAACTGCCTGAAGTTCTTTCATCCCCGGTAGAGCCTGGCTGACAGCAATCTTTGAGATTGACACTGTCAAAGCGGACCGATATAAAAGTCATGGTTGTACGACGACATATGACGTTGCATATGTCCTGCCTAACAAAAATAACAAAGTGATGCCATGAATCTGAACGAGCCCATCAGTGCCCATCGTGTTGGCCAGGCGGTCGGCAGCTATCGCTGGACGATCTGCGCGATGCTGTTTTTTGCCACGACCGTCAACTACCTCGACCGTCAGGTGCTCAGCCTGCTGGCGCCGCAGTTGTCGACGCAATTTGGCTGGAGCAATACCGATTACGCCAATATCGCGGCGGTGTTCCAGTTCGTCTACGCGATTTCCATGCTGTTCGCCGGGCGCTTTGTCGACAGGATCGGCACCAAGGCCGCTTACATCGTGGCGATCGTTATCTGGTCCACCGGCGCGATCATGCATGCGTTCTCGGTGCAGATGGGCGAGGGCATTGCGGCTGTCAGCACGGCCATCGGCCTGGCGGTGATTCCGGTGTCGATTGCCGGTTTCATGCTGTCACGCGCGGTGCTGGCGATTGGTGAGGCGGGCAACTTTCCCATCGCGATCAAGGCCACGGCCGAGTACTTCCCCAAGAAAGAACGCTCTTTTGCCACCGGCATCTTCAACTCGGGGGCCAACGTGGGCGCGATCCTCGCGCCGATCTGTGTGCCCTTGATCGCCGGCATGTGGGGTTGGGAAGCGGCCTTCATGATCATCGGCATGCTGGGTTTTGTGTGGGTGGCGGTCTGGGCCGCCGTGTACGAAAAACCGGAGCAGCAAAAGCGTCTGTCGGCCGCAGAATTGGCCTACATTCGCAGTGATCAGACCGCACAACCCTTGGCGCCAACCCCTACGGGCGCTGCGGGCGCAACCGCAAAAAAAGTCTCATGGTTCAAGTTGCTGACCTATCGTCAGACTTGGGCCTTTGCCTTCGGCAAGTTCATGACCGACGGTGTGTGGTGGTTCTTCCTGTTCTGGCTGCCCACGTTCCTGTCGGCGCAGTACGGCATGAAGGGCGCCGATATCGTGATGCCGCTGGCCGTGCTGTACAGCATGACCATGGTCGGCAGTATCGGTGGCGGCTGGTTTCCCAGCTATTTCATGGCGCGGGGCGATGCGCCGTATGACGGCCGCATGAAGGCCATGCTGGTGATCGCGCTGTTCCCGCTGGTGGTGTTGCTGGCGCAACCGCTGGGCTACATCAGCTTCTGGGTTCCGGTCTTGCTGATCGGCGTGGGGGCTTCGGCGCACCAGGCGTGGTCGTGCAATATCTTCACCACGGTGTCGGACATGTTCCCGCAGAAAACCGTCGCGTCGGTGGTCGGTATCGGCGGCATGGCCGGCGGCCTGGGCGGTGTGGTGATGACCAAGATCGGCGGCTGGGTCTTTGATTACTACAAGTCCATCAATGACATCCACACCGGCTACATGATCATGTTTGCGATCTGTGCCCTGGCGTACCTGGTGGCGTGGAGCGTGATGAAGGCGCTGGTGCCGCGCCACAAGGAAATCACTGATCTGTAGCGCTGCCTGGAAACGTTGCATCGGCCAGAATGATCCGAACTGACATCACGACACCGACCAGCACTGCGGCCAGCCCTGCGGTTTCCATGGGGGCTGGCCAACGCTGATGAAACCAGAGCCCGAGCAGCGTGGCGAACAAGGACTCAAGGGCAATCAATTGGCCGCTGAGTACCATGGGCAGGCGCCGCGTCGCCGCATTCCAGGCCCAGGCACCGACGACGGTGGACATCACGGCAATCACCAGGCTCCAGGCATACAGCGCCCATGCCTGGCTCCAGCCGGCGCCAAGGGTTGGCAACCGCAACAGGCCTGTCGCGTATGTCCATGGGAGGATGAACAGCGCTGCGGCACCGGCGCCCGTCAGCATCAGGGCGGTCCACAGGCTTGTCACGTTGGCAGGCAAGTGTGCCAGCTGCTTCTGGTTGATCACGCTGAAGCCCAGCCATAAGGCTACCGCGCCCAAGGAAAAAAACAGCCCGGCCAGCCAGGATTGGGGGCTTAGCGAGGCCTGGTGGAGGCTGCTGATATTGGTCAGCAACAGCCCCAGCGTGATACAGCCCAATGGCATCACCAATAGGCGCCAGCGCAGGGTCTTATGGCCGGCATTGCCGATCAGCGCCAGCAGCACCGGGACCATTCCAACAAAAGCCGGCGTCAATACCGGGCCGCCGAATATCACGCCCGCAGCGATGCATACGCCATAACCCAGGCAGCCCCATGCGCCCAGCACTGCCGCGAGCAGGTATTGGCCGCGGCTCAGCGCACGCAGTTGCGCGCGGCACAGGATTACCCCGGCTACGCCCACTCCACCGGCCATCAGGAAGCGCACGCTCATCAGGTCGTAGACGCTGTAGGCGCCCGTGACATAGGGCGCAATGAAATTCAGCGCCCAGCCGAGCGTGGCGACGATGGCGAATATCACGCCGGCGACTACAGAGGTGTGGGAAGTGCGCATCAGGCGGGTCCATGAAGTGATGGGGTCCATGGTGCGCAGCCACGCGGGTGTGCTACAAACGAGTTCTCGGTCCTGAGTACATAACCTGAGATTATGAATCTACTTGGAAAATCCCTACCGCCTCTTGCCAGTCTGTTGCCGTTTGAAGCCGCAGCGCGCCTGGAGAGTTTTTCCCGGGCGGCCGATGAGTTGCACATCACCCAGGCGGCGGTCAGCCGCCAGATACGCGGGCTGGAAGATAATCTGGGGGTGAAGCTGTTTTATCGACGCAACCGTGCGGTGTTCCTGACTGAAGAAGGGCGCGAGTTGGGGCGGGTGGTCAGCCTTGCGTTGCAAAGCATCAGTGAGGGCGCGGCCAGCCTGAGGGCGGCCCAGCGGCGCAATCGGGTGGTGCTGCTGTGCCAGTTGTGCGAGGCGTTTTATTGGTTGATGCCGCGCCTGGCAACATTCCACCAGCAATATCCGCAGATTGAAATCCAGGTGGTGACGTGCACGCGGCCGATCACGCAGTTCAATGACCCTTTCGATGTCGCCCTGCAAAGTACCCGGCGCGCCAGTGGCGCCCATGCGCTGATGTTTACCGCCTGCGACGAGGTTTTCCCGGTGTGCAGTCCCGCTTACCTGTGCCCGGAACAACCGCTGGCGCTGGCTGAATTGGCGACCTGCACGTTTTTGCACCACAGCAGCGAACCTCCGCACCTGATGGAGTGGGATGAGTGGCTGAAGGTGTTCGGCCAGTCATTGGCCCGTGATGCGCGCGGCATCACGTTCGACAGCTACCCACTGATGTTGCAGGCCGCTGTGGAAGGGCACGGTATCGCCATGGGCTGGCGTCGTACCGCAAGCAGGCTGATTGAAAGTGGGGCATTGGTCAGGCCCTGTGCCGAAAGCGTGTTTTTGCCAGAGGCTATTTCGGTGTACAGGCAGCAAGGGGCAGGCAATCGGGATGAGGTCGTGGCACTGCTGGCCTGGCTTGAAGCGCAGTTGCAGAGTGACGGCTGACAGGGGGCGCGATGGCCCCTGTCAGTCAGCTAAGCGTACACCGCTCTATGTAGGAGCGAGCTTGCTCGCGAAAAACTCACAGGCACCGCGTTCCTTCAGAAAACACGCGTTATCGTCGACGTTCTTCGCGAGCAAGCTCGCTCCTACAAACAACCTTAAAGTCCCGGTTATTGATTACGCGTAACGCGCCACACCGTGTTGGCCAAATCATCGGCGATGATCAGCGCGCCTTTCGGATCGACTGTCACGCCCACCGGACGCCCACGGGTCTTGCCGTCGTCACCGCGAAAGCCGGTGGCGAAGTCGACAGGCTCGCCGGCCGGTTTGCCGTTGCTGAACGGTACGAAGATCACCTTGTAGCCCACCGGATTGTCGCGGTTCCAACTGCCGTGTTCGCCAACGAATACGCCGTCGGCGAATTTTTCGCCCATGGCCGGGATGGAGAAGTCCACGCCGAGCGCGGCTACGTGGGAACCCAGGCTGTAATCCGGTTTGATCGCCGAGGCGACCTTGGCCGGATTCTGCGGTTGTGCACGCGGGTCGACATTCTGGCCCCAGTAGCTGTAGGGCCAGCCGTAGAAAGCACCTTCGCGTACCGAACTGAGGTAGTCCGGCACCAGGTCCGGGCCCAATTCATCGCGTTCGTTGACCACGGTCCACAACTGCCCCGAGCCGGGCTGGATGGTCAGTGCCGTCGGGTTGCGCAGGCCGGTTGCGTAGGGCCTGTGCGCACCGGTGGCGGCGTCGATCTGCCAGACCATCGCCCGGTCGATTTCCACTTCCATGCCGCGCTCGGTGATGTTGCTGTTGGAGCCGATCCCGACGTAGAGCTGGCGTCCGTCCTCGCTCACCGCCAGGGATTTGGTCCAGTGATGATTGATCTGCGCCGGAAGGTCGGTGACTTTGGTCGGAGCGCCGCTGGCCTTGGTCTGGCCGTCGGTGTAGTCGAAGCGAACCAGCGCATCCTGGTTGGCCACGTACAGATTGCCGTCGGCGTAAGCCAGGCCGTAGGGCGCATTGAGGTTGTCGGCGAACACCGTCTTGAGTTCGTAGGTGCCGTCGCCGTCAGCGTCGCGCAACAGAGTGATGCGGTTGCCGCTCTTGACCTTGGTATTGCCCTCGGCCTTGATCAGGCTGGCGATCACGTCCTTGGGCTTGAGCTTGGCCGCGCTGCCGCCACGGCCTTCGGCGACGAGGATATCGCCGTTGGGCAGGACCAGGGTCTGGCGCGGGATGGCCAGGTCGGTGGCGATGGCGGTGATGCTGTAACCCTCTGGTACCTTGGGCTTCTGATCGCCCCAGGCGACCGGCTCGGCGATCTTCATGCTTGGCAGCAGGCTGCTTTGTTGCGCCGGCAGCTTGGGATCGGGGCCGTGGGCCTGGGTCTTGTCGCCTTCACCACCGCAGGCGCTCAGCAACAACGCTGCGCTTAACAGGGTCAACGTGCTGGTGGTTTTCATTGGGCAGCTCCGGAACGCAGGTTAGTCAGGCCGATCCAGGTCGCCAGCATCGCCAGCAGGGTGACGACTGCCGACAGCACCAGGCCGGTCGGCATCATGGCGTAGGCATCCTTGGCGTGCTGGAAGGCGTTGATCAGCCCCAGCACCCAGGCGGCCAGCAGCAGGAGAAAGTAGGCGGCAGGACGCCCGGCCTTGCGTTCGGCGCGCAGCAGATTGACCAGGGCGAACAACAGGGCAAATCCACTGAACACCAGTGCACCGGCGATCAGCCAAGAGGCGAAGTTGGCCCATTGAATCTGGTAGGTCTGGCCGTAGGCAATGTCACTGAGCAGGGCGCCCAGGAACAGCGGCACGCTGCCGGCGAGCAATGTCGCATGCAGCGGGCCTGGTGTGCAGCGATAGGTGGGGAGGGTGGTCATGGGCGATGCAGCTCCTTATCGTTCGGCGGGCCTGGTGGCGATGGCTTTGCATAGAGACTTTGCATAGGAAAGGAGCTTGCTGCGTGTGAGAAAGTTCACTGAGGGTTCGTGTCCGAATGTTTATCGAACCAGTCGGCGTAGGGTGTGTTCACCACGTTATAGCGGTTGAAATCCGGGCTGCCATCCGTCCACCACACCGGCCCGCGCTCACCGAGCGCGACCTTCGCGCGCTGTACCTGCTCGCGGGCCTGCTTCAACTGCTGTGTGTCGCCAGAGGCCTTGGCCGCCTTGACGGCACGCCGTGCATCCATCAACGCATCCACCCAGCGCTGGCGTGTGGGTTCATCCAGCGTCGGGTTGGTGCGCCGCCAGAGTCGGCCCTTGAGCACGAAATAGCGGCCATCCGGGGTGTCAATCATGGTGCCAGCGCAGCACCCGCAACACGCCCCACATCATCGACATCACAATCGCCAGCCAACCGGCGAACAGGCTGAAGAGTGTCATTGCAAGGTTCATAACCACCTCCATAACGTCGTCGTTTCAATGTTGTCGTGCAATAGGTGACCCCGCTGCGCACGCAGGATTCAACCGGATTGACCGAATGAACCCTTGGCGGCCTGCATCGCCTAAGCCTCTATAATCTTCCCGATGGCATATCACCAGGCGCTCCCATGACCCACCCCCGCATCGGCTTTGCATGCCAATACAGGCATCCCGAACGACTCCCGTCCGCCAGCGCCCTGAAGGCAATCGAAGGCCCGTTCAACCCGCGTACCACCACCTTGCGCTGGATGGACAGCGTCGAACCGCAGGTGGCCCGCGACAAACTGGTCGAGGTGGTCACGCACAATCTCGCGGCCCAATTGCGCCTGCTGGCCTACGTCGCCGAACTGCCACCGACCTTGCGCATGCTGCGCCTGAGCAGTGACCTGTTGCCGTTTTACAGCCACCCGAAAGTCGCCGCGGTGTATCAGGACCCTGCCATCGCGCGCCAGTTGCAGGACGGCTTTGCCGCCATCGGCGAGCTGGCGCGGGCCTCGGATATCCGCCTGTCGTTCCATCCCGGCCAGTACTGCGTGCTGGGCTCGGAAAACCCCGGTGTGGTGGAAAACAGCCTGGCCGAGTTCGAATACCACGCCGACATGATCCGCATGATGGGCTACGGCCGCCGCTTCCAGGACCTCAAATGCAACGTGCATATCGCCGGCCGGCTGGGCGTGGCGGGTACCCGCGCAGTCTGGTCGCGCCTGTCCGACGTGGCGCGCAACTGCATCACTTTCGAGAACGATGAAAAGACGTACGGCCTGGACCATTGCCTGCAAGTCGCCGACCTGGCGCCGGTGGTACTGGATATTCACCATTGCTGGATCAACGAGGACGAGTACATCGACCCGCACTCGCCCCGCGTCGCCAGGGTCATTGACAGCTGGCGCGGCGTGCGGCCGACCCTGCATTACTCCCAGCCCCAGGAAAGCCTGCAGGCCCTCGGGTTTGACGCCGAGCACAAACTGGAAATGTCCGCCTTGTTGAAGGTGGTTTCCAAGCGCGACCTCTACGGCCACAGCGCGCAAATGTGGAACCGCTGGACCAACGACTACGCGCTGCAGTTTCTGGATCGCTTCGACATCATGCTCGAAGCCAAGGACAAGAACGTCGCGGCCCTGGCGTTCCATGGGTATTGGCAGAGCCAATCGGCGTGAACCATGGCATGCTTCACGGCCTGACAAAAGGAACCGTCCCATGGCTACCCTGCACCTGCTCTGCGGCAAGATCGCGTCCGGCAAATCCACTCTTGCCGGACGTCTTGCCACCGATCACGCCGCTGTCCTGCTCAGCGAAGACCACTGGCTCGCTACGCTGTATCCCGGACGGATCCAGACGATTGCCGATTACCTGACCTGTGCCGGGCAGATGCGCGGTGTGGTGGGGCCGCTGGTGATCGATCTGCTGGCGTCCGGCGTCAACGTGGTGCTGGATTTTCCGGCCAACACCCTGGCCAATCGCGAATGGCTGCTCGGCCTCGCCCAGGCCGCCCAGGCAGCGCACTGCCTGCATTACCTGGAACTGGATGACGCCGCCTGCCGTGCGCGGCTGCACGCACGCAACGCCAGTGGCGAGCATGACTTTGCCGCGACCGACGCCGAGTTCGACCTGATTACCCGCCACTTTTGTGTGCCGAGTGAGGAGGAGGGTTTGGTGATTGAGGTGCATCGGCCGTGAGCGCTGAATGTCCTATCGGTGTTGACGTCGAGGGCCACATTGTCACCGTCGATGCCGTCCCTGTGCAGCCCGAGTTCGAGCCTTTATTGAAGGATGTCCTGGCGACGCTTTCACAGCCCGCATTCGGCCTGGAGGGTATCTACCTGTACGGCAGTGTCGCCCGGGGTGATGCCAATGCCGAAGCGTCCGACCTCGATCTCACCCTGATCCTGCGTGATCCTCCCCAGGCGGCGGTGCTTGAACAACTCGAACTGGCGCGGCTGGCACTGGAACAGCGGCATTCCTGTGTCAGCAAAATCGATTTCGACATCGGCCATCGCGCGCAGGTATTGGCGCCGGAAAACCACAATCGCTGGGGCTTCTGGATCAAGCACCATTGCCGATGTGTGTGGGGCGATGACCTCGGATTGCGGTTCGAGCCATTCCGGCCAAGCCGAGACATCGCCCTGGCGCTCAACGGTGATTTTGCGCAGGTGTTGTCCCGCTATCGCGCGTCTATCCTGCAGGCCGCGAACCCACCGCAGCGCCTGCGCTTGCAGCGCGAAGCCGCACGCAAGTTGATCCGCTCCACGCATACGCTGCGTTCACCCGACGCACTGATGTGGCCGCAAACGCTGGAGGAGCATGTAGCGATGTTCACCCAGCGTTATCCCACCAGAGTCGCGCAAATCGCGTATTTTCTCTTCGAAGCCAGAAACCCGAGCGCCGAGTGCGCGGCATTTTTGCAGCGTCTTGACGTTTTTGTTGAGTGGATGGCGTCGCAGTCGGAATAAGCCTATACCCGAGCGCAAGGTAGGCCGCCGATTGGTCGTCACACCGGCAGCAACCCCGCCTCCTGATAGCTCTCGACCAGTTCATCAAACAAACCGATATCCGCACGTGTGCGCGCAATCAATTGTGCGCCGGCGACAGCCGTGTAGATCGCGCGGGCGCGGCGCTGGCAGGTTTCTGTGTCGCCCAGTTCCAGCTCAATGAGGCGTGCGGCCAGCCACGCTACGTTGATGTCGGCGAACGCGACGATTTCTTTTTTAACCGGCTCGGGCAAGTCCTGGTACTCGGCCGCCATAAAGCTGGACAGGCACAGTCGGTTGCCGTTTTCGAGTGAGGTCCGAAAAATGCCTGGGTAGCGCCGCAGGCTGTCGCGCGGGTCAGGGGTTTCGCGGTGGATGGCTTCGAGCACGCCGGCGGTGTCTTCCCAATAGCGTTTGGCGACCGCCGCGCCAAGCTCGGCCTTGCTGGGGAAGTGGTAATAGATACTGGCGTTCTTGATCCCCACCGTTTCGCCGATGCTGCGAAAGTTGATGCCGCTGTAGCCGAAGTGCTGCGCGGCGATTTTGGCGGCTTCCAGAATGGCTTCCCGGGCGTTCTCGCTCACGTATTGAGTCCTCGTGGGTTGGCGACAGGGGGTCGATTCTACGCGCAAATTATTTTACCTGCCAACTGACAGGTAGTGGTTGACAGCTATGGATAAAGCTCGCAATCTTTGCCTACCACTTGACAGGTAGGCAGATAAATCATGACTTCTCAGCAAACACAGTCCACGAGCGCTCAAGACCCCGTGCTTAAAATCTACGATTGGTATAACGGGCCTTATCCGGCGCGTGTCCGAATCGCCCTGGCCGAAAAAGGGCTGCTCGCACACACCGAATTCGTTTCCATCAATCTCTGGGAAGGCAAGCACAAGCAGCCGGCTTTTCTGGCCTTGAACTACTCCGGAACCTTGCCGGTACTGGCGTTGCAGGACGGCACCCTG
Organism: Pseudomonas sp. 28 E 9; assembly: GCF_900004785.1. Lineage (NCBI taxonomy): Bacteria > Pseudomonadati > Pseudomonadota > Gammaproteobacteria > Pseudomonadales > Pseudomonadaceae > Pseudomonas > Pseudomonas sp. 28 E 9. The sequence continues at coordinate 528,413 of NZ_CVTK01000040.1, read as the reverse complement.
ATCGCCGAGTGCACGGCCATCACCCAATACCTTGACCTGCTGGACGGCGACCCGCTGCTCACCGGCAACACGCCCAAGGAGCAAGGCCTGATTCATATGATGACGCGGCGCGCGGAAATTGAAGTGATGGATGCGGTCAGCGTCTACTTCCATCACGCCACACCGGGGCTGGGGCCTGAGGTTGAGCTGTACCAGAACGCTGAATGGGGCGAGCGCATGCGTGACAAGGCGGTAAGGGGCATGCGCCACTTCGACGCCATTCTCAAGACCCGGCCGTTCGTGGCGGGTGAGGCGTTTTCGATGGCCGACATTGCCCTGCTGGGCGGCCTGATCTTCGCGTCGCTGGTCAAGCTGGTCGTGCCTGCGGAATGTGAAGCGCTGCATGCCTGGCACGCGACGATGAACGAGCGCGCCAGCGTCAAGGCCTGGCGAGCGATGGTGCAGGAGGGCGATCTGCAAAACTGAAACGGCGGACACGCCTGATACCAGGCAAGCGCCGTAAGACGCAGGTGATTGCCCATCCGCACACGGAACCGCTACCCTTGGGTTTGAACTCCCCAGCCACCGACCGTAACAGTGAGTCACGGTCTGCACCGAATCAGGACGATGAACGATTACTCTCTGAAGCTTGCCAACTACTGGCGAAACTCGTTGGCCGACGCGGAAAACGGCAACGGTGCCTTATCCCCCAGCCATGTCAAAACCTACGCGGTCATACCTTTGGCCGCCCTGGCCGCCGGTTGTCTGCCGGCTGAGCAGGTGGAACTCCTGTTCGCCGACGAACCGGCGCAACGGCTCGACGTGGATATCACGCTGCGCCCGTTTGTGTACGCCTCGCGCCGGGAACACCGCATGGCGCGCAGAGGGCTGCCGGCGTTCATCACACCGATCATTTGCCGGGTGTCGGTCACCCGCGACGGGCTTATCTATCCGACCGGCCCCACGCTGGTACCCCGCGACATCCTGGAACCGTTGGACCGCGACAATTTCACCATCGGCGCCCAACCTGACCTGGACAGGTTTTTAACCACGCAAGACGCCCCCCGATTCGAAGTGCCTGCCCACGGCACAGAGGCGCAGCCGGACGAATATCGCGACAAATGGCTCACCTACCTGCGCTACTGCAAGACGATGTTCCAAACGGTGTGCAACGCCTGGAACGGCGAGGACGACGGTTTCGATCCGGCCAGCTATTGCTACGTGTTCAAGGAGCAGAAGGCGGACGGTTTCAGTCGCAATATCGTTGCGCTATACGATCACCTGCGCCTCGCCAAACCCGAGGCGCCATTGTTCGAGCGCTTTGCACAACGTGAACCCACGCCCGATGAACCCTGCCTGCCGGCCAATGGCCTGTTCGCCGGACGAGGCGGGCATGCCGGTGACGAATACGCGCTGGCGTCGGCCCAACGCGACAGTCTCGCGCACCTGCTGGTGGGTAACACCGGGGATATCCTCGCGGTCAACGGGCCGCCGGGCACCGGCAAGACCACATTGCTGTTGTCCGTGGTCGCGTCGCTCTGGGCCAGGGCCGCCGCCGAGGGCGGCGAGCCGCCGGTGATCGTCGCCAGTTCGACGAACAACCAGGCGGTCACCAACATCATCAAGGCGTTCGGTAAGGACTTCTCCGAAGGCACCGGCCCCTTTGCCGGGCGCTGGCTTCCCGATATCAGCAGCTTTGGCGCCTACTTTCCGACGGCCTCGGCGGAAGCGGAGATGGCCCGCACCTACCAGACCAAGAGCTTTTACCTGGCGCTGGAGACGCAGGCCTATGTCGACAAGGCGCAACAGGCTTATCTGGAGCACGCCGCCATCGCTTTCCCGGGACAGTCGCAGCCCACGCTCAAAAACACCGTAGACGCGCTGCAGGCGCGGATTCGCCTGCGCCTGCAGCAACTGAGTGATATCGAGCAGGGATGGGCCCGATTGCGGGTGGCGCGCGACGCCCTCGAGGCCGTGCTGGGCGATGAACCACAGGCGGCGGTCGCGGGGCTTGGCGCTCAGCTGCGGGCACATTCGGAGCGGCTGACCAATGCCAAGGCACGTCTGAAAGATTTCAGGCATTACCTGGCCCATGAGTCGCTGGTGTATACGCTGTTCGGCTGGTTCGGCCCGATTGCCGCCAAGCGCCTGCGCCTGGCCAAACTGCACATCGATGAGGCTGACGTACAACTGCAGGAGGCCACCGATGTGCATGACATCGAGCGCCGGTTGACGGCCGCCGTGGCGCATCACGCACAAAGCCTGAAAACCCTCGAAACCCAGCGCGAACATGTTGAGCAACTGCTGCGCGGCGAACAGCGTGAACTGTTGAACTGGCAGGCGGTGATTGGCCGGTTACCCCAGGCGGCCGGCAAGCCCGCCGCCCAGGTGACCCTGGAAGATTGCGACCGTTGGGCCGACACCTCGTTGCGCTTCGAGACGTTCCTGCTGACCACGCATTATTGGGAGGGCCGTTGGCTGCTGGAAGTCATCGACGAGCTGCCGCTGATTCTCAAGAGCCGCAAAAAAACCGGCCGCAAGACGTTGGAAAAAAACTGGCGCCGCTGGATGAAGCTCACGCCCTGCGTCGTGGCCACGTTCTACCGGCTACCGAGAGAGTTGTCCTGCGAGCGCCATGATGGCAACGGCCTTGTCGACGATTACGCGCTGAATTTCATCGACCTGTTGATCGTGGACGAAGCCGGCCAGGTGCTGCCCGAGGTGGCGGCGCCGTCGTTCGCCCTCGCACGGCAAGCGCTGGTGATTGGCGACACGCAGCAGATCGAGCCCATCTGGTCGGTGCCGCCGGCGGTGGATATCGGCAATCTGCTCGCCACCGGCCTGCTGTCGCGCAGCCGCGTGGACGATGAGTACGAGGCCTTTTGTGACAGTGGACGCAGCGCCGCCAGTGGCAGCGTCATGGCGATTGCACAGTCCACCAGCCGCTATCATTACGACCGCGACCTGGCGCGCGGCCTTTACCTGTACGAACACCGCCGGTGTTATGACTCGATCATCGATTACTGCAACGCGCTCTGCTACAAGGGCAAGCTGCAACCACGGCGCGGCGCCAAACCCGACGGCGGCCTGCCGGGGCTGGGGTACCTGCATATCGACGGGATCTGTCAGCAAAAGCAGGGCGGCAGCCGCCATAACCTGCTGGAAGCCCAGACCATCGCGGCCTGGATCAAGGCCCATGAACAGCCACTCACTGAACGCTACGGCAAGGAACTCTGGGAAATCCTCGGGGTGATTACCCCATTTGGCGCCCAGACCCAGGCTATTACTGACGCGTGCAGCGCGCTGGGTATTCGTACCGGCAAAGGCGACGGCGAACTCACCGTAGGCACCGTGCACTCCTTCCAGGGCGCCGAACGGCCGGTGGTGATTTTTTCCGCTGTGTACTCCAAGCATGCCGACGGGCCTTTTATCGACCGCCGCGACAGCATGTTGAACGTGGCCGTTTCCCGCGCCAAAGACAGTTTCCTGGTGTTCGGCGACATGGACCTGTTCAGCCAGATACCCGCCAGCAAACCCCGTGGACGTCTGGCGCAGTACCTGCTGAACAGCCCGGAAAATGAGCTCACATTCGACTTCCAACCCCGGGCGGATTTGCTCACGGTGCGCACCGGCTTGAGCCACCTGCATGAATTCGCCGAGCATGATCGGTTCCTGTTGCGAACCCTGGAAACTGCGCGCCAGCAGGTGCAGATTGTCACGCCGTGGGTCAAGTTGCGCGGGATGCGCGAAAGCGGTGCCCTGGAAGCGATGGGCGACACCGTGCAGCGAGGCGTGCCGGTGACGGTCTACACTGACCTGCGCTTCAACACCGAAGGTAAGCCGGCCAAGGCCGCTTACTTTCAGGATGCAATCGCAGCGCTGAAAAACCATGCCGTGCAGGTGCGCGTGGTCAACAAGGTACACAGCAAGCTGGTAATGGCCGATGAGGAACTGCTGTGTGTCGGCTCATTCAACTGGCTGAGCGCTGCACGCTCGGGCGACTTTGTGCACCATGAAACGTCCATGGTCTACCACGGGCCGGACGTCAGCAGCGAGCTGGCGATCAACCGCAAGAGCCTGGCGCAACGCCTGAGCTCAAGCCAGCCCTAGTCCCGCGCAACGCTATGCCGGCGGCCGCAGGCTGTTGGCATAGCGCTACCGATCAGCAGCCCACGCGCAAAACCCTGCGACTTCCCGGCGAAAATCTTCATAATGGCGGCCATTTTGTTTAGCCCGTTATTCTGGTGTGCCCGCATGGAAATTAAGGTCAACTTTCTCGACAACCTTCGGCTTGAAGCCAAGTTCGATGATTTCACGGTGATTGCCGACCAGCCGATTCGCTACAAGGGCGACGGTTCGGCGCCGGGGCCATTCGATTACTTCCTGGCTTCGTCGGCGTTGTGCGCGGCGTACTTCGTGAAGCTGTACTGCGCCACGCGCAATATCCCCACGGACAATATTCGCCTGTCGCAGAACAACATCGTCGACCCGGAAAACCGCTACAACCAGATCTTCAAGATCCAGGTCGAGCTGCCGGCGGACATTTCCGACAAGGACCGCCAAGGCATCCTGCGTTCCATCGACCGTTGCACCGTGAAAAAAGTAGTGCAGGCCGGGCCTGAGTTTGTGATCGAGCAAGTGGACAACCTCGACGCCGACGCCCAGGCGCTGTTGATGCCCAACTCGACGTCGGAGGCGGGCACCTACATCGCCGGCAAGGACCTGCCGCTGGAGCAGACCATCGCCAATATGTCGGCGATCCTTGCGCGCCTGGGCATGAAGATCGAGATCGCCTCGTGGCGCAACATCGTGCCCAACGTCTGGTCGCTGCATGTGCGCGATGCCCACTCGCCGATGTGTTTCACCAACGGCAAGGGCGCGACGAAGGAGGGCGCGCTGGCGTCGGCACTGGGCGAGTTTATCGAGCGGCTCAACTGCAACTTCTTCTACAACGATCAGTTCTGGGGCGAAGAGCTGGCCAATGCACCGTTCGTGCATTACCCGGATGAACGCTGGTTCCAGCCGGGTCCGAACGACGAGCTGCCGAGTGAGATCCTCGACGCCTACTGCCGCAAGGTCTACGACCGCGAAGGCGAGCTGCGCGGTTCGCACCTGTTCGACACCAACTCGGGTAACGAAGCGCGGGGCATTGTCTCGCTGCCGTTTGTGCGTCAGTCCGATGGCGAGGTGGTGTATTTCCCCTCCAACCTGATCGAAAACCTCTACCTGAGCAACGGCATGAGCGCCGGCAACACCTTGGCCGAAGCCCAGGTGCAGTGCCTGTCGGAGATTTTCGAGCGGGCGGTGAAGCGCGAAATCATCGAAGGCGAATTTGCCCTGCCGGACGTACCCGCCGACGTGTTGGCCAAATACCCTGGCATCCTCGCCGGTATTGAAGGCCTGGAGGCCCAGGGCTTCCCGGTGCTGGTCAAGGATGCGTCCCTGGGCGGTGAATTCCCGGTGATGTGCGTGACCCTGATGAACCCGCGCACCGGCGGTGTATTCGCCTCGTTCGGCGCGCACCCAAGCTTTGAAGTGGCGCTGGAGCGCAGCCTCACCGAACTGCTGCAAGGTCGCAGTTTCGAAGGTTTGAACGACTTGCCGCAGCCGACCTTCGAAGGCCAGGCGGTCACCGAGCCGAACAACTTCGTCGAGCACTTTATCGACTCCAGCGGTGTGGTGTCGTGGCGCTTCTTCAGCGCCCGGTCGGACTACGAATTCGTCGAATGGGACTTCTCCGGCCACGGCGAAGACTCCAATGTCCAGGAAGCCGCGACGCTGTTCGGTATCCTGGAAGGCATGGGCAAAGAGTCGTACATGGCGGTCTACCAACACCTGGGCGCCACCGCCTGCCGCATCCTGGTGCCGGATTATTCGGAAATCTACCCGGTGGACGACCTGATCTGGGACAACACCAACAAGGCGCTGTTCTTCCGCGAAGACATCCTCAACCTGCACCGCCTCGATGAGGACGCGTTGCAGGCCTTGGTCGAGCGCCTGATCGAAAGCGAGCTGGACGACTACACCGATATCACCACCCTGATCGGCATCGAATTCGACGACAACACCGCGTGGGGCCAACTGACCATCCTGGAATTGAAACTGCTGATCTTCCTGGCGTTGAAGCAGTATGAAGAGGCCAAGGAATGCGTGGAAATGTTCCTGCAGTACAACGACAACACCGTCGAGCGTGGGCTGTTCTACCAGGCGATGAACGCGGTGCTGGAAATGGAACTGGACGACGACCTGGAACTGGCCGACTACGAAGCCAACTTCCGGCGCATGTTCGGCAATGAACGCATGGACGCAGTGATCGGCTCGGTCGAGGGCAGTGTGCGCTTCTACGGACTGACACCGACCAGCATGAAGCTGGAAGGGCTGGACCGGCATTTGCGCTTGATCGACAGCTACAAGAAGCTGCACAGCGCACGGGCCAACATCACCCAGGCCTGATTAGCACAACCAATGTGGGAGGGGGCTTGCCCCCGATAGCGGTGGGTCAGTTGCCAACAAGCTGGCTGATACACCGCCATCGGGGGCAAGCCCCCTCCCACAGTTTGATTGGTGTTTGAAGTTAGATGTGTGGGCCTGTGGCCAGATCCGCCCGCGCCGCCTAACCTCGGGCCGATTAGCATAACCAGTGTGGGAGGGGGCTTGCCCCCGATAGCGGTGGGTCAGTTGCCAATAAGCTGACTGACGTACCGCCATCGGGGGCAAGCCCCCTCCCACATTTGATCGATTTCTGACTTTAGATGTGTGCCAGGGCCTGGGCCAGATCTGCGCGCAAATCCTCTACATCTTCAACCCCCACCGACAAGCGCACCAACCCATCCCCAATCCCCAACTGCGCCCGCGTTGCCGCCGGGATGCTCGCGTGGGTCATGATCGCCGGGTGTTCGATCAGGCTTTCCACGCCACCCAGGCTCTCGGCCAGGGCGAAGATTTTTACGTTTTCCAGAAAGCGTGTGGCGCCCGCCAGGTCGCTGTTCAGGTCCACTGAAATCATCCCGCCAAACCCGCGCATCTGCCGTTTGGCCAGCTCGTGCTGCGGGTGGGATTTCAAGCCCGGGTAGTGCACCCGCGCCACCTGCGGCTGCTGTTCCAGCCAGGTCGCCAGTTCCAGCGCGTTGCTGCAATGGCGCTCCATGCGCAGGGCCAGGGTTTTCACGCCGCGCAGTGTCAGGAATGCATCAAAAGGCCCGGCGATGGCGCCCACCGAATTTTGCAGAAAGCCCAGGCGTTCGGCCAATTCCGGGTTGTCGCCAACAACGGCGATGCCGCCGATCACATCCGAGTGGCCGTTCAGGTACTTGGTGGTGGAGTGCACGACGATATCGCACCCCAGCTCCAGCGGGCGCTGGATCCACGGGCTGGCGAAGGTGTTGTCGGCCACACACAGAATGCCGCGCGCACGGCACACGCGGGCAATGGCGCTGAGGTCGGTGAGGCTGAGCAGCGGGTTGCTCGGCGTTTCGACCCAGACCATGCGCGTGTCGTCTTGCAGCGCCGCTTCGAAGGCCGACACGTCACTCAAGTCTGCGTAGCTGAACCGGTGCCCGGCACTGCGCTGGCGCACCTTGTCGAACAGGCGGAAGGTGCCGCCATACAGGTCATTGCCGGAAACGATATGCGCACCGGCATCGAGCAACTCCAGCACCGTGGAAATCGCCGCCAGCCCGGAGGCAAACGCGAAGGCCTGAGTGCCGCCTTCAAGGTCGGCCACGCAACGCTCCAGCGCAAAGCGCGTGGGGTTGTGGGAGCGCCCGTAGTCAAAGCCTTTGTGCACGCCAGGGCTGTCTTGCAGGTAGGTGGAGTTGGCATAGATCGGCGGCATCAGCGCGCCGGTGGTCGGGTCGGGGGACTGTCCGGCATGGATCACACGGGTGGCAAACGCGCTTTTATCGGGCTGACTCATGCAAGGGATCTCCGTAGATGGTTGAGCAGGTCGACGCGGGTGATCAGGCCATGGAAGCCCGAGGCGTCGGCAATGATGGCGACCAGGCCGCGATCCAGTTCCGCCTGCAGTTCGGCCAGGCTGGCGCCGGGGGCCAGGGTGTGCGGGGTGCGGGTCATGGCGCTGGCCACGCTCATGGAAAAGTGCGTGGCGTCCTGATGCAGGCCCAGCAGCAGGTCGGATTCATCGATAACGCCCGCCAGTTGCTGGCCGTCGATCAATACCGGCAGTTGCGAGACATCCGCCAGGCGCATGCGCTGGAAGGCGGTGAGCAGGGTGTCGTCGGGGCTGACGCTGATCACCCGGCCATCTTCGAAACGGCGGGCGATCAGGTCGCGCAGGTCGCCGTAATGCTTGTACTGCAAGAGCCCGGCGTCGTTCATCCATTGGTCGTTGTAGACCTTGGACAGGTAGCGCGTGCCGGTGTCGCACACGAACGTCACCACGCGCTTGGGCTCGGTTTGCTCGCGGCAATAGCGCAGCGCGGCGGCGAGCAGGGTACCGGTGGACGAACCGCCAAGAATGCCTTCGGCCTTGAGCAGTTGGCGGGCATGGTCGAAGCTTTCTTCATCGCTGATCGAGTAGGCGTGGCGCACGCTGGACAGGTCGGCAATCGACGGAATGAAATCCTCGCCGATGCCTTCCACGGCCCAGGAGCCCGGGGTTTCAAGCCGACCGCTGCGGCTGTACTCGGCCATCACCGAACCCACCGGATCAGCCAGCACCATGGCCAGTTCGGGCTGCACGCGCTTGAAGAAACGTGTCAGACCGGTGAGGGTGCCGGCCGAGCCGACGCCCACCACAATCGCATCGACATCATGCTGGGTCTGCGCCCAGATCTCCGGTGCGGTGCTGGTTTCATGGGCCAGCGGGTTGGCCGGGTTGTTGAACTGATCGGCAAAGAACGAACCCGGAATATCCTTGGCCAGGCGCGCGGCCACGTCCTGGTAATACTCGGGATGCCCCTTGCCCACATCGGAGCGGGTGATATGCACCTCGGCGCCCATGGCCTTGAGGTGCAGCACTTTTTCCGTGGACATCTTGTCCGGCACCACCAGCACGACCCGATAGCCCTTGGCCCGACCGACCAGCGCCAGGCCCAGGCCGGTGTTGCCGGCGGTGGCTTCGATAATGGTGCCGCCAGGGAGCAGGCGGCCGTCGCGCTCGGCGGCGTCGATCATGGCCAGGCCGATACGGTCCTTGATGGAACCACCGGGGTTTTGCGATTCAAGCTTGAGAAACAGCGTGCAGGGGCCGGTGTCGAAGCGGCTGACCTTGACCAGCGGCGTGTTACCAATCAGTTCAAGTACGGCGGGGCGGGAGAGGGTAGGCATGTCGTCACCTGGGTTGCGGGATGGGCACAGGGCGGGGCACAGCAAATCACAGCATGGCTTGAAACATAGGCCGGTATCGCCAGGCTCGCAACCGTGCGGTCCGATGCATGACTTTTTTTGGCGCATGGGTGATGGGACAGCGCAAAATCGGGGATTGCGATGCAGATCAACTGTGGGAGCGCACGAGCTTTAGCGAGGCCGCGATGGCGGCGGCACTGCTGGCATTCAGGTCACCTGACCCACCGCCATCGCGGCCTCGCCAAGGCTCGATCGCTCCCACAAAGCCGGCGCGTGTTCTCTCACAACTGCTGGGCAATCGCAGCCTTGTCAATCACCGACCAGACGCGAGCGAATTTCCCGTCGACGCATTCATAGAACACGTTCTCGTCGAACACCACCGTCTTGCCATTGATCGGCAGCCCGAAAAATTCTCCCTTGGGGCTCACCCGAAAGTTCAGCCGACTGGCGACCGTCGGCGGGTCGGCAACCAGCAACTGAATGCGGAACACCAGGTCGGGAATTTCCCGGAAGTCCCGCTCCAGCATCGCCCGATAACCCTCCAGGCCGACCGGGCTTGCGTTGTAGGTGACATCCGAGTGGACAAAATCACCCAGGTGCTGCCAATCCTGGCGATTCAGACAATCGATATAGCGTTTGTAGAAGCGGGCGAGTGGGTCGCGGGTCATGGGCTACTCTCTTCGGTTAAACGCGCTCATCCACTATCGTCGGCAAATGGATGCCTGCGCAAGTGCGTGAACCCTTACGCCGCGAACGCCAGCCCAACCCCAGCACCATCAGCAAACCCAGCCCTGCCATCAGCGCACCGGCCAGGGAAATGGCGGGATAGCCGAGCCCGGCGTTGATCACCGCGCCGCCCACTGCCGCGCCAATCGCGTTGCCGAAATTGAAGGCACCGATATTCATTGCCGAGGCCAGGTTGGGTGCAGCTTTAGCCGCCTCCATCACGCGCATCTGCAACGGCGGCACCAGGGCAAAGCTGGCGGCGCCCCACAGCAGGATCGACAGTGCGGCAGGCAGCGGCCATTGCATCAGCACCGAGAAAGCCAGCAGCACGGCGATCAACACCACCAGCGACGTGATGAGCGTGCGGTCCACCGAGCGGTCCGCAGACTTGCCGCCCCACACGTTGCCCAGGGTCAGTCCGATACCGAACAGCACGAGCATGCCAGTGACGAAGTTAGTCGATGCGTGGGTGACATCCCGCAAAATCGGCGCGATGTAAGTGAATACCGTAAACATCGCACTGGAGCCCACCACCGTCAGCGCCAATGCGGCCAGCACCGGCCCGCGACCCAGCACACGAATCTCCGCCATCAGGCTGCCGCCTTTCGGCGCGGGCGCATTCGGCAATGCCCACCATAGCGCCGCCATCACCACCGCACCCAACCCGCTGATGCCCCAGAACGCCGTGCGCCAGCCGAAGTTCTCGCCAAACCAGGTCGCCAGCGGCACGCCCCCGATGGTGGCCAGGGTCAGCCCCAGAAACATCGCCGCGACCGCACCCGCGCGTTTTTCCGGCGCCACCACACTCGCCGCCACGATCGCGCCAATGCCGAAGAACGCTCCGTGGTTCAACGACGTCACTAGCCTCGCGATCATCAAGGTCTGGTAGTTGGTCGCCAGCGCCGACAGCAAATTACCCAAGGTGAAAATCGCCATCAGCCCGATCAGCAGATAGCGGCGCGGCACCCTGGCCGTCGCCAGCGTCATGATCGGGGCGCCAATCAACACGCCCATGGCGTAGGCGCTCACCAACAGCCCGGCGGCGGGAATGGAAACGCCAAGATCGGCGGCAATACCGGGCAACATGCCCATGGGGGCAAACTCTGTGACCCCGATGCCAAAGGCACCGACGGACAACGCTACAAGGGGGGGATTGATACGCATGGGTGACTCCTCATCTGTGTGTCGAATGCTACAATCCAGGCTTTTCAAGCAGTAGCCCTCGATTGGGAACTATACCTTTGCGCAGGAGGCAAAAATGGACGTGGGCGGTCGCTCAGGCGAGATGGAAGTGTTCACCCTGGTCGCCGAACACGGCAGCCTGTCCGGCGCGGCGCGCGCCCTGGGGCTGACGCCTTCGTCCATCAGCCGCATCATCACCCGCACCGAACAGCGCATCGGCACCCGGCTACTGCTGCGCACCACCCGCGCCATCACGTTCACCGCCGAAGGCGAAGCCTACCTGCGCGGCGCCCGGCGCCCGGCGCATCCTCGCGGACATGGCCGAAGTCGAAGACGCCATCACCGACCAGGGCGCCCCACGCGGCCGCCTGCGAGTCAGCGCAGCACTGGCCCATGGCCGCATGACCATCGTCCCACTGATCGCCGCCTTCAGCGCCCGCTATCCTGCCATCGTGGTCGACCTGATGCTCGGCGATGAAGTGGTGGACATCCTCAGCGGCCAGGCAGACGTGGCCATCCGCTTCGGCCCACTCCCCGACAGCCCCTTGACCGCCCGACACATCGGCGCCACCGGCCAAGTCATCGTCGCCTCCCCGGACTACCTGGACCGGCACGGCACCCCGGTGACGCCGCAGGATCTACTTCAGCACAACTGCCTGCGCTTCAACTTCCGTCGGGCGGCTCCCGACTGGCCGTTTCGCATGGACGGGCGGGAGTTTTCGCTGAAGGTGGCGGGAACGATTGAAGGGAACAGCGGCGAGGCCTTGGCGCAATTGGCGAAGCTGGGGGCGGGGATTGCGCGGGTAGGGACGTTCAGCGTGGCGCAGGATCTTGAACGCGGCGACCTGGTGCCGTTGCTGGAGGCTTACAACCCGGGGGATGTGGAGCCGATTCATGCGGTGTTTGTGGGCGGCACGGCGATGCCGGCGCGGGTGAGGGCGTTTGTGGATTTTTTGGTGGAGCGGCATGGGGGTTGACGATATCCCTGGCTGTATCGCTTGTCGGATAGTTGGTATATGTCCGTAGGCCCGGGGTGCTACGGTGATCATTCGTGACGCCAGGGCCGGCGAAGAACTGCGCAGTGAAAGTCCATATCACTGCCGTTGAACCATAAAAAAGGGATTTCCATGAGAACGTTTCTGATCGCAGGCCTGGCCTTAGCCATGAGCGGCTGCGGCAATATTTCCAACATCCGTGCTTACTCCACGGCCTATGTTGAACCCGCCTCAGGTGATACCGCGCGTTTGCGCATCATCACCAATGGCATGGCGCGTGGCGTACCGGGCCGCGACTGCATCGACTGGCGCGTTCCCGGCGCCGGGGTGATGGCCGTTTCCGAATCCGGCTTTGCCGATCAAAATAATGGTCGCAGCCTGGGCATGCCCGAGAGCAACCGCCGAGTGGAAGGGCAAGCGCTGGCGCGTACCGAGTTGAAAGTACCGGCGGGCAAACCTTTCGCCATGAACTTCCAGAGTGAAGGCCACGCCTCCGGCGGCTATTCCTATAGTTGCCGGCAAAGCTTTCGCTTCACCCCGAAGGTAGGCGAGGACTATGAGCTGATCCTGCTGGACAGTGGCCAGTGCCTGGTCGCGTTGCAACGCTTGAATCCAACCGGGAAACCTGAAAACGAGACTGCCGAGAAGGCAGGGCTCTGTAGAGCGATGGATGTTTTTTAGTTCAGTACGCCCGTACTCATTACAGTAACGGGCGGCTCCTGGCTGACTGAAGGGCTTTGGAGCAGTTCGCTTTGGGACGATTTCTGCTTCTCATGAAAGGCTTGAATCGACCCAGAGTGGGTGAAAACCCTTCGTCATTGATCCGTGCAGTGACACATTGGTTGCTTTGAACTGGTCAGACCGTCGAAAGAGCAATCGCTTTTTTCAAGACCGCTTGTAACATCTGGTCCGGTGATTGTTCCTTGTTAAAGAAGCTCGGGGAAAATTTATCAGAGTCATTTTCAGTCGATTGCCTGAGCAGGGCGAGCGGCCCCGATTGTCCTAACTGCTCTTGGTAAAGACTTTTTATACTGTCCCTAAAGCCATCAGGGTATGCCGCTTTCTCGACCGCTGGAAGATCATCGAAATAGTCCATGATGCCTTTGAATATTTCACTGTTGTCACCGCCGTTCGTTATAGTGGCGTACAACTTGGAAAAATAGGTTTCATCTTGCTTGCTAAGCTCCCCATAAGCAGCATATCGTTCTGCATCCGTATAGGTTCCTGAATCATCATAAACAATATTGCTTAGCCCGTTTCGGGCCATACCTTCAAATGGGTTTGGAAGTTTTTCGGGGGGGCGCTTAGAAAGCCCAATTGCGTAATCCAGTGACTGCTGACCTAACGCCAAACGGGCAGGGTCGTCTGTTTTGGGAAGTAGATCCTCATTATTAAGATTCCCGCCAGCAATCCGCTGCCCGAAATTGTACATATCGCTCTGACCTTTTGCATATTGTCCTTTTAAATCCCTATTGGACATAGAGGCTTGTTTATCATCAGCGTTACTTAATGCGTACAGTGCCCGTGCAGAATCGGAGATTGTGACGGTCTCCGCCGTCTTGGGGGCGGCATCCCTTGAAGGTAAATTTACAGGGTTGGACGAAGGAAGCTTCTCTTGTGTAGAAACCTTTGCTTGTGTACTGGCTTGATACGATTTGATCGAAATATCCATGGTGATACTCCATGCGCTGAAGATAGCTCGAAAGCTATCTTCAGCTAGGTGCCTATACAAATGTCGGATTATTTGATTTCAAATTCGACAGTGTAGTTATAGGGAGGCGCCGATTGAATTGCTGTGATAGTGGCGTTGCAAGTAGCGTTATCGGAGCCAGCGCTAGTGCCCATTTTAGTCCAGCTAGGAGCTTTAGTCGTTGGATTGACTTTGTGGCTTGCTGCAAAACGACATTTCTTATTACCTGACGTATAGACGAATCGCATTCCTGAAACCGTATCCGCGACACTGGCCAGGGCAAATGTTGTCGTTGCAGAAGGCAGAATCGTACTTGGGGTGGGCGCTACACTCCCTGAAAAGTACTCGAAAGTGTACGCGGCTGGACCGGTCGTAGAGTTCTTCACCTTTACGGTGACGATTGTGCCTGCTTGGGCAGATGCAATCATAGAGGCGAATAGAGTTGCTGCCCCGAACAGTTTAGCGAATCTCATAAATATCCCTTTAATTTGATAATCACTATGACTCTTGTCCTTGCGCGTCGTCTTGTATAGAAAAGACAGCAAGACTCAACCTCTATAACGGCAGGTGACCAGAATTCTTTAAGCCAAGGGTTGCCTTTTTGACACATCGGATGAACAGCGAATTCACAGCCTGCAGGAACTAACACATATCCAGCCTGCAACCCTTCAATTTCAATAGCTTGCGCAGTGGTCCTGGTTGCCGCTAACGGCTATCACCATAGTGGCGAGGAACTGCGCAGCGAGAGTCCTTACCACTGCTGCTAACCCTGCCAGAAAACCTTCCGCTTCACCCCAGAGGCGGGTCAGGACTATGAACTGATTCTGTTGAACGGTGGCCAGTGCCTGGTCGCGTTGCAGCGTTTGAACCCGGCTGGCCAAGCTGAAAACGAGCCTGTTGAAAAGGCAGAGCTTTGCGTACGTCGCGGTGCATCATATCCAGCTAGCAGGTTGGGCCAATCGCCGGAACATGCTGACGAACATAATAATTGTCGAATTCACTGCTTTCGATGAACTGGAAGCCATGGCGGGTATAAAAGCGATTGGAAGCGCTTTCTTTGAGAGCGCCCACTTTAAGAGGAAGCGCAGCTGCATCCGCCTCTTTGAAAATCTGCGTGAGAACTGCAGACCCCACCCCTGATCCTTGCGCGCTCGGCCTTACATACAAATGATCGAGCAAGAGTTCATTGTGATGATGTTTGATCACTACGAAACCCACCCTCTCTCCAGATACCTCGATGTAACGTGTGTAGCGAGCTTCAAAGCCGCTAAGAAACCGCTCTCGCGCACGGACCGGATCAAACCGCCCAACACGCTCCAGACTTTCGCGCATGGCCTCAATTCGAATGGCTACCAGATTATCCAAGTCGCTTTGTTGAACGGGGACCAAAGTGATGGGGGAATTTTGATTGGGTGTGACGGGCATAGGGTGTGCTCCAACTACCATCCTGGGGGCTCAGTATAGAGAGCCTGATACTGATGAAGCGACCCGCATGGTATGTTCACGGCATAAATGGAGTAATGGACCCCAGGAAGGAAATTGCAATGCCAGTCGACGCCCACCCAATCCGCATTCTCTCGCAACGCCTTAGTATTGAGCCCTTCTGCGAGCAGGACGCTGCTGAGTCTTTCCCTTGTCTCACACCGTCTCTGACTCGCTACATGTCCTGGGAACCGCCTGCCTCGCCAGAAGAGTACGCGCAAGTCTGGGAGCAGTGGCTGCCTGCGATAGCGGATGGCAGCGACATCGTGTTCACGGTCAGGGAACTGGTGAGTGCCCGTTTTACCGGCTTGGTCGGGCTGCACCATACCGGCAGTGAAACACCGGAGTTGGGTATCTGGATCCGTGAAGATAGACACGGGCTGGGCTTTGGTGGTGAAGCGGTGCGGGCGGTTGTTCAGTGGGCTAGCAAGCGGGTGGCGGCAAAGTGCTTTATTTACCCTGTTGCGACGCAGAATCGTGCGAGTCGACGTATTGCCAAAGCTTTGCGGGGAGTTGTCATTGAGAGGCGGATGACGGAGAAATATGATTCGGTTGTGTACCAGATACCGGGGGTTTAACTCTGGGTAACAGGTTTGCCGATTGTTGTCCTTCACGAACGGCAGAAACCGCCCAGGAGCGGTCATCCGGCAATGCCTACTACGTGCAATCGGCCATCGATTCCGGCAATCTCGGCGGTGTCGAATCCACCTTGAGGCCAGGTGCGAACCGATGCCGCTAGCTAGGGAACTGCACAGCTTCCCGAAGGTGAACTCGGCCGCGCCAGAGTGCAAGGTGCCGTACCGGAGCACATTGCCGCCACGCGCCGCGCGCCATACGTCCTCCATCGTCTTGGCGCCGCTCGGATACTTGCGATATCTACGTTGCCATACATCCGGGGCGATAGCTCTATGGCATGCATTGTTCGTTTCGCCATGACCTCGGGCTTTTCTGAGATGCCTGTTGTAGTGAGAATTTTCCCATCCGGTTCCCCTATATCCCTACCACCAAATAGGGGGTCTGTGATGGCAACAGTAGTGTCATTAGGCTATCTTTTCAACCAAGTGTCGAGTTGCAGATTCATCGGTGACGACTGTTGGCGCCGATGCCGAGTTGACTCTATCGCCGAGATTTCACTGGCCCATGACTCCTCGTGAATCATTGCTGCGCTCGATTGTTGCAGTTTTTGGAGATGAAACAGTCTTTCGTCGGCAACTGGGTCAATCAGGGGTCAGCATCAACAATTGAGCAACGCTCCGGACTGAAGGTCTGGACCACGCTGCCAAAGGACGATCAGGCAGCGCCTCAAGCTAGTTCACGGCCTGCTGTCTGAGGACATTGGTTGCTGAAAAACCAACTGAACACTTCAACTGCCACACCCTAGAACAGCCGGAACGCTGGTCGACACAGCGCTCCCGTGCCCTATGTGTGATTGATCTGATCTAGGGCGGCATGAACTCGGTGATCGAGATTGATCGTTTAAACCAACGATCGATTAAATACATCAAAGCGGCAAGAGTTCACATACGACAGTGAACCAACACGCTGTTCAACACACTTTTCGAACAAGTAGAACTCTTTACGAGTGCCCTCACGACTTATGATGTCGCTCACAATTGCCAAGGCATACTCCTCATCATGTCGTGTGAGCCACTCCAGCGTGCTTGCAAAAATGTTGGCACGCTTAATTTCATTGTTAGCAGGTGGTTCCCTCGGTCGTTCAAGCCAGTGGTATAAATTTACTATTTCTCCTGGATTTCTCATCAGCGCGCGGTCCAAAGAATCGGTACTGACGGAATCATCTAGAAAATACTCGCTATTATCCGGGATTCTTCTCATTCGAGGATCCAGATACAGAGTGCGAAAATCAAGCCAGCCTCTCTCTGTACATATATGCCATAGCGCCACGAGTTCGTCATCAGGAAAATAATCAAGATATGGTATGAGTCTCTGTAGCTGGAATGACTCCGATAATTCTTTTCTTCCGTTAAAACTTATAGTGGCACCTGATATGAAGTGTTTTAGCAAAGCACTTGGACTGGGAGATGCTGCGAAAGCTTTACTCACTAAAATAGTAGATTCTGGAGTACCCAAAAGCATTGTTTTCTGAACCATCAGTGGGCTGTTTTTTAATTTCTCCCACCGACAGCCCAACATAGCGACCAATCTATTGGGCTCCACATGCCTGAACGTCCCGACAACCGCATATTCCAAGTTTGAGTTAGCCTTACCCTCCTCAGCCACTTGATCGAGGATCGAATCAAGCGCGTCCGTAAAATAGTCAGACCAAATATAGCGACTGACCTGAAGCCAGTGCTCAGAGTTTTCGGAGATTTTCTGGAGAATTTCAGAAACAACGGAATAATCTTCCAACTCTGCGCGAGCCCACAACGCACTCTCATATAGAAGACTTCCTGCTGGAATCCTACGCACATGCTCTAGATCTAGATTATTAAGTGCCAACTGCCAAAAACTAAAAGCTTGCACCCGAATTTCATCGCTCTCTTTTTCATCACAGGAGATACTAAGTAACCGCTCCTTTGACTTCGACGACATACTTCTACCCGATTTACGGGCATGACGCTCCCAGTCGGATTTCAAGGACCGCTTAACTATAAAGCCAGACTCCGCAGCGTATCGCACCAACTGCTCCAGCGCATCAGGATGATCTACAGTTCGCAGCATATAAGTGATTGGCCACCTGAGGATTTCAGACGCCTTAGCCCTGTCGACGAAATAGCGTATTGCATCATCAGGAGAGTACTCCCTGAACTCCCACGCCACATGGTCCGCAGCCAGTAACTCGACTGGCTGTCCAATCATGGAATCCAAAATTTTTGGTAAAGCCTCCCATGCATCGCATACAGGCCCTAATGTCGCCACTGCCTCATCGCCACAACATCGCGCAGCTGCAAATAGATAAGACCGCAGATCATCGTGTCCGTTTTCGTCCTGGTCCCAACACACTTGAATCGATTGCGCTAAGGAAGAGTCCCCCAAATATCCGGCCAATCTTAAGGCACCGGTTCTCTTTCCTCCGTTTGAAAAGTGATTCAATTCCGGTCGGCGTAGCAGATTGTCAACAGCAGAAATCAAATCCGAGCCATACATGCTCTTCACTAAAGCAAGTAGGTGTTGTTTTCCCGGAATGGTTACGCCAATATCATACATCGCAAGAAGAGACAACCCAGCACTTACAGCCCCATTCCTGAAAGCAGCCGAAAAGAGTGGATACCAAGGGTGGTCATCTTCCTGAAACTGCGAGACAAGCCGCGTCACATACGGAGACGTAGTTTCAGAAAGCACACGGGCAACTGCATATCGACGGCTAGTGAAAAAGTCGCCCCCCACCTCCTCCTTCTCCAACCAGTGGCTAATCGCATTCGCTGCAACCTCGGCATATTTACTGCCAACATCAGAAGCCAATTTCAATGCGTGAGCTGAGACGAGAGGGTTTGCATCCGTCAACTCTGCCAGTTGCATATGCGGCAGTTTGATCTGAAACACAGCACTTGCTACTGCTTCAGAAAAGAAAGGATCGATGGCGTATTCAGGGATTTTATTTGTCTTAAGCTCCTCAGCAATCGCCCCGCTTAAGAGCCAATACATCACTCGGTCATGCCTGAATTCGAGCGTTTCTCTTTCGCCCGTTGAAGCCATCCGCATCACATTGCCTTCGCGTGCAACACTTCTTAGCAGCGCGATAGATTCTGCTTCCACGAGCCAAGTCTTGACCTCGCTCCATTGGGGATTGAGCGTTCGTTGCTGCAACATACCGCGCATCAGCTGATGCAGTGCCTGCAGCACCTCGGACCTTGTAGATTGCGCCTGATTAGCAATGATGCCTAATCGTTCATTTATATAGGCTTGGATAACATTTGTAGCATCGCCTTCCGAGACCAAGTCGTGGAGACCGATCAGTAGAGGATCCTGACCAAGCTGGTCAGCAAGAGATTTTGCGCGGTGTTTACTGATCTCCAATCCAAGAGACTTTGCGCGCGCCTGTATGGCCCGGATCGCCTCCTCCGAGTTATACCTGTCTACATGCAGCACTGTCACCGCAGCTAGAACATTTCTCTGATCCTCGATAAGATCAAGGTACTGAGGCCATATAGGACATACAACGCGCCAAGCTCTTGATGGTGCAAGTGCCCAAGACATAATTTTGTTAAGCACCAGCCCTGGATTGTGAGAACGGTTCACGTCCTCCACGAATATCAACAACGGTTCTTGATCTGTACACAAAAAGATTGCCTTATCACCAGCCCTAGATTCGATTTCGGGCTCTTGACGACGCAACTCTTCCCCAAGCGCAACCTCAATAGTGGCGGCGCCAGCTACGAATTCAGATTTGAGAAGGATTGCGGGCAATCCCCTCTTAATAAATGCATCCAGTGCAACCGCACAAGCAGTCGTTTTCCCCATCCCAGAAGCACCAGCAACCAGTGTATCGACTCGTCCAAGGACGAAGCCATCACGACCGATGCTATCCTCTGTCGACACAAGAGGAAGGTGGTCTTGGATACCTTGCTTTCCCATCTGTAGCAAAAGCTCTCGCGACAAAAGCTTAATTGGGGTCCCCAAGTAGTTTTTCCGGATTATCTGCCCTATAGGGTCTGTATCCAGAAAATGAGCAATTCTGGAAACGGACCATACATCAACCTCAATTTCAGCAGTCTGGGCCAAAACTTCTACAGAAGAGAGCAACTCCAATGATGGCTCTAGATTGGTCGTCAGAGCGAAGGTAACTTTTAGATTTAGATGCGCATTGCGCAGTTTCAGAATTTCTTCAATACCCTTGACTAAGTCGCCCGCTGGTTTAGTCGGCTTGCTTCCAGGCTTTCTTGGTTTGACTGTCGCCGGATCGTGAAGCCACTTACCTAGCAAATCTTTCTGGCCAGTAGTGTGCGCAGCGCACACGAATCGCCTCCCTCCGACAGAATCTACCCACCCGACATTATCAAAAGGAGCCTTAACGGTTTTCCCTCCAGGCTTCACACCTGGATGGGACAAGCTTGCATAGGTCGATGAACTCGCGCGCAACACAGCCGCGGCAATATGCTCAAAAGCCGCAGCATCATTCATCTCAGCGAGACGCCGTCCGGTGCCACTATTTTCAGACATATTTTCAAACCAACACATGGAGGACTGTTATATTGTATGAAATGGGGGCTGAGGCTACCATCGCGATCAAGACTTTTTAATCGAAGTAGACATTTTCAACTCCCGTAACCAGATTTTTGTTGAAGCTCCGAGTATGCGAACCAGGCCCCTCTCACCAACGGCGCAATCGCGATATTACAAATACCCGCCCCATAGCGGATTTACTTACTCATAGCTTGGTAGTGCTCCGCATACCCACACTCTTCAAAAATCAGCCTCAAACCATCTTTGAACACATTATGATCAAACTCCTTTATATCAAAAATATTTTGCCCCAAGGAATGTGATTCTCGATTCATATACCTGTAGAACGCCGTAAACTTATCAGTCGACAGGGCTGGCTTTTGGAAAACATTATTGAAATCTTTCTTTTGAACAAAATTGAAGAAATATTCGACAATGTTTCGCATGCAGTTAGCAATCAGCGCAGGCGGTGAGGCCTGGTCCTTTATAATCGACCAATAGGACTGGTAGTCGTTTTGGATTTCCTCATACTTCATTGGAACCACAGCACTTCCGCTTGTATTTTTGATAACTCTGAAGAGCTGCTGTGTTTCCGCACGTTTCTCTTTATTGGTGTGCGTCAACTCGTAGAAGAAATACAGGC
This sequence comes from Pseudomonas sp. 28 E 9, assembly GCF_900004785.1. NCBI lineage: Bacteria > Pseudomonadati > Pseudomonadota > Gammaproteobacteria > Pseudomonadales > Pseudomonadaceae > Pseudomonas > Pseudomonas sp. 28 E 9. Next base: position 507,286 of record NZ_CVTK01000040.1, on the reverse strand, counting down.
TATGGGTGAGAACAAACACCTGCGAATAGAGTTTATCATTAATGAAATACTTCTTGATTAGCTGTCCAATATTGAACACATAAAGGTGAGAAAGACTGGAAATAGGATCATCGATCACAACCACTTTCGACTGAGGTACCGCAATGGCCGTCTTCTGCCCTTTACAAAGTTCCATGAAGTATAGAAAACTAATAACAGTTTTCTCACCCTCACTCAGCGAGTGAAATGCATTCGATTGATCGGTAGCCCTAGAAACCCGGTAGAAATTCTCACCGTACGGCACCACAGAAAATCCATCAATGCCAATTTCTATCAACCCGGAATTAATGTTCTCAATTGACTCTTCGATATTTACCGTCTGCTTTCTGAGAGCAGCAAGCTTGCCGTTAGAGGCTATAACATCAGTGTTAATCTTGGTGGCTTCTTGGTTTATCTTGCAGGCCTCATCTTTGAGATCTGAAGCTGATTGCGAGTAGGCAGAGATCGTCTGATCGTAATCACAGCGCATCAGCGTCCAAAAGCGCGATCTTATATCATCTCGAGTTTTCTTCTTGTTCGCCAGCTTGTCGTTATGTGCCTCAATCAGCTCGTTCAGGCCACCGATCAAATCATTGATCACGTCGACCGCGGACTGGGTATCGGTGAGGACAACCGGCGTGCTCGGGCTTTTGATCTTGTTTCCAATGTGCAGAATATTTTCGCGGATTGACGCCTTCATGGCCTCACAGGCAATGCTCCAAGCTTCCACAAGCTCTTTGCTGGCAAGTGGAGAGTTTGAAATATCTTGTAGATTCAGGCTAGTGGTGAGCGTCTCATAGCGGGTCTTGATTGACTCCAATTGCTTAACATCTTGCTCATAGGCTTCGTCGAAGACTTTGCGAATGGAGTCGATGATATTTTTATTGATCGTTTCTTGCTGGCAGAAAGGGCAGGTTTGAGGATCCTTATCATCTGAAATGTACTGGAGCCCTTGCTTCACCCAGTCAGAATTGCGAGTTTTAGTGATGAACTCTGCAACTGAACCTTCTTGGCTACCGACAATAATTTTCGACCAGAGGGCATCCTCTTCAATGGTCAGCCAGCCAGCCGAAAGAGTTGGAATTTTCGCGAACGGCGCGGCTCCCTCTCCTTCAATTGACGACGCCTCAGCCTTCAGATCATCTACGGTGTAGCGAGGTGTATTTTCCGGCAGAGGTAGTCCAATAATATGCTGGAAAAGAAGTTCTGTTCTTTTGAGGTTTTCTAGGCAAAACTCCAGAACGCGATCTCCGCCCGTGAAATTCGTCTTGATCTCCCAGACTTTTCCGCTTGCTTTAGTCTTTTCTTGGTCGAGCTTGGTGGCGTTTCCACTAGCCCGCTTTAAATTCTCTTGCTGAGCGGTCAGATGTTTCTCCAGCTCTTTCGTCTCGGCTTCGATTTGCTGGAGTGCAACCTTGTTCTCTTTCGAAAGGGTGAAGATTCCTTTTAACTTATCCTCTTCGTAAAAGTAGTCCTTGAGAAAGCTTTGGTTGTATACCAAAATTTCACATGGCTGGCTGGTTTTCAGTCTACATTTAGAAAACCGAGGCTCGGTATGACTGTACAAAAACTCAGAAATGGTACTCTTACCTGCACCATTTAGCCCGTAGATGAGAGACGTCTTGTTGGTGAGCGAGATAGTAGACATGAGTTTGTAGCTGGTGACGCCATCTATGTTCAATTCCGTGATCACGACATGACTCCTGAGTGCTAAATGGCTTTGCGCCATCACTGTTGGCACGAAGGAGCATAAGCGAATCAAGAGCTGCCTGCCACACCTACCTTACCCTCACTCTTGTCTGGACTTGCTCCCACCAAACAAGAAACCAGCTCCCCGTTAAACTGATACTGCAGCCAAGTGCCTGAATTCCCTTGGTGAACGGTAGTTTAAGGCATAGTTCGGATGCTGCTCGTTGCAATACGCTTAGGCAATTACCTGGTTGTGCAGCGCCGTTTCCGGATACGATTTGAGCGTGCTCGCCACATAGTCACGCTTGTTCGTCTTCACGAAGCTCTAGGCTCTGCCTGAAATCCGGACAACCCGAACTCTAGTGCCGCGAGCGCTGAGATTTTGTAAGGTTTTCAGCCATCTATGGAAAGGAACCCCGTGTTAGCTAAGCGATACGAAATTTCGGATGAAGCATGGGATATGTCGCGGATCTCTTCACCCCAACCCACACCAGAGGCAAACCGCGAGCAAGTGATCGCCTGATGCTCGATGGCGTGGCTTGGTCGTTGCGCTCAGGTGCTGCTTGGCGGGACATACCCGAGTGTTTTGGGCCTAGACGGACGGTTTATCACCGTTTCCGAGTCTGGCGAAACCGGGGGATATTTGATCAAATGCTCAAGCGGTTGCATCTCAAGCTCAATGATCAAGGGCTCACTGACCCGCAAACCTGAATGATCTATTCAACTGCTGTTCGTGCTATCCGCGCCTCATCAGGTGCAGGTAAAAAAGTGGGCCTGATGAACCCGCCGATCACGCTCCAGGCCGCAGTCGAGGTGGCCTCACCACCAAGATTCATATGCCCGTGAAGCCACCTGCTTGCCATTGCGCTTTCTCCTTTCTGGCGGTCAAATCAGTGATATCAGCTCCACGCAGCCATTGCTGGACGAGGTCTGCATACCCGTGGGCAAACGTGGCCGCTCTCGCAAGCGCTGCCGCTGGCCTTTGGCCGACAAGGGCTACGACACTGATGCACTAAGGCGCTTCTGTGATCGATATCGCACACAACCGGTTATTCCTTTGCGTGCGATGAAGCGCAAACCCAAGCCTGGATTGCCCCGCCTGTTTGATCGGCCAAAGTACCGCCAGCGTAATGTGATCGAGCGCATGTTCGGTGGCTGAAAGAGAACCCCTCGAATCGTGACACGCTTCGACGAGCTCGAAAAAGTTATGGCGCGATGGTCTCGCTGGCTTGTGTCATGCGGTGTCTGCGAAACCTTTTTCAGACAGAGCCTAGAGAACTAAGGCAAGCGAGTAATCGCAGGCTGAATCTTCTCGGTTTTTTAGACACATCGAACGGCTGCTCCTTGCCGAAAGCAGTCGCCGCTTTCGTCATCGCAGAGGGTTTTGTGCTGAGGCTGGAGTCCACCAAGGTGATCAAAAAACAAATCGCCGAGTCGTTGTACGTGGCTTACGACGACGCGGCGAGTTATCTAGCTATTGAGTCGAAGGGTTAATCATCAGCCAGGGCAGGGCACTTCGCGGTCTAGGAGTCTGGCGGTGAGGAGTACGCCCAGTTCGCTCAGTTGGTGGATGGCGAGGGCGATGTCGCGGTGTTTGCCGTTGAGGTCTTCGGACAGGTCGAGCAGCAGGGTGCTGACGCTGGTGAAGGTTTCGTAGCTGTTGGTGATGAGGGTTTCGTTGCTGGCGTTGGGGGCAACGTTGAAGAGGGCACTTGAAGCTGCTTTTGACATGAGTAGACATCCTGAGTGATGCCACCACCTTTCCGCTACTAAACAGTGGGTGGCAGCTGTACGCAGGTTAGTAGACCGGTGGATATCTAAAGCCGGCGCGCCCGAAGACGCCCTACGCACAGCCACCATCAAGCACAGACGCACTGTCTGACTGATGAAACTCATGCACTAATCCCAAGCTCAGGCTACTAAACCCGAATCACTGAACAATTCAGCGACCGAGCCACCTTAGAGACGGCCACCCCAGTACACAAGCCGGCGGATTCTGACGCACGCGTAGGCAATGGAGCAAGGTGCGGCTGGGGAATCGGATTTTGCCTTCAGGCGCTGCGTTATCGTTTGGTTTTTTCGCGAGCAAGCTCGCTCCTACAGGAGTGGGGCCAGAGTGGGTTGTTATCAAGATGCTGGTAGCTGGACAATAGGTTCGGCCGAGCTAACAACGAAGTACCAGGTGTGCGAACGTTTGGTTCGCTCGGCTGGGCTCTACAAACTGCAAGATTACTGATCGGAAAAGAGACCAATGCTAGGGAAAGTCAGCAGTAAATATCTCGTCTGGGGCGCGGTCGCGCTCTGCGCAACTCTTCTGTCCGGGTGCGCTACGTCACGCTACGACGGCAAGCACGCACCGGACCCGAGTAAGGCGATCATCGTGGGTTCGATTGGTGAGAGCTTCCCGATGATGCAGCCCCATGGGCTGGTGGTTGAAATCGACCAACAGGGAGCCCCCGGTACCGCAATACGGCTGACGACGCTGGGCAATGAAGATGATCAGCCATCACCCTCTGTGCTGGGCCATTACTTCATGTATGAAGTGCCGCCTGGTGAGTATGAGTACACGCGGTGGCATTACGTGTATTACGCGGGAAAATCGATGCCGCGCCCTGTGCCTGCGGTTTTCTCGGTGAAGGCCGGGGAAACCCTCTATATCGGCGACCTGCGGTCCGATGCCCTGCGTTTTTGCCTGTCCAACGTGAACAATGCCGAGAGCACTGTGCAGGCGCTCAAGCGCAAGTACCCGATGCTCAAGGATCGGAATATCGTGAATATGACGGCAAAGAGCGGTTTTGCGCCGTGGCCGAGTTCTGATGCCACTGACTTCGGTAAAGGGCTGTGCACGCTCTGAATCCGGTACTGGTGAACGTCATCGGCCCCGACGCCCATTGATCCACTTTCAAGGAATTTCATGCCATGAAGCGCTGTACGCTCCTCTGGGCCGGCCTGTTCGCAGGCCTGGCCTCACTGACCGGCTGCATCAGCGGTCCGGACCTCACAGGCCAACCATTCTTCACATCACCGGCAGAACCCCGTCCGGACGAGGCCATGGTGTACTTTTATCGCACGCCCGCCAGCATCGGTAACGGGGTCGCTCCGACCATTCTGGTCGATGGTCGCGCCATTGGCAGCTTGCCCTCCGGGAGTTTTTTCAAAGCCGACATTCCCGCCGGCAAGCACAGCGTCGCTTCCACCTCGCCACCGATAATAAGCGGTATGGTTAACAAGCGTTTCGATATCACCGTCGAGAATGGAAAGGTGTATTACATCGCAGACCAGCTCAGCACTTCGGCCTACACGGACGGACAGACCTTGGGCGAAATCGACGAGGGGCGTTTCGGTGGAACAATGTATTACTCGCGCTACGCGCTTGTGCCTGCCGAGCAAGCGCTACGTTCTATCAAGTGGTGTCAGAAGTTGCCGGCACCTGCACCGTAACCATGCGTAGCCCATGCTCCGGCCAGGTCCATTACAAGCCCAGCCGGCAACGTTGGGCCAAGCCAGTATGAGGGTGAGCAGGGAAACCAGTATGGATATGGCTTCGACATAGTCTGTGCCGCAGGCAGACGGCTGTATGATTGTCCCGAATCCTACCGGCGTGACGAATATATAAGGAGCGTTTCAGATGCTGCGAGTGGATTGGCTCGATAAGCAAATGGACAAGTGTGACGTTATGGCCGAATGGCTTTATCGGGAATTCAATTATGAGTTTACGCAGCAATCTCTTTCGAGTTGGCAACACGAGTTCTTTGATGGGCAGCGTGATGGCAGTTGGAAGTGTCTGATCGCAACCGAACGAGACCAGTTGCTAGGGGGCGCTACGCTTGCCAGTAATGACCTGTCTGACCGGCCGGATCTAGGTCCGTGGCTTGCGTGTGTGTTCGTCACACCTGAAGCTCGAAAGAGGGGGCTCGCAGCGCAGTTAATCGAAGGCATCTGTGTCCATGCACGAGACGCTGGGTTCACTACCTTGTACTTGCACACGCACAACCAGAGCAGTTATTACACCAAGCTTGGCTGGAAAGTATTGGAGCGCTTTGAGGCTTGGGGGAAAGAGCAATACCTTATGTCACGGAGTTTATAGTCAAGGCCGGCTTCAAATGTGTGCCGCTTTTTATAAGCAGCAAAACTGTGATTTGACGTCTGCGTTTTCACACCGGCTGGGTCGATAGCTGCCACTGGCGTGCCCACGGCCCAAGTCAATATCCCCAGAGACCTCAGAAGGGTTTCGCGCCCGATCAGAGAAGATTGACCTCAATGAAGATTCAACGGATCACGCATCTGCCGCCCCAAATCCTTGACCTGGAAAAAGCGGCAGTTGCAGAAGGCTTCAGGTTTCTCACCCGACTGACTTCAGAATGGCAATCAGGCACCCATCGCTTCGATGCGCCTGGCGAATGCCTCATGGCGGCTTATCTGAACCAGCAACTTGTGGGCATTGGAGGCCTGTCGGTTGATCCGTTCACCCATGACCATACAGGAAGGCTATGGCGTGTGTATGTGGCGCCTGCGTCACGCGGGCGACAGGTTGGCCGCAGATTGGTTAACGCATTGCTTGCCCACGCCGCGTTGCATTTTGAGCGTGTGCGTCTCTACACCGATACCTTGGAGGGGAGCGCTTTTTACCTGCGCTGCGGCTTCAGTCGCATAGAAGATGCTCATGCGAGCCATGTCGTGCGGATCACAAGACTCTGAATTTGTCGGGTATCGGCCAGGAGTGGACCTTAGTGTGCAGACTGCTTCTAGCAAACTAACCAATACTCAGCGCTCCACAAGTTAAATTCCTCATTTCATACGCGCATTGCTAACCATTGACACGGCACCTTTTCCAAGCAAATACCGACCCCCGGTTATCAGTATTTGAAATTTCGATGGGATTGAAAGGCAAATCCCTTTTCTATGAAATCAAGGGCATACCACGTCGTGATAACACCATGATTGGTTTTCAGTTCAAACGCATGAGTAAGCCGATTGATCATCCCAGGGAGTCTCACCAGTATCACTCGACTTTCTTTAACCATCAGCTCCTGATATCTCTCTGCAAATAAGCGAGGTATTTTTTCCTCCTCGTCTGTGGTGGGCCACCATTTTGCAAGTTCTAGACGTTTCCTGCGTAACCAATCAAATCGGCGTGGCAACCAGCAGATTGGGCGGGGGATTTCGTAAACAGCTAAGCTTTGTATCACTGCTGACACCGACCCGGGGTTGAAGAAAACCAACTTAACTAAAACCGAGTCATCTAATTGCTCGGCGCTGATCACATGAAAATCGTTCGTGCTGCTCCAGTGCGTGGACCGGGTTAGCCGATACATCGCTTTCTGAGTTTTTCGGTTACGTATGCTCAAGCACAACGCCACTAACGCTATCGCTCCATTCACGTAGGTCATGATTTCTCCACCACCGCTCATGTCCATCGCACTGTTCTCCTATTCCAATTAGTAAATGGCACAGCCTATAAGGCTATGGGGACAGACCACCACTAATCAGCTGTTGCTTTGGTAGCGTCGCTCCACACCGCGTTCTCGTGCCTGCAGCCCCGTTAAGAACAGAAGTTAGTTGGCCAAAGCAGCAATCAACAACACCTCAAATTGATTTTTCGTAAGAAAAATCGGGGATACCTCAGGGTCTGCCCCTGGTTTTTTTTCGAGAAAAGCCCACTTCACGGGCCTTTCGTACGCGGGGTAAAAGTGCTAATTACTTGTTCCGCAGTAGCACATACGCTTCACCGCCGTTGCGATCATGCTGAAGAATAAAGTTGTTGTCCTGGATACGCACCTTCGATGGCACGCGATCTGCTAACGACGTTTGCGAGTAAGTCTGCGCGGCGCTCAGCAGTTGGCGGGTCAGACTGTCGTCGGGTTGCTTCGGAGTGGTAACGACGCATTCCTTTTCGGAAAGTTGCACGGAGAGGTTTTTGTCCGCGGTGAAGCCGATGCGCGTGAAACCCATGTCCTGGAGGTCGTTGATGCCGAACCGCTTGGCCGCTTCAGCAGAGCCGGCGAACGAGGGGGCGGTCTTCAGACAGATATCGACGAAGGCTTCGATCGCCTTGGAGGTGACAGGCGTCGATACGCTTGGCGTTGCAGTGGAGCAGCTGGCGAGGACTAACAGGCTGGATAAGGCGAGTGTACGGAACAAGGTACTGGACATGAAGCGGGATCCTTCCATTGGAAATTCGGAGTGCAGGCGTGGGCTGAGCGGCGCCGGAACGGAACGCCTGCGAATGGTAAATTAAAATGGAGTACGGGGTTTACGACTTTGCGAACCTCTACGCTTGCTGGCAGTGCGCTCGCGACGTGAACCTGTGTGCAGAAACAGCCTTTCATGACCGGCTGTTAGCCACCTGTAACCTCGCGCCGCACCCGGACCGTGACCCATCGCCCGGCTTTGCGGAATGTCAGGCAGGCCATACCATATCTTCACGTCATCAAAGGCTAATGGAATGGCACTACAACTCAGACAAGCACGTGTTACCGATCTTCCGGCCATCTACAGAGGCGAGGAGAGCTATATTCGCTGTTGGGAGCCCGAGCATGAGGCATCGTGGCGAGCCCAACTGGGACGGCACCTGACGCGTTTGGTAGAGAATTTTGACCGTCTGAACGTCGCGTTCATGGGTAATGCCTTCGCCGGTTACTCACTCTGGATACCTGAGCAGAGTTACGCAGAACTTTGCACTATCCATGTAAGTCCAGAACATCGGCGTAGCGGGGTGGGAATGGCCCTCTTGGAAGCCTATGCACTGGACGCGGCACGGCACGGATTCACGCAGTTGCGGTTGAGTGTGCGATCTGATAACCCCGCGAAGAGGATGTACGAGAAGGCGGGGTTTTTATGCACCGGTACCGGTGCCCATGATTACCTGACGTATAAGCGCCACGCGTGAGGGGGCGGTGCGGGTCCGCTTCTGGCCGATAGCGGCCTGTCAGAACTCCGCCCCTGGCGGATGGCCGAAATACGCCTTATACGCATGGTTGAAATTGGCAGGGTTGGCGTAGCCCAGGCGGTGGGCAATTTGTGCGACGTGCCATTTGCGCTGGCGCAGCAGGTTGCGGGCCAGTTCCAGGCGCTGTTGGCGCACGTAATCGAGCATCGACTGGCCGTACACCCGGCTGAAGGCGCGTCTCAGGGTGGTTTCACCCACGCCCAGTTCCCGTGCCAGCGCCAGAGTGCCGGGTGGGTTCATCAGGTCGGCGTCGAGCTTGAAGCGTGCTTCGTGCGCGAGGTCCGAGTGGCTGCGCAACCCGGCCACAGGGTTGGCCGGCTGTGGCGCCAGGTGCGTCGCCAGCTCGACCAGCACGGCCAGGCTCAGGCTTTCCTGATTCAACCGCTCCAACGTTCCCTGGTAGGGCGAGTGATAAAGGCGCTCGAACAAATGCCCGACGACACGGCAGCCGTGCAGTTCTGAAAAGTGCATGCCATCGTCGAGCAGCCTGGCCAGCGATTGCAGTGACGGGTCTTCTTCGGCCAATTCGCGTAGGTAGTCCCCGCCGATGCGCAGCCCGGCCATGCGCGCACGGCTGCCGGCGGGCATCTGGTCCATGGCTTCCATGCTTTCGCTCAAGCCCAGCACATGAGGCGCGCCGGGGGTGTATTCATTTAGCCGACCGTCTACCCGATGCTGCCATTGCCCACCCAGTACCTGCACGATGCATACGCTGTCGGGCAGCACCTTGTGGATACGTAACGGCTCGGGGAACTGCAAATCGCAGTCGAAATACTGCAGGTGCGACCGCACCGTCTGAGCGCGGTAATGGCCGATCGCGCTGCCGATGACCTGCCGCGCGCTGGCATCGAATACACCGGCCTCGTCCAGGGCCTCTGGGTGATCGAAGCAGAAGTGGGTGTCCAGATAGGGGTTGCGGCGGTCCATTGGTAAAAGCGTCCGTCAGAGCGGGTGGGCAGCGTTGCATGATATCGACATCGGGCAGCCCGATCAGTTGTTGTGACTCACGGCCTTATTGTTGTGCGCCACGGCCGGACCGCTTGGCAGGCGCCGGCGCTTTGATTTCAATGTTCGGCTTTGAACTGTCGAGGAAGCCATAAATGTTGATGTATCGCAAGTGGGCAGCGCTGCTGGGCCTGGTTCTGGCCGTGATCGCGGGCCTCGCCCAGGCTGACAATCGTCCGGAAGTCGCGGAAAAAGTGCTGGCCTATGCCGGCGAAGGCGGCGTGAAAGTCTGGACTCTGCGCATCGGTGCGCGCGGTGACAATCAGGCGCTGGTGCAGTTGGAGGGTGTGGACCACGACTGGAACATGAAGATCCAGAAGATGACCGTGGAAAAGACCAGTAAGGACACCCGCTATTCCACCACCGTGGACGGCCGGAAATTCGTGGTACTGGTGCTGCAAAAAGGCTGGGGCGAGCTGTACCTGCCTGGCGAATCGCAGGCGCTGAACGTCGGCTATGACGAGTTCCTGTCCAGCCAAGGCAATGCACAGGCGTTTTTGACCGATTATTTGCAGGCCAACTGAGCCATGGGCCGGTTCGCGCGGTGGTCGTGGCCGCTGACGATATTGCTGCTGCCGGTGGTGCTCATGACCTGGGCCAGTGTGCAAAGCGGACGCGCCGATGACGTGCTGCGCGAAGCACAGAATATCGGCGGCGACTACGCCTGGCTGCGCGTGCGTCAGGTGCTGGCGGGGCTGGCCTACTGGCTGGCCCTCGCCGCGTTGGTGGCCGGACCTGCGACGTGGATCAAGCTGAGGCTGGATGCCTGGCGCGCGCTGAAGTCCCGGGATTTTCTCTACGAACACCTGTTCCTCTGCTGGCGTGCCTTGGGGCATTGGCTGGTGGCGTACACCGGGCTGTTGGTGGGCGCGTTGGCCCTGAGCCTGGTGTATGAACTGAGCTGGGGCTGGACCCACTTCAAGGCCGGTGGCGCGTTCATGCTGGTGGTGGCGGTGCCGCTGATTGCGGTGCTATGGGCAGGATGTTTGTTGATCGGGCGTCTGCGCCAGCAATGGCATGCCCTGGATAGCCCGTCCTCGGCGCTTCTGGGGCAAAGGATCGGGCGTGACAAGGCCCCGGCCTTGTGGGCGTGGATTGAACAACTGGCCACCGCCACCTGCGCGCCGGTGCCCGACCATATCGTGGTGGGCATCGACCAATCGTTTTTCGTCACCAGCGTCAATGTGGTCCTGCAACCGGCCTGCGACTTGCTCTGCGGGCGTACCCTTTACCTGCCGCTGACCTACCTCTCGACCCTGAGCCAAGCCGAGACCGCGTCGATCATCGGTCATGAACTGGGCCATTTCAGCCGCCGCGACACCGAGCGCGGCAGCGAGATCGGTGCGCAGTTCAGCCTGATGTGCCTGCACTTTGCGTGTATCCGTGCCGAGGATGCCGACCCGGCCTGGATCGAGCGTCCGGCGATCTGGATGACGCAACGTTTTCTGCATTACTTTCAACTGGCGGTGCATCACTGGGGCCGCGCTCAGGAATTGGTCGCGGATCGGGTGGGCGGCAATATCGGCGGTGAGCGCCTGTTCTGCCAGGCGCTGTTACGGTTGATCGCGTTGGACGGTGAAATCGCCACGCTGCTCGCCGAGCGTCACTCCAACCTGATCCAGGCCCTGGCCGACCACCTGAGCCACACGCCGTTGCGCCTGAACGAGGCGGCGCTGGACCATGCCATCGCGCACCCTTTCGATACACACCCGCCGACGGCATTACGCCTCCAGCAACTGGGCGTAACGCTGGATGAGGCGCTGCTGGCCGAGGCCACCCGCGTGCCCACCGAGCACGACCGACACTGGTTCAGCCAACTCACCCGTACGGCGCCGCCGGCTGCCGCGCAGCCCGGATCACCGCAGATACCAAACGCTCAAGGAGAATGACCCATGACCCAACCCTTCGATCCGCTGTCGGATCTCGCCAGTTCACTCAGCCAGGAATATGCCGATTCCCGCGACGCCCAGCGCGAGCGTGCGATGGCCGAACTCGAGCAGGTTATCCAGCGCGTACCCGAACAGACCGAATTCACCAACTCGCGCCGGTACAAGGTGCGCGGCCCGCTGTTTTTGCTGGTTGCCCTGAGCTTGCTGGGGTACGGCCTGAATCGCGGGGCCACCGGCCTGACCGTGTGTGCCGCGGTGATGGCGGTGGTGTTTGTATTGATCACTTGGCAGCACCGCAACGCCGGGCAACACGCGTTCATGCGCTTGACCCGCCGCCAGCTGTTTGTGGACACCCTGAGCGCACCGTTGAATCTGGTGGACATTGTCGACGTGTCCGTCGGTGAGGAAGGCTGGCTGACGGTGCAGAAACTGATGTTGCGGCCCGATGCGCCCCTGCCTGTTCATCGCTCCGCACGACAGCTGTTCGGCAACCAGGCCCTGGCCCTGAAAAAGCCCCAGCCGCAGATCCGCATCCAATCTGCCGGCCTGATGCATGAGGGCGTTACCCTGGATTGCGACCAGGTTGCAGATATCCTCAACGCCTATTGCAAAGCCGCCCACGCGCAACGACAGCTTGATGCGCTGCGCCAGGGTACTCGGCGCGATTCATGAGCGGTTGTACGGTGAAATCCGGGTCATGAAATCATGGGTCGGACCACACTTCAGATAGTGGTGGTCTGACCCCGTTTGTACGTTTGTATGGCCCCGCATGTATGCGATGGGCAAGGCCGATAGACAGGGCATTTCACATACGCAGCATCGATTCACCGTCCATTCCACAGGGAGGATCGAATGTGCCATGCCATCCAATCAGCGGGCGCCCAAACGAATCTGCGTAATACTTGGCTTCGCTGGGAATTTGTACCACTCCTCCCGCATAGGCAACGAGTATCAACGTACTCGCGCGATGCTCATTCGCCTCCTGGCAAAGGTTACTGCTGGGCAGCAGAGCTGGGTTGGACGGAACTGACCACAAGGAGTGATCCTCAAAGCTTGACCGATCCAGTAGAAGAGCGAGTTCACTGTGTCCATGCTCCCGAGCCACCTCAATTGCGGACTTCCCTTTGGCGCTCTGCCTGGCAGCTGAACCACCGAGGCGAATGAGTTCAATGCATGCAGCCTCGCGCCCGAAATAAGCGGCTTGGTGCAAGAATGTCCAGCCGGAGGAGGGCGCCTGGTACAGGCTGCAAAGCCGGCCGAGCAAAGGCTCTTGCATCCACTGCGACATAACGCTGTCCCAGTCTCCATTTTTGGCCTGCTCGTAGATTTGACTTATCAGATGGTTCAGAGCGCTCATGCGTTTACGACCTATGATCGACAGTGTGGTTCTAATCGGGATCAGGTTGCGCGGGATTATCTACGATGGAGGTAACGCTGCGACATATCAGTTTTTTCATTTCGCTTCGAAGGGGACGGCAAGGCTGCCGATGTAGTCTGCCCCTATTTTTTCTTGCCGATTGTTCAATACGGCAATTCTGTTGTGACTGACGGCCATGCAATAGGTATGAGCAAATAATTCTGCCCTAATACGCTTTTACTTGTTCAAAGGCGTCTATCAGATGATACGAAGCACTTTCATATTCCTTTTGGCTGCAGGCATTAGCTGCGTGCACGCTGCCGAGAAGGTCCCGTTGGCGCGCGAAATCAAGGACTGGGTTATCGGCTGCGATAACACACGAACATGCACGGCCATCAGTGCCGTGCAGCAGCGCGATGACACTGGTTTTTCGACGTTCAGCGTACGAATCACACGTGAAGCCGGTCCGCAGGGAGCCTTGCATGTCGGGGTGTTCAGCTACACGAAACCCCTCGGCCAGCCAACGCTTGATGACGAACCGCTGAAGTCTCAATTTGAGCCTGGCGAACTGAAAGAAGGCGATACACCCGAGGTGTTTGCGCTGAACGGTAAGTCAGCCCAAGCCCTGATCACAGAATTGCGCAATGGGAACTACCTGGTACTGCCGTTCAAGGAGGATAAATCGTACGCATCGCTAAGCGGGATGAGTGCGGCGCTGTTGCTGATGGACTCGGTTCAAGGGCGGGTCGGCACGCAGGACGCGCTGATGTCCAAGGGGCCGGCACCCGCTGGCAGCGTGCCGCAAGCCGCTGCAGCTCCGCTAGCGCCAAGTTGGCAGACACCTGCCGCGCTGACGCCGGACAAAGCAAAAGAGATCACGGATGCCGTGGTGGTCGCCACGCGCAAGGACTGGCAGGAAGATCTGAATGAAGGTATCGCGCCAAAAGCCAAAGCGTACGCCTTGAGTTCAGATCAAGCGCTAGTGATCATCGAAACCGGCTGTGGGGCCTACAACTGTTTCTACAGTATTTACCAAGCGCCCCTGGACCACCCGGAGCAGGCGCGTGCGGCGCTGATCGCCGAAGTGCCAAACCTGCCGGAAAGAGAGCCCCAGGGCTTCGTAGAGTTTGATCCGGCCACGGGTGAACTAAGCAGTCAGGTAAGGGCGATGAGTATGGGCAATTGTGGCACTACCCTGCGCTGGCGTTACGATGGTAACGGTTTCACGCTGACGCACGCGGCTGAAATGATCCCGTGCATGGGGCTGGATCAGGTGTATTGGCCTGTGCTGTGGCGTACCCAGGCAAGCCGCTGATACTGTCGGATATTCCTTAAAGATGCCTGCATTGCCGGCGATGGCACCGCTATCTTCCAACTGCCGGATACACCGGGCATTATTCAGTAAGCGAACGAGCGTGCCGAACACTAGGGGGGGCAGACCACTACTAATATATGTAGTGGTGGTCTGACCCGTTTGCAGTTTGAAGTCAGGTATCCGAGTCGGATCCGTGCTCCACTTGAGTGCTTACCCCAAACAATCGGTCGGCTATCTGACGACCGCGCTCCAGCCCCTCAGCCGTCAACCAAATCGATTTGTTCTTGTTCACTGGATTGCTGATGAAGCCCTGTTCATGCAATCGGCTCATGGTCTCGAAGTCGAACCCTTTCCAAGCATTGCCGTTATCAAAACTGAAGGTTACCAACAGGGCAAGCATGGCTTCTTCAATCAGTTTATCGTCGTATTCCATGATCGTTGCTCCGCTTGTTCTCTGAACTCATTTTAAACCCTACCGGCCATCAAGATGGACCGCGCGTTTAATAATGCGACACCGGATTGCGCACCCAAGGCGTTATAACCAGCGTAATCATCGGTCATCAGGTAGTCACGATAGCTTTCGAGCAAGCAAATTCAGCAAGGGCTGTGGGGTTTGAGTATCAGCAGTCCGCTCTGATTCGTGCCCGAAAAGACGCTGACGCAACAGCACGTTTTCTTCTTCAAGACGAACGATGGCACCGACTCGTTTTTCCAATTTCCCCCAACCCCTTTATGGCAATTGCCCACGTAATACCGCCTTTTAGGCTTGCTGAAACGTTTCATCGAGTTTATAAAACGTCCACAACTCCAAAAAAGGCTACCGCCATGACCCCACTCAAACTCGTTGTCGCCCTCAGCGCACTCTCTGCCGCCTCCCACGCCATGGCCTGGGATTACGTGCTCCTCGACACCGACAAAGCCGCGCAGAATTGGCAGGTCACCAGCCAGCAACTCGGCGTGCAAACCGACAAACCCTTCAGCGTAACCTTGCGCACCTTGCACGGTGGTCGGCAGGAGGGGGTGAGTATTGTCGACATCGATAACGGCACGATGAAGCTCTCGGTGGTGCCGACTCGCGGTATGAACGTGTTGCAGGCTTCGGTCGGCGATGTGCGCATGGGATGGGATTCACCGGTCAAGGAAGTGGTCAATCCTTCCTTTATCGAGCTCAATGGTCGCGGTGGGCTGGGCTGGTTGGAGGGTTTCAACGAGCTGGTCACCCGTTGCGGTTATGAATGGGTCGGTCACCCCGGCATCGACAATGGCGAATTGCTGACCCTGCATGGTCGGGCCGCGAATATTCCTGCGAATAAAGTCACCCTGCACATTGATGAAAAACCGCCGTACGCCATCACTCTGCGCGGTGAGCTGAAAGAGCAGGCGTTCAAGAAGGTCGACTTTTCCGTGGCGACCGAACTGGTCACCGAGCCCGGCAGCGTTGTGTTCGCGCTCAACGACACGCTGACCAACAACGGTGACTATGCGAAGGAATACCAGGCGCTGTATCACAGTAACTTCAGCACCCCGTTCCTGGAGCAGGGCGCTCGGTTCGCCGCGCCGGTGAAGCAGGTGTCGCCGTTCAACGACAAGGCCAAGGGCGAATTGGCCGACTGGCAAACCTACCGCGCACCCACCAAAGATTACGACGAAACCGTGTACAACGTGGTGCCCTATGCCGATGCCAAGGGCGATACCTTGACCGTGCTGCATAACAAGGCCGGCAGCCTGGGCGTATCGGTCGGTTTCAATACGCAGACACTGCCAGTGTTTTCCCTGTGGAAGAACACCGACACCCAAGGGCAGGGCTATGTCACGGGGCTGGAGCCGGGCACCAGTTTTTCCTACAACCGCCGTTATCAGCGGCCACTGAACCTGGTACCCACCATCGAGCCCAAGGCACACAAGCAGTTCCGCATCAGCTACAGCTTGCTGGCGGATAAGGCGGCTGTGGACAAGGCCTTGAAGCAGGTCAGCGAAATTCAGGCCGGGCGCGAGACTGAGGTGCGGCAGACGCCGTTGGTTGATTTGACCAAGGAGTAGCGCGGTCGGGCGCCTGCACTGCTTGCGCAGGCAGGCGCGGGGTTCACGCCCGACGCGCCGTCAACAAAACCGTGGCCGCCGCCGACAACAGCCCCGCGCAGCAACGATTGAAGATCCGCTTGCCGCTCGGCTCGGCGAACCAGCGGCGCATGTGCAGGCCCATGTAGGCGTAGGCGCTGATGGCGATCCATTCCAGTGCCAGGAACATACCGCCCAACACAGCGAATTGCGCGGTGATGGGTTGCCCGGGCACCACGAACTGCGGCAGGAAGGCGGTGAAGATCAGGATGGCTTTGGGGTTGCCCGCCGCCACCAGAAACTCCTGCCGTGCCAGGGCCCATAAGCCCGTCTTGCTGGCGGCGATGTCCGCTTCTGCCTGCGGGTCTGCGCGCCACAGCTGATAGGCCAGGTAAAACAGATACGCCGCGCCGAGCAGCTTGATCCCGTAGAACAACAATTCCGACGTTTGCAGCACCACCGCCAGCCCGGCGGAGGCGAGGGCGATCATGCCCGCGAAGGCCAGCAAGCGGCCGATACCGGCGAGGCAGGAGGTGCGGTAGCCGTAACGCGTGGCGTTGCTCACCGACAGCAGGTTGTTGGGGCCGGGTGCCATGTTCAGGGCGAAACAGGCGGGCAGGAAGAGGGCGAGGGTGGCGAGGTCCATGGCGGCTCCGGGTTGGCTCGGGCGGGAGTGTCGAGAATAAGGGCTGTTGGGGCGGTGCGGCAATCCACTCAAGCGCGATGGATGTTCAATGCGTGCATTTGGCTTGCCGTATAGGCATAGGTATCTACACAACTCTGTAGCGCTCAACCGTAACCACGATGCGAAGCGAGTGGCTCTTGATCTTGATCTGCTTTTGATCTTGATCTCAGGCGCCCCGTTAAACCACGCTGGCCGAACGCAGGCTTGAATCCGTGGGCAACCCGGCAGGACGCCGGGTTAGCCGCACTGGGCCATGGATGGCCCATTGCGGCGGCCCACGGATTCAAGCCTTCGATCGGGCACACCGAGCCCAGGCGAGGTGCCGAGTGGTGGGGCAAGAGCGTTTTGCTTACTTTTGCGCTTTTCAAAAGTGAGCCGCTGTAAAAGCGGAACCATTAGCAGCCGTGACCGCAGAAACGGATATGTACCCGGTCCAATCCAGCATCCTGGTCGGCCCTGAGGCCGCCATCGGGAGCAAGCCCCCTCCCACATTGACCGAGGCGTATCAGTTGGATAGCTGTCGCCTGGGAGACAACGGCAGCTAGCTCCCGCGCCACGTGTCGGTGTCATACCGAAGCTTTGTAGATACTCATGCGTATAGGGGTTCATTCAAAAATAAACCGATACCCAACAATATAAGAACCCACCTTGTTTGCCCGAGCAGTCACCCATACGGCATTCATGCCGCGCTGCCGTTGTTTGTCCAAATCCGATTGATTTGTACAGAGTTCAATCCAGCGTCCGGTGTTTATGTCCTTGATGCGCAAGCCAGCCTCGCAACGGCTGAATTTTCCAGCGGAGGGCCCTGGGTAGGTGATTTCATACGCCGATTCGTAGTGGGTGATGTCCCCGGGCAATAGGTAGACGCAGACAGCGTAAATATTGATGGAGCACGCAAGACCCAAGCAGAATCCGCCGAAAAAAGGGTCTACGGCCTGTGTTGGCTTCCGTTGAGCGGGCCGAGCGTAGAACGCCTTTGCTGCAAAGATCAGCCCTATGACAAATCCGGCTGTTATATAAGTGGTCCATTCCGGAATGGATGCCATCAGAACCGTTCGCATGCCAATGCGCGCGGCCCACAACATATAAAGTATCCAGGCACCAAGCAGTGAACATATGGTCGCCAGGAGCGCTGCTTTTTTTAACCGGTTCTCCTGTAAAAGATCCTTCAATTTTTGCGGGCTCTGTTTTTTCCAATCATGAGGATGGCGCTGAGATTGCCCATCATACAGATACGCCTCCAATGTCCGCACCTGTGGGGTCGCCTTCCTGCATGGGGTTAAGATGCAGAACATCTTTCACTGGTTTTGAACGGAGGAAACATCTTGCTGAGCATTGGTGTCTTGGGCGTTGGCGAACTGACTGAAAAAGTGGTGATCGGTCTGCGGCGTGGCGGTTTTACCGGGCGGGTGCTGTTATCGCCCCGCAATCAGGCGCGCGCCGAGCAGTTGGGCAAGGTTTGGGCGTGCGAGGTCATGACCGACAACCAAGGGGTTGTCGATGGGGCCGACCTGCTGTTGCTCGGTGTGCGCCCCGATGCAGTCGAAGGGCTTTGCAGGGATATTCAACTCAAACCGGGGCAACCTCTGGTGTCCCTGGTAGCCGGCATGGCACTTAACGACCTGGCACGTTACTTCCCACAGGCGCAGTTGGTGCGGGCGATGCTGTCCTATACTGCCCAGATCAACCGCTCCACCGTGGTGGTCACGCCGGCGGGGCCCGTCCACGAGGCATTGTTGGGTACCCTTGGTTCACTGATCGTGCTGGAACAGGAAGAAGCCTTCGAGTTGGCCACCGTAGCGGCATGCATGAATGGCTGGTTCTATTTCTTTCTCAACGATCTTCAGCAGTGGTTTACCGATAAGGGTCTGACTGCAGAACAAGCTCGCCAATTGGTAATGGGCAACATGCAGGACTGCCTTTCCAGCGCCGGACATCAGCCCCAGGTCAGCATGGCGACCCTGGGCAATGCCATCGCTACGCCGGGCACCTTTACGGCCGCCGGGCTTGAGGTGTTGCGAGATAAGGGTGC
This sequence comes from Pseudomonas sp. 28 E 9, assembly GCF_900004785.1. Classification (NCBI taxonomy): domain Bacteria; kingdom Pseudomonadati; phylum Pseudomonadota; class Gammaproteobacteria; order Pseudomonadales; family Pseudomonadaceae; genus Pseudomonas; species Pseudomonas sp. 28 E 9. The sequence continues at coordinate 488,289 of NZ_CVTK01000040.1, read as the reverse complement.
GACACAGGCATGGGCAGCGGCGTGCGATGACGTGCTTGAGCGGTTGCAGACCGAGGGCGTTTTATAGGCGCGGGTAATCCAAGGGAGTTGTCTGGTTTGTGACCTCGTCCGGTTCAGTCTGCTTGATCTTCTCCAGGTTCGACAGCGCGACCTTTTTGAATCGTGATGAAAGGCGGCGTAATCGCTTATGCATAATGATCGAATACACGCAGGCAATGGAGCAGACGACCGTTATGAGCGTTTGGTACTCGGGGGGCGCATAAAAAAATGCGGTGAGGGCCCCTGCAAAAGCATTGAGGGCGGCTCCTCGGGCGATTCTATCCCTGCTGACATAGGCCTCCATTGTCCTGACGGCATCCGGAACCGAACGCGCTAGAATTGCAGCGCTTCGTTCATAGGAGTCTTTCTTCGGCGTTCCGGCAATAGCAAAATATATTGATGCGAGCTTATTTCGAAAACTTTCGGCGATATTCAGCTTTTCACCCAGTAGGCTGAATATTTCTCCGCTTCTTCTTATGAGATAGGAGGACGTGGTGTCTATATAAATGCCTAAAATGTAAGTGATGGGCAGGTAGATGATGATAAAAACCTCTTTGTAATCATTTATCTTGCCGAGTGGCAGCGGATAGTAATGATGGAGTATTGCGGTCAGCCAGGCTGATGCGACCACGCCAGATATAAGATATTCGATCAGTGCTACGGCAAATTGCATTTATTTCTCCGGTAGAGGGTATTCAAGCGCCAATGTGGTCAGGTGTTGGGACGGCGTGAGCGCCGAGGACTCAGATATATCCCTGTTGCGGTAGTAACTTGAATGGGGTGGTGTTGATGTCCTCATAATCTTCTCGCTGGATGAGGATTTCGGTTTTTTTTCTGATCTGCTGGATTTTTTCATTACTTTTTGGTGCGCTGACAAAAATTTCGACTCGTTACCAAAGTAGGGCACGCAGTGAAGTTGTCTTTTCTTCCTGGCAATGGGCAAAAGCATCTGCTCGTAGCATGGGCGGTACTGTTCATCGTGGCGAGCAAGCCAGCCGGCGTGCAGGCTTGATGCCACATTCTTTTAATGCAACAAACGGATGGTCGGCCAAATAAAGCTTGCGTTCGCCCTCGGCGTTGAAACGGCCGGCACGGACGTGTCCAGCGTTGGATGTTGGGGGGAAGAAGTCATCGACCTTCAGAGGGGTCGATAATAGCGGGTCAAGCTTTTTATCGCTTAGTCTTCGAACTCTTGAAAAGATCGAGCCTTTGCAGTAAGTGCGCGATACGATTTCAAACTCCGCAAAGCTGAAGCTGTTGGGTGTTGAGTCAGGCATGAGAAATTTTCGGATCGCTGCGCAATACCCTTCAATTCCACGGCAGGGATCAAATTTTTCGAAATTGGATATTGGAGACGCATAGAAGCGACGCGGGAAGGGCGGCTCTATTTTCATACTTAAATCCTTTTAAGATATTGAGCCCTGCTGCCCTTGAGTACAGTCACCACTCCTCGTTGCAGTCAGGCGGGCGCATTATGACTTAATGCTCCTGCTCGCCGCAAAGTGTCTCTGCCAGGGTCAGGGATAGCCGACTTCAGGCAACGCCAGGCGCTTGCCTGTCAAGCGGCACTCGCACCTGAAACACCGTGCCCTGTTCCGTGTCGGAGCTGACCTCAATCGATCCACCATGGGAGGCGACGATTTCCGAGGCGATGAACAAGCCAAGGCCCAGGCCTTCGGTGGGGCCGTGGTGGATGGCGGTGCGCTGGGAGAAACGGCCCATGGGGTTGAATATGAATGGGAGCACGTCCTCGGGTATCGCTTCACCGCTGTTGCGCACGGTGAAGACGGCGAAATCCTCGTGCATGCCCAGCTCGACCTGGATAGGCCGTGTGGTGTCGCCATGTTGCACTGCGTTGCTGATGATGTTCGAAAACACTTGCTCCATCCGCCCGCCGTCAAACTGCCCAGATACGCTTGTGTTCGCGTCGAACATCACGATGGCTTCGGGATGAAATGCGCGAATTTCCTCGACCACGCGCTGGCACAGTGGCGAGAGGTTTATTTCGCTGGTTTTGACCGGGATGCCCGGGCCCATCTGGCAGCGGGTCAGGTCAAGCAGGTCGCCGACGATCTGGCTTGCCCGGCGCACGCTGGTGTAGACCTGATTGGCGATCTTGGTCTCCCGCGCCCCGGCGTCCTGGGAGCGGCGCAACACGTCGGCACCCAGCAGGATTGCGCCGAGTGGGGTGCGCAAATCGTGGCCGAGGATGCCCAGGAACATGTTGCGTGAGGCCTCGACGGCCCGTGAATAGCTGGCAATGGACTCGGCCAGGGCCTGGTCAATGGCCTCGTGGAATCGGGTCATGTCGTCGACGTTGATCGGTGTGCCGTCCTTGACCTGGCGCATCCACTGGCTGACCACACTGGTGCGCAGCGCGCGGTATTCGGAGACCATCTGGTCGATGGTGAACCCGGCCATCAGCCGCGTCATTGCGTGGGTTTCGGCCGCAGTTTCCTGTTCGTCCTCCGGTGCGTGGCCCTGGGCCTTGGCGATTTGTTCCTGGCGGGTCTGCTTGGTGCGCAGGTCGCTGACGATGGCCCGCAACATCTGCTCGGCATGATCGCGCAGCGCGACGCTGTCGAGTTCCTCGCCCGGGGTGTCGATGGTTCTGGCGAAATCTTCCCAGGCCTGCAGTATCGGCTCGAGGTTTTCCAGAATGAAGTCGGGCAGGCGCATGTCTGTAGTCCTGGTGGGAGGCGGGCAGAAAAGCGAGGCTGCACAGGCGAACGGAAATTCCCGGCAGTGTAGGAGGTTGTTCGTCGCTTTTAAAGCCCGGACTGCGGCGGCGCTACCGCGGGCATTACAGCCCCAGTGTCAGCGACCTCAGCCGTTGTTCCACCACGCTGTCAAAATGGCTTGCCAAGGCTTCGCAGCGCTCGGAAGTGAGCCCTTCACAGCAGGTGATTCCCAGCACAAACCCCTGGGCCTTGGCACCGCCTTTGACGGCAAGAATCATTGACCCCGCCAGTTCGATCTCACGCAGAATTCTGTCAGCCTGTCGTTTTATAGGGCCGGGCAAATCGTTCAGGGCTTCTTTCATGGCCGTCTCCGCAGGCATTCACACTCACACGCACACACAAGGCAACGGAGGCACCGTGGGCCTCTTGAAAGCATCGACCGAAGGATGCTGCAAGAGTTTCGTCGTGTGCGGCTGTAAGGCGATGATGGGCAGTGCGGTCGTTGCCCTGCGGTCGCTTGGCGACCGACGGGTATCCATCTGACGCACCTCGGTCCACATGTGGGAGGGGCGGTGCGACGATTCGACTTGCCCTTGATGGCGGCCTCTGGGCCGACCGGGATTTTGTGTCGATCCCGGTCCAATGTGGGAGGGGGCTTGCCCCCGATGACGGCCTCGGGGCTGGCCGGGATGTTGGATTGGACCGAGTACATATCCGTTTCTGCGGTAACGGCTGCTAATGGTTCCGCTTTTACAGCGGCTCACTTTTGAAAAGCGCAAAA
>NZ_CVTK01000040.1:464972-484738 GCF_900004785.1 Pseudomonas sp. 28 E 9 | reverse complement strand
CGTCCTGCCGGGTTGCCCACGGATTCAAGCCTGCGTTCGGCCAGCGTGGTTTAACGGGGCGCCTGAGATCAAAAGCAGATCAAGATCAAGATCAGGAGCGACTCGCTTCGCATCGTGGTTACCGGCTACAGCGGTGTGTAGCTATGGCCAGATGTGTAGAGTCGGCGAGGGGTCATGAGAAGAATTCAAGAATGCGCCGGCATGTTCAACCGCGCAGCACCAGTGCCATATCCGGGTATTGCGCGCACAGGAAGTCGACGAAGGCGCGCACTTTGGGTGCGGCCAGGCGCCTGGAGGTGTGCAATACCCAAAGCTGCGGCTCGATTCCGGCGACCGTGCCCCATTGCACCAGTTCGCCTCGGGCCAGGGAGGCTCCGGCGATGGACTGGGGAATTAGGGCCGCGCCACCACCGGCGATCGCCGCGTCGCGCACCATCAGTAGCGAAGAAAACTGCAGCCTGGGGATCGGTTCCAGAATCGACTCCCCGCCGTCCAGGTGCCAATGGGTCGGCGTGAAGCCCGCTGCGCACGTATCAGGACTTCGTGAGCGAGTCGGTCACCAAAACAATGGATTAATCCGCTGCCTGTGAGCGCGGTCGAGCCTCGCCATGGCTCGACCGCTCGGGGTATTGAATCAGGGATGAAACCTGCGCCCCAGCGCATCCAGGCGTACGGCGATCGGTGGCAGACGTTCGCTGCTGCGGGCCAGGGTTTCCACGTCGTCGGCGGTGTTTTGCGCGATGTGCTGCACCGATTGCAGACGTTCGACAATTTCCAGGTTAGCCGAGCTTTGTTCGCGGGTGGTGGTGACGATGCGGCCATTGAGTTGGTCGATATGCGCAATGTCTTCGCCCACTGCGCGCAGCATATCGACGGCCACCTGGCTGTCTTCCACGCAACGCTCCACACCCTGGCGGCTGTCGTGCATGGCTTCGACCGCCTGGCGGCTGCCTTGCTGCAAGCCTTCGATGATGGTCCTGATTTCCTGGGTGGAGAGGGCGGTGCGCTGGGCCAGGCTGCGCACCTCGTCGGCGACCACGGCAAAGCCACGGCCTTGCTCGCCGGCGCGGGCGGCTTCGATGGCGGCGTTGAGGGCGAGCAGGTTGGTCTGGTTGGCGATGCTGCTGATCACCTCCAGCACCGAGCCGATTTGCTCCGCCTGCACGGCCAGCGATTGCACGGTCGATTGCGTGCCATTGATGCGCGAGGCCAGTTGCGTGATTTCATGCTGGGCGCGACCCACGCTTTGCTGACCGCGCTCAATCTGCTGGCTGGCCTGGCCGGCGTGCTCCACGGCCTGTTCGACGTGCACGGTGATGTGACCCGTGGCGTCTTCCATGCGCTGCATCGAGCCGGTCATTTCATTGATTTGCGCCAGTTGATGCCGCGCGCCTTTTTCCAGAGTGCCGCTGGCCGTGGCCAGTTCCTGGCCAAGTTGGCCCAGGCCATGGGAATCGCGTGCGACGCCGTCGATCAGGTGAGTGAGCTGCTGCAGGAAGTGGTCGAAGCGCTTGGCCAGGGACACGCGCTCCTTGTCCTCACCCTTGGCCGTTTCTTCGCTGAACTGCGAGGTGACGGCGAGCATTTTTTCCAGCATTTCCTGGCTTTCGACCGCCTCGGCGTGGCTGTGCACGGCGAGGTAGAGCAGGGCGACGGATTCCATCACCACATAGAAGGCGTGGACGAAGATCATGGTCCAGCCGCCATGATGCTCCATCACAAACACCGGCCAGCCTTGGTGCTGCAGGGCGTGGAACACCAGGTGATGCATGGCGATGGTCAGTGCCGCCACCAGGATCGGCAGCCAGTCACGGTAGAACGTCAACACCGCGAGCAGCGCGAAGATACCAAAGTGCGCCTCGATCACACCGTGCGCCTGGTTGATGTGCAAGGCGGCCATCACCATCAGGCCGGCACCGAGTGCGCAGCGCATCACACGGGTGCCGCCGATGGCGCGATACAGCGCGGTCAGCACCACGCCGGTGCCGCCACCGACGATCAACGCCTGGGTAAAGGTGTCATGCCAGAACCCCAGCCCGAGGGAGAACAGGAACATCAGCCAGATCAGCGCCAGCATGATGCGGTCGGCCTTGCGGTAGTGCTCCAGAAAGCGTGTGCGGAGGGGCATTCACGTTTACTCCATGTGGGTTGGCCAGGAATCTAGCACGCGGCGTGCCACGCGCGCGGCCGGTAAAGAGCCGGGCGGGTGTGGCGTCAAGGTCCGACAATCGGTTATCGGCACGTCGCAGGGAGACTTTAAGAACGGCTGCCCGAGCGGGCAGCCGAGGTTGCAACGACGATCAGAAGCTGTACTTGGCCGTCAGCATCATGTTGCGCGGGCTGCCGTAGGAGTCGCCGCCATAGCTGACGGACTCGGAGATGGACTGGTAGTAGTGGCGGTCAAAGATATTGTTGGCGTTGAGTTGCAGATCCAGGTGCTGGTTGACGCGGTACCCGGCCATCAGGTCGGTGACGGCGTAGCCGCCTTGCTTGAGCCGATAGGTACTGCCGTCCGCCAACTGGATGTCGTTATACATGCGGCTCTGCCAGGACACGTTGCCGCCCACGCGAAGTTTTTCCAGCGGGCCCTGGAAGTTGTAGCGGGTGGTGACCTTGAACAGGTGTTCCGGGGTGTCGGTGTCGAACTGCTTGTTGACCTTCTGCGGGTTGGCGGCGTCCTTGATCGTGTGGGTACGCGCGTAGGTGTAGCCACCGCCGACCTGCCAGTTATCGGTCAAGGCGCCCTGCAATTCGAAGTCGATACCCTGGCTGCGGATCTCCCCCGAGGCTTGATAGCAGGACGCCTGCGGGCAGTCCGGCACAACGATCTGCACGGCACGGTTTTCCTGGTCGACACGGAACAGCGCCACGCTGGCATTCAGCGCGCCGCCCAGGTATTCGCCCTTGATGCCCACTTCATAGTTTTTGCCGACAATGGGCTTGAGCGGAGTGGCGCCGGTGCTCTTTTCTTTTTGCGGCGTGAAGATGTCGCTGTAGCTGGCATACACCGAGTGCTGGTCATTGAGCTCGTAGATCAGGCCTGCGTAGCGGGTGAGGTTGCGGGTGACCTTATAGTCGCCGTCACCATCGCGGTTGTCATAGTCGTACCAGTCCAGGCGCCCGCCGAGGATCAGCTTGAGCGGGTCGGCCAGGCTCAGGCGCGTGGTGACGTAGACACCGTCCTGGGTGGTGACGTCACGCTGGTTGTTGGTGCGGGTGAAGTTCGGCTTGCCGGCATTGATCGGCCAATTCAGATCGTACGGGCTGTAGTTGTGGGTGGTCATGTCGAAGATGCGCTTGCTGGCGCCCACCACCAGCTCATGGGTGCGCCCGAATGCCTGGAACGGGCCGCTGACAAAGGCGTCGAGCCCGGCCTGGTTTTCATCCATGGCGGCCTGGTACACCGTGCGGCCCAGGGTGTTCTCGACCCAGCGCGACTGGTAGGAGCCGGAGAACAGCGCATCTTGCTCGGCGTAATTGGCGTTGACCTGCAGTTTCCAGTCGTTGGCCAGCTGCTGGCGCAGTTCGACGAATACGGTGTTGATCTCCTGATCCTTGTTCTCCCAGTCGGTACCGGGATTATAGGAACGCGACAGGTCCAGGTGATGCCCATCCAGGCCGATCATCGACGAGCCCCAGAAGTAGTTGGTCTTGTCTTTCTGGTTGGAGTAGCCGAGGGTCAGGCTCGTGTCCTCGCTCAGGTCGGCTTCGGTCACGGCATAGAACAGACCGTGATCCTGCTCGGCCTTGTCGATGAAACTATTGGCGTCGCGGTAGGAGGTGACCACCCGGCCACGCCAGGTGCCGCTGTCATTGAGGGGGCTGGAGGCGTCGAGCTCGCCACGGTAGTTGTCCCAGCTGCCGGCAGCGCCGGTCAGGGTGACTTTCTGCTCGTCCAGGGGCCGCTTGCGAATCAGATTGATGGCCGCCGCTGGGTTGCCGGCGCCGGTCACCAGGCCGGTAGCGCCGCGTACTACCTCAACGCGATCGAACATCGCCAGGTTCGGCTGAGCGCCTACATTGACGCCGTTATAGCCACTGGGAATGCCGTCGTACATGAGGTTGTCGACGTTGAAACCGCGCGCGGTGTAGGCCTGCCGACCGGGGCCGTTGGAGTAGTTGAGGAACAATCCCGGAGTGGCATTGACCACGTCGTTGATGCTGGTCATCGCCTGGTCATCCATGCGCTGACGGGTAATCACGGTGACGGCCTGTGGGGTTTCGCGCAGGGTCAGCGGCAGCTTGGTCGCGGTGCTCATGGAGCCGGTGGTGTACGACTGGCTGCCCTCGGTGGTTTCGCCAAGCTGTTGGCCGGAAACCTCTGTGGCGCCCAGTTCTATGGTGGCGGGCTGAGTGGCGGCGCCGGCGGCGAAGGCCGCGTGAGAGGTGGTCAGACAGATAGCCACTGCTATCAAACTGGGTGAAAACCCTTTACCGCCGTGGTGTTGCACAGACATGAACGTAACTCTCCCCGAATGCCGTCCGTGGCGAACAATAAATCTGTTGATAATTATTCGCATCAGTGTGGCAGATCGGGTCCGTAGGAAAAAGCCCCAAGAATGAATCGGTTAACGAATTTTTCACACGCGGGGCAGTGGCGTTTTGCCGCCTCCCCGCTAGGTGAGGACGATTTCGTAAGGCTCACGCATGCGCTCCAGCAACACCTGGGCGAGCATCGGCGCCAGGCCGATGGCGGGGTCGCCCGTGAGCTGGCTGGCATAGGCATGCAAGGCGTGGAGTTTGTGCGCCACGCTCCAGGTGTCCAGGCACACCTTGCGCGCACGCTGCCACGGCATCACCGAGCCTTCGCGTGCGGGCCAGTGCCAGGCCCACATCGGCAGCTCATACAACCGCGCGCCGACCCGATTGCATGCGTCGGCGCTGGCACGGCCGACGGCTTCGTGATCATCGTTGCCATCATGGCGCCAAGTGGTGAACACCACGTCATCCGGCATCAGGTAACGGGCGATGAATTGGCTCATCTGTTGCTCGTGGCTGGCCAGGGCGTTGTCGCAAAACCCGCCACGAATCCATTTCAGGCTGTGCAGCGGCATGCCCAGGCGGCGCAGCGCTTCGGCGCTTTCCTGGGGACGAATCACACTCAGGCGCCCGGCCGACCAGACCCGGGAGCCGGGGTGGCTGGCGCTGCCATCGGTGACAGAGATCAGTTTCAACGGGTTTTTGCGGGTACTGAGCATTTGCAGCAGGCCCCCGCAGATCAGCACTTCATCGCCCGGGTGGGGCGCGATCACCACCACGCGGGCACTCGGCGGTACGAGGCCGGCCAAACTGATGAAGGGAATCTGCGCCAACTGTGGCGCGCTGTTCCAGATTTGCGCGGGGCCGCGACGGCCCTCGCTTAACGAGGCGGTTCTCATGGGGTGCTACATCCTTGTCGGTTGACGCTCTTGTGCTCACCCCAGGCTGCGCTGCGGTGAGTGCGCGGCGCTCCGATCCTGGAGCGCCGTGCGAGAAGGTATGAGCATAGACAACGACGAACGGGCGCAACGTCGTATTTTTACGAAACCTGCAGCAGGCCCTTCAAGTAATCACCGAAGCCACCCTGGGCGCGGCAATCCAGGCGTGCGCTGGTAATCACCTGGGGGGAATGGCTCCAGGCGATGGACGCGCCGCAGCGCTCCAGATTGCGCACCAATTGCACATCCTCATGGCAGGCCAGCGGTTGGAAGCCACCGGCCTGTAAGTAGGCGCTGGCGCTGATGCCCAGGTTGGCGCCATGGATATGCCGATGCCCGTCGCGGGCTTCGTAGGCCTGGTGATAGCGTATCTGCGCCGCCGCGTCGAAGCCTTCGCTCCAGGCGTCCACGGTCACGGTGCCGCAGACCGCGTCGCAGCCCAGCGCCAGTTGCGCCACCAGCCAGTCCGGGGCAACGCGGCTGTCGGCGTCGGTACAAGCGATCCAGCGCGCGCCCTGATTCAGCAGATGCCGCGCCCCCGCACCGCGGGCATGTCCGACATTACGGGCCTGCACCGGCAGGCTGTGCACCCCGTGCGCCTGGGCAATCGCCGCACTGGCATCGCTGCAACTGTCGAGCACGACCAGGATGTGCACCGCTTCACCCTGCAACCCCGGATGGCTGGCGGCGATTGACGCAGCGTTCAGACATTCGCCCAACAGCGCTTCTTCGTTATGCACCGGAATCAGGATGCCGATCATCGCAGGCCCTCAAGGCGTGCCACCGAGGCGCCATCCCGGCCCCACAGGTCAAGCAGGAAATCGTCTTCATGGTGGCGTACCACCGCGTGCAGCCCCAGTCGTTGCTCAAGCAGCGCATGCACCTGTTCGGCGGTTTGCGGGCAACCTTCGATGCGCGGGCGCCAATGGCAGGCCAGCAGTTGGCCGCCCTCCGCCAGGGCGGCGAGGCAGCGCTCGGCCAGGCGCTCAAGATCCGCGGCGTCCAGGTAGTAACAGAACTCACTCAATACGATGAGCTCGAATTGCCCCGACGGCCATTGTTCGGGCAGACAGCGCTGCTCTATCTGCACGTTGGAAAACCCCGCCAGCCGCTTGCTCGCCAGCGCCACCGCAGCGCTCGCCGTATCGCAGCACAGCAGGCGATCACAACGCGCGGCCAGCTCTGCGCTCAACTCGCCATTGGCGCAGGCGGGCTCGAACACCGAGGTGTAGCGCGCCCGGGTCAGGACGGCCAGGGTCAATGCGCGTTTGCGCTGTTCGTACCAGCGTTGACGAAACGCCCAGGGATCGTCGTTGCCTTCGAACATCCGGTCGAAATAAGGGGTCGTCACGCTCACACGAACACCACTTCAAAAGGTTGCAGCAAACGTTCCACCACATAGGGCGCCAATACCGGCGGCAGGCCGACTTGCGGGTCGCCCTCCAACTGGCTGGCGAAGGCGTGGATGGCATGGCGTTTGCGCGCCACCTGTTCGGGCGTCAAAGGAATCTTGCGCGCCCGGTCCCAAGGCACCATGCCATCTTCGGCAGTCGCCCAGTGCCAGGTCCACACCGGCAGTTCGTACAGGGTCGCGCCCACTGCCTGGGCGGCTTTCGCGCTGGCGCGGCCGACCGCCTCATGGTCGCAATGCCCGTCTTCACGCCAAGTGGCGAACACCACGTCGTCGGGCTTGAGGTAGCGCTGGATGAAGGCGGCCAGTTCTTCCTCGCGCTCGGCGACCTTGCTGTCGGTAAACCCGGCGCGCAGCCACTTCAAACTGTGCAGCGGCAAGCCCAGGCGGTGCAGGGCCTGGGCCGATTCCTGCGGGCGCACCACGCTCAGACGATGCACCGGCCACAGTTCGGAGCCCGGATGGCTGGCGCTGCCGTCGGTGACCGAGATCAACTGAATGGGCCGGTCCAGGGCAGCCAGGCCCTGCAGCAAACCGCCGCTGCCGAGCACTTCATCGTCCGGATGCGGGGCGATGATCACCGCGCGTCGCCCCTGCGGTACCAGCTGCTCGACGCTGACATGCGGCAGTTCAGCCAGGCGCGACGACGTTTGCCAATAATGCAGCGGCGTGCCCTGGCCAACAATCGGGTTGGGTTTCATAACTGCCACCTCCCTGACGGCTCGCCCGCCACCTGTTCGCCCAGGGCGGCCAGGTCGCGCTCGGCATGACTTTGACGCACATACACCGGCAAGTCCGCCATCAATTGGGCGAAGTGCGGGTCCTTGCAGTAAGGCCCGGCCCCCACGGCACGCCCGACATGATGGATCACCTGCTCGACAGTTTCCTCGACGCACGCGCGCACTTGTTGGGCCAGCAGCCGGGCGTCGGCGGTCGGTGCCCGGTCGACCTGCTCGGCGCTGGCGCGCAGCACGCAGGCCGCACTGTTGAGTGCGCTGTCCACCGCGCCCAGGTGGGCCAGGGCGTGGGGCTCGGGATGTTTGGCGCACTGCTCGCGCAGCACTTCGGCCAGGCGCTGCGCCGCGCCATACCAGCACGCCGCAATGCCGATACCGCCGTGCCAGAAGCCCGGGCGCGCCAGGTAGTCGCCGGGGCCGCCCACGGCGAGGCCACGTGCCTCGTTGAAGACGATCTCGACACTGCCTGTAGCCGCCATGCCCACCGCATTCCAGCCTTCATCGGTGACGGTGACGCCTGGCTGGTCCATCGCCACGGCAACCAACTGCTGACGATCTTGTTCATCCCACGCGGTCAACAACCCGTGCGAGACAACGGAGGCCCCGGAGCACCAGGCTTTACGCCCGTCGACGATCAGCCGCTGGCCGTCGCGCCGCACCCGCGCCCTGGCGCTCGGCGGCTCGGCGGCCCACATCCCCCAGGTGCTGCCCAACGGCGGCAGCGGGCTGTCGAGCTCGGCAATGATCGCCAGGGCGTCGGTGTGGCCTTCGAACAGTTTGCACAAGCGCAGGTCATGGCCGGCGACTTGCGCCAGCCCGCTGTAACGCTCCAGCGTCTGGCCGCTGCCGGGTAACGGCAGCTGGTCCAGGCCTTCTTCCTGAAGGTCCTTTAAGGCATTACCCAGGGCTTGCGTATTGGCATAGCCCCGGTAGCCGGAAAGGAATCCGTGCAACGCCATTTCACACCTCGTCGTCGTGATGCAGTTCAAACAGTAGCAGCGAGCGACCGGTGGCGGCGTACTCGTGCTCAAATTCAAAACGCTCCTGACCACGCACTGCCGGGTCATTGGTATCGAGCAAGCAATTCCAGTACTCGCCCTGGGGCACAGGTGGCAGACGGAAATTGACCATGTCGTGATGGGCATTGACCACCAGCAACAACGTCGCGTCGGCGCCGGCACGGCGAATCCCGGTTTCCTGGGCGCGGCCATCCATCAGCATGCCCAGGCAGCGACCGTGGCTGTCTTCCCACTGCTCGGTGGTCATTTCATTGCCATCCGGCGCCAGCCAGGTGACGTCTTTTACGCCGATATCTTCGTTGTAGTCACCGACCAGGAAGCGCCCACGGCGCAGGATCGGGTACGCCAGGCGCAGCTTGATCAGGCGCTTGACGAACTTGAGCAGCGCCTTGCCGTCGTCGTCCAGGTCCCAGTTGACCCAACCGATCTCGCTGTCCTGGCAGTAGGCGTTGTTGTTGCCATGCTGGGTGCGGGCGAACTCGTCCCCGGCCACAATCATCGGCGTACCTTGGGCCAGCAGCAGGGTGGCGAAGAAGTTGCGCATCTGGCGCAGGCGCAGCGCGTTGATTTCCGGGTCGTCGGTAGGGCCTTCGGCGCCGTGGTTCCACGACAGGTTGTTATTGCTGCCGTCCTGGTTGTTCTCGTCGTTGGCTTCGTTGTGCTTGTCGTTGTAGGACACCAGGTCATGCAGGGTGAACCCGTCATGGGCGGTGATGAAGTTCACCGAGCTGTAAGGCCTGCGCCCACGGTGGTTGAACATCTCGCCCGAGGCGGTCATGCGCCCGGCGAAGTCCGCCAACTGGCCGTCATCGCCTTTCCAGAAGGCGCGCACGGTGTCGCGGAAACGGTCGTTCCATTCCGCCCAGCCTGGCGGGAAGTTGCCCACTTGATAGCCGCCGGGGCCGCAGTCCCAGGGTTCGGCGATCAGTTTGAGCTGACGCAGGATAGGGTCCTGGCGACATGCCACGAGGAAGCTGTGACGTTCGTCAAAGCCGTCGCGATAGCGGCCGAGGATCGTGGCCAGGTCGAAGCGGAAACCATCGACGTGCATCTCGGTCGCCCAGTAGCGCAGGGAGTCGGTGACCATCTGCAGCACGCAGGGGTGACTCAGGTCCAGGGTGTTGCCCGTGCCGGAATCATTGATGTAGAAGCGCTTTTCGTCGGGCATCAGCCGGTAGTACGAAGCGTTGTCGATGCCGCGCATGGACAGGGTAGGGCCGCGCTCGTTGCCTTCGGCGGTGTGGTTGTAGACCACGTCGAGGATCACTTCGAGCTTCTGCTCATGCAGGTGCGCGACCATCTCCTTGAACTCGGCGATCTTGCCGCTGGCCAGGTAGCGCGGGTCGGGGGCAAAAAACGCAATGCTGTTGTAGCCCCAGTAGTTGGTCATGCCTTTTTCCAGCAGATGCTGGTCGTTGACGAAGGCATGCACGGGCAACAGCTCGACCGAAGACACCCCCAACTGGCGGATATGCTTGAGCACGTCATCTTCCATCAGCCCGGCGCAGGTGCCGCGCACGGATTCGCCGACCGAAGGATGGCGCATGCTGATGCCGCGCAGGTGGGTTTCATAGATGATCGTACGGTCCCATGGCACGCGCACCGGCTGGTCATTGCCCCAGGTGTGCGCCGGGTCGATGACCTTGCACTTGGGCACGAAGGGCGCGCTGTCGCGCTCGTCGAAGCTGAGGTCGTCGTCGGGGTGGCCGATGGTGTAGCCAAACAGCGCTTCGGACCATTTGAGTTCGCCCACCAGTTGCTTGGCATAGGGGTCGATCAGCAATTTGTTGTGGTTGAAGCGATGACCGTTTTCCGGGTCGTAAGGGCCATACACACGGTAGCCGTAAATCAGCCCGGGGTGGGCGTCGGGCAGGTAGCCGTGGAAGATCTCGTCGGTGTATTCGGGCAGCTCGATGCGTTCCAGTTCCACTTCACCGGCATCGTCGAACAGGCACAGCTCGACCTTGGTGGCGTTGGCGGAAAACAGCGCAAAGTTGACGCCCAGGCCGTCCCAGGTGGCGCCAAGCGGGAAGGGCAGGCCTTCACGAATCCGCGACGGCTCATGGTCCGGCGTGGTTGAGGCTTTATCGGGTTGGCTCATGGTGTTGCTCCTGCAAGGGTTCTTTTTTCGGGCCGAACGCGGCCGTACTGACAGTTATTCAGCGTATGACGTAGATAGATAAAGGCCCCCTGACGGCCATGCGCTCAGGGGGCGCGGCGATCGATAAGCTTAGGGTTTGGGCTTTTTCGGTGCTGCGGGCTTCTTTGGCGCAGGCTTGGCGGCGGCAGGCGCCGCAGGCTTGGCTTTGGGTGCAGGCTTGGGCGCGGTCTTGGGCTTGGCGGCCGGCTTGGGCTTGCTTGGCGTCAATGCCTCGGCTTCGGCCAGCTTGCGCGCCATTTCCCAGTGACGAGCATCTTCACCGTGGGGTTTGCCTTCGGACTCCCAGATCTGATGGGCCAGTTCGCGGATGCGTTTGTCTTCATTACTCATCACACACTCCTCAGAAAATGTTCAGCTTTCTTGAATATCGGCATTGATAAAGACATTGACCGGGAAATCCCCCAGGGCAGCGCTGATCAACAGCTCCTTGTCTGGTGTGACTGCGCTTGTTTGAAAAAGTCCCTTCCAGTTTTGTGTTGTGGCGGCGAACGGTAATTTCACCCGCGTATCGCCCCAAATCCGGGCAGGAATCAGGGGTTGCAGCGCATTTTCGAGCAGGCGCCGGGGCCAGCGTGGCACCACCACCAACACGTGTCTGCCCTGCAGTTCTCGGCAAAACGCAACGACATGATCGGCCTGTGGGCCAACCACCTCCAGGGCGGTGTAGGCGCCGTCGCTGAACAGCTCGACGTTGGCCTTGCGCAAGGCCAGTACCTGCGCGATCACCGCTTGCTTGATACGCCCGTCGCGCCAGCTGGACAGCAGTTCACCGATGTCCGCCGGGTTATCCAGTGCGCGTTGCCGCGTCTGGAAGTCCACCGGACGTCGGTTGTCCGGGTCGACCAGACTGAAGTCCCAGAACTCATCGCCCTGGTACACGTCCGGTACACCGGGCACGCTCAGATGAAGCAAAGTCTGCGCCAGCCCATTCAAGGCGCCGGCGGGGGCGATGGCCTGGGCGGCGGCGGCAAGTGCGTCACGCAAGGGCTTGCCGGTTTCACTGAGCAATACACCTTGCAGGAACGTCTCGACGCCGCGCTCGTACGCTTCGTTCGGCGCGCTCCAGCTGCTTTGCAGCTTGGCTTCGCGCAGCGCTTTCTGTTGCCACTGCCAGAGGCGTTGTTGATACGCCTCAAGGTCGGGGTTCGGCTCCAGCGGCCAACTGCCGAGCAGCACTTGATAAAGGATCAGTTCGTCGCCCGCCGAGGGGCTGTCGGCCGTCTCGCGCAACGGCGCGGCCAGGCTGCGCCAGTGATCAACTTGCTCGGCATACCAGGGCGCGCATTCACTCAGCACCGCCAGGCGCGCGCGGGTATCTTCGCCACGTTTATGGTCGTGGGTGGCGGTGGCCAGCAAGTTATGCGGGAACGTCTTCAAGCGCTGCTGGTTCGCCCCATGAAAATCGGCCAACGGCGCGCTGAACTGCTCGGTGCTGAAACCCACGTCGTTACGCGACAGCAACACGGCCGAACGATAGAACGCCGTGTCTTCCACAGCCTTGGCTGCGGCAGGCGAGGTCAATTGCTGGAAGCGCACACAGGCATGCTTGAGCATCTTGCGCTCGCGGCCCAGCGGGCGATTGCGCCACGGTTGACCACCCAGCCATTTCTCCAGGTGATCGAGCACCGGCCAGTCGCCTTCTTTCAGGGTACTGCGCGCGCCCTCCATGGCCTGTTGGAAGACCTTGTCGTCGGCTGCGCTGCGCCCGCGAGCACTGATATAGGTGCGGTACACCGGAAAATGCACGATCAGTTCCTGCAACGCCCGGCGGATCGCGCCCAGGGTCAGGTCGCGGGTCATCACGTCGTCGCGGGCCACTTGCAGCAGCGCCTGGGCGACGCTTTCGAAGTCGCCGCCCAACGAACCGTTGAGGATTTGCTGGCGGGCCAGCCGCGCCTCTTCGATAAACGCCGACGGCCGTTCGCTGTGGCGCGACCACAACTCGGCCAGCGGCGCGAAGCCGTCCGGGTGATGCTGCATCAATGACAGTTGGTTCATGAATTCGTAGCCGGTGGTGCCGTCCACTTGCCAGTCTTCGCGCAGGGTTTCGCCTTCACCGAGGATTTTCTCCACGAAGATCGGCAAATGCCGCTGCGGCGACAATGCATCCACCCGGCGCCGCAGCTTGCGGCAATAACCCCGTGGATCGGCCAGGCCGTCGATATGGTCGATGCGCAGGCCATCGATCAGGCCTGCGCTGATCAACTCGAAAATCTTGCCGTGGGTGGCTTCGAACACTGCCGTGCGCTCCACGCGCAGGCCGCCCAGTTCGTTGACGTCGAAGAAGCGCCGCCAATTGATGTCGTCCGCCGCCGTGCGCCAGCTGGCGAGGCGGTAGGTCTGTTCTTCCAGCAGCCGGTGCAGGCGCGCGAAACCCTCAGGCGTGCGCCCGTCGAACGCGGCGAGGCGCTGTTCGATGGCGGGCAATACCTCGCTGGCCCGCTCGGCCAGTGCCTGTTTCAGCCAGCCGGCTTCGGCGTAGGCGTCGTCCTGGTACGCCAGCGCGGCAAAGCGTTCGGCCAGCGGCTTGAGCGGTTCGTCGTTGCCCAGGATCAGCGCGTAGTCCCGCGGACAGATCGGGAAGCGATGTTCGTAGTGCTCAACGTAAAAGGCCCCGTGCGCCGCCTCGAATTTCAGCACCAGGCTGCCGCTTTGCAACGCTTCGCCGTAATCGCTGCCAAGGAACGGCATCAGCAGTTGGCCCTTGAGCAGAGGGTCGGGTGAGTGCCACTGAATATCGAAAAATTCGCTGTAGGGGCTCAAACGTCCCCATTCCAGCAGGTCGAGCCACCAGGGGTTGTCGGCGCCGCCCACGGCCATATGGTTGGAAACGATGTCGAGGATCAAGCCCATGTCGTGTTCGCGCAACGCAGCGACCAGGCGCTGCAGCGCGGCCTCACCGCCCAGTTCCGGGTTGACACACGCAGGGTCGACCACGTCATAGCCATGCATCGAACCGGCCCGCGCCTTGAGAAGGGGCGAGGCATACAGGTGACTGATGCCCAGTCGGGCGAAATACGGCACCAACGGCACCGCATCATCCAGGGTGAAGCCTTTATGAAATTGCAGGCGCTGAGTGGCGCGCAGGGGCAGTGCTTTCATCGGTCACGCTCATAGGCTTGGTTACGCGCAACGGCCAGCAGCTCGAGGCGGCGCGCGGCGCCGGCATTGTCGAGCAGGCTGGACGCTTCGCCGGGCAGGCGGCGGCGCCAATTGGGGTGGGTGTCGGTGGTGCCGGGCAGGTTGGGTTGTTCTTCCATGCCCAGCGCATCCTCCAGGGGCAGCAGCACCAGCGGCGCACGGGTGTGGGCGAGGTAGCGCACACTGGCATCGATCATATGGTCGGTGTCGTTGCGGATCTCATCGACGAAGTTCTGCGGGTCCTGGCTCAGGGCCTGGCGCAGTGCCTGGCGTTCGCGCAGGCGGTGTTCGCTCCATTGATCCACGGTCGGCGCGTCGATGAGGCCCAGCTCGATATTCCATTCGATGTCGCGGCTGTGCCACCAGCCGTTGAGCGTCGGCAAGTCGTGAGTGCTGGTGGTGGCCAGGGCGTTGTCGGGCCAGTCGAGGATGGGCCTGAACTGCCCATCATGGTTTTGCTCGAACAGCAACACGCGCATGCCGAGGATCGAGCGGCTGCTGAGTTTTTCGCGCAGGCCGTCGGGCACGGTGCCGAGGTCCTCACCGAGGACAATGGCCTGGTGACGATGGGATTCGAGGGCCAGCAGCCGCAGCATGTCGTCCACCGGGTAGTACAGGTAGGCGCCTTCGCGCGGTGAAGCCCCGTTCGGGATGACCCACAGGCGTTGCAGGCCCATCACATGGTCGATGCGCAGGCCGCCCGCGTGGGCGAAATTAGCCCGCAGCATTTCAATAAAGGCACGGAAACCGTGACTCTTGAGCCCCTCCGGCGAGAACGCGGAAATGCCCCAGCCCTGGCCTGCACGGTTGAGAATGTCCGGTGGCGCGCCGACGGTGAGGTCGGCGAGCAATTCGTCCTGGCGACTCCACGCCTGGCTGCCACCGCCGTCCGCTCCCACCGCCAGGTCGGCGATCAGGCCGATGCCCATGCCGCTGCCGCGCGCGGCCTGTTGCGCGCGCTGCAAACTGCGCGCGATCAGCCACTGGGTAAACGCGAAATAGCCGATTTCATCACGGTGCTCCTCGGCAAACTGCGCCAGGGCCGGGCTTTGCGGCGTGCGCCAGTCCTGCGGCCAGTGACGCCAGTCGAGGTCTTCCCCGGCGGCGGCGCGCAATGCCTGCACCGCTTCGAAACGGCAGTGGTTTTCCAGGGCTTCGCCGCCGGCCTGGCGGAAACTCTGGAAATCGGCATGCTGCGGATGATGGCCGTGGCGGAAATCGTCATACAGGGCGCGCAACAGGCGCTGCTTGGCCTTGGCGGCGGCAGGCCAGTCGATCAGGGTCAGCTGTTCCAGATCGTGCAGCTCATCGGCCAGGCCCGTGGCCTCGATGGCATTGCGCACTTCGCGTTCGCCCAGGATGCACCCGGGCGAGGCATACAGGCTGTTGAGAAACAGCCGGCTGGAAGGCGAGTAGGGACTGTAGCGCTCGGTGTCGGCGCTGAACATGGCGTGCATCGGGCTGATCGCCAGGGCGTCGGCCCCGCGTTCGGCGGCCGAGCGCGCCAGGTGCTCAAGGGCCAGGGTGTCGCCGAAACCGCCGTCGCCAAGGCGGCGCAACGAGTAGAGCTGCGCGCTGAGGCCCCAGGCGCGGGCGGGATCGTTTTGCACCGCTTCGGCCACGCTGTAGCACTGCGCGGGGGCGACCGCGAGGGTAAAGGTCTGGCCGTCGATATGCGCCTGATGGTAGCCAAGGGCGACCACGCCGGGCAGCACGGCATCACTATCAAGACGCAGCTCCAGGCTTTCGCCATTTTCCAACTGCACGCGGCACGGCGTGTCCGGTGCAAAGAAACGTGCGAGGTCCAGGCCTTCTCCGCTGTCGACGGTGATCAGCGGGGGCAGATGCTTATCCTGCTGTACCTGTTCCAACGCCTGCAGGCTGGCCTCGATGTCGGCCTCGGTATCGGCCGGGTGACCCAGCCCCTTAAGCACCGCGCGCAGGGCGTCGGGTTTCACATGTTGCGGGCGACCGTTGGCATCGATCCAATCGACGGCCAGGCCCGCGCGGCTGGCGAGTATTTCCAGGTTCGCATCGCTCAAGACTGTTCTCCAGCAGGGAATAAGGACACGCGTGCACTGAAGGGCGGCAACTGCGCCGCCGCAGACTCGGCAGGCGTTTGAAAAATCACATGGGACGCAGCCTGCTGATCGACGGGCTCGCTGCTCAGGTTCAGGTCGATTTGCAACACGCTGCCATTGCCCAGGCGCCAGCGCGCGCTGACGGCGCTGTCAGCCAGCACCTGCGCGCCGAGGGCCACGCTGCCAGGCAGATGAGGCACCACGTGTCGATGGCGCAGACTCAGCAAGTGGCGATAGAGCTGGGCATGCTCGTTTTCCGCCAGGGTTGGCCTGGATTGCAGGAAGGTCGTCAAGGCGTTGGGATCGGGGATACGTTCGCGCTGCTCGGGGTCATGAAACGCGGCGAAATCGGCGAACTCGTTGCGTCGGCCTTCACGCACGGCCTCCGCCAGCTCGCCATGATGGTCGGTGAAGAACAGGAAAGGCTCGGCAGCATTGACTTCATCGCCCATGAACATCAGCGGGATCATCGGCGACAGCAGCAACAAAGCGGTCGCCGCCTTCAATGCTTGCGGCGGGCACAACTGGTGCAGGCGTTCGCCCAGGGCCCGATTGCCGATCTGGTCGTGGTTCTGCAGAAACGCCACGAACGCCGTGGGAGGCAGCTCGCCGCTGGGTTCGCCGCGTGCATGGCCGTGGCGGGTGGTCTGGCCTTGATAGATAAAGCCTTCGCCCAGGCACCGCGCCAGTTTGGCCGTGGGCTGCTCGGCGAAGTCGCTGTAGTAGGCGTCGGTTTCGCCGGTGAGCAATACGTGCAGCACGTTATGGAAGTCGTCGTTCCATTGTGCGTTGAAATCATGTTTGAGCAGGCCGGCCTGGTTGAGCTCGTTTTCCAGCATCAGCCACACATGGCGCCCGCTATCGACCTGCTGGCGCACGCGCTGCGCCAACTCCTGGAGAAAGCCGGGGTTGTCGATGGCGTGCACGGCGTCCAGGCGCAGGCCGTCGAAGCGGTATTCCAGCAGCCACATCAGGGCGTTATCGAGGAAGAAATCCCGCACTTCGCGGCGTTCGAAATCGATCCCCGCGCCCCACGGTGTGTGCACGTCTTCCTGGAAGAAGCCTTTGGCGTATTGGCCCAGGTAGTTGCCATCGGGACCGAAGTGGTTGTAGACCACGTCAAGGATCACCGCCAGGCCGTGCTCGTGGGCGCTGTCGATCAGGTGCTTGAGTTGTTCGGGGGAGCCGTAGGTGGCGTGCGGTGCGTAGGGCAGTACCCCGTCGTAACCCCAGTTGCGTTCACCGGGAAATTGCGCGAGGGGCATCAGTTCGATGGCGGTCACGCCCAGCTCGGCCAGGCGCGGCAGGTGTTTCTCCACTTCGGCGTAACCGCCCATCGCGCCGACATGCAGTTCGTAGATGACCGCCTCGTGCCACGGGCGGCCTTGCCACTCGCTGTGCCGCCATTGGTAGGCGAGCGGGTCGACCACGCGGCTCCAACCGTGCACGTCCAGGGCCTGGGCCCTGGAGGCGGGGTCCGGAACATCCCGTTCCCCGTCGATATTGAAGCGATAAAGCGTGCCGGCAGGGCAGGCTGTCTCGACTTCAAACCAGCCATCTGCCTGGGGCAGCATGGCGATGGATTTCCCTTCCTGCAATTCAACGCTGACATAAAACGCGTCTGGCGCCCACAAGGCGAAACGCGTGTGTTGCGCGTCCAGCATCAGTGCGCCGTGGGGCCAGGTTTCCAAAGTCCGTAACGGCATCTATGAAGACCTCTCTTGATTATTTAGTCGATTTCCCCAGTGCTTTAACCACCAGTTGTTCGTACAGCTCGGCGTAGGGTTCCACCGCCTGCGACCAGTTGAACGGTTGGGTCATGGCGCGGCTGCGCATGGCGTTGAGCAGGCCGGGGAAGGAGAACACTTTGAATGCGCGCTCCAGGGCAGCCTTGTAGCTGTCGACGGTGGATTCGTTGAACAGAAAACCGGTCACGCCGTCTTCAATGGTGTCGGCCAGGCCACCGGTATTGCGCGCCACCGGCAACGAGCCGAAACGCTGCGCATACATCTGGCTCAGGCCGCAGGGCTCATACCGCGAAGGCATCAGCAGGAAGTCGCTGCCGGCGAACATGCGGCGGGCGTCGGTTTCGTTGAAGCCGATGCGCACGCCGACCTGGCCCGGGAAGCGCAGCGCCAGTTCGCGCATGGCTTGTTCTTCTTCCGGCTCGCCGCGCCCGATGATCGCGATCTGGCCACCGTTTTCGACGATGAAGCTGGCGACTGCTTCGGTCAGGTCCAGGCCTTTCTGGTAGACCAGGCGCGAGACCACGGCAAACAACGGGCCGGTGGAATCGTGCAGGCCGAACAGTTCGCGCACGTGGGCAGCGTTGATGGCCTTGCCTTCCCAGTCGCCGATATTGAAGTTGTGGGTCAGGTGGGTGTCGGTGGAGGTTTCCCAGCTTTCGTCGATCCCGTTGGGAATCCCGCTGAGCAGGCCCTGCTGGGTCTTGCTGGCGAGGAAGCCGTCCAGGCCGCAGCCGAATTCCGGCGTGGTGATTTCCTGGGCGTAGGTGGCGCTGACCGTGGTGATATGGCTGGAATACGCCATGCCGGCCTTGAGAAACGACATCTTGCCGTAGAACTCCATGCCTTCCTGTTGCAGGGCATGGGGCGGAATGCCCAGTTCGGGGGTGCAACCCAGGCTCACCACGCCCTGATAGGCGAGGTTATGAATGGTGAACAGGGTCGGCGTGCGTGAACCACGCCAGTGCATATAGGCCGGGGCCAGGCCGGCGGGCCAGTCGTGGGCGTGCACCAGGTCCGGGCACCAGTGGATCTGTGCCAGGTTGGCGGCCATGTCGGCGGCGGCCAGGCCCAGGCGGGCGAAGCGAATGTGATTGTCCGGCCAGTCGCGGCCATTGTTGGCGCCGTAGGGTGTGCCTTCGCGCTCATACAGCTCGGGGCAGATCAGCACGTAGATGACCAGGCCATCCTTGAGGTCCATGCGCCCGATCTTGCACGGCGGCAGCGCGGCGTGGCCACCCAGCTCGCCGATGATATGAATAGGGTTGTCGCTTTCCATCACTTGCGGGTAACCGGGGATCAGCACACGCACATCGTGCAAGTGAGCCATGGCGCGGGGCAGGGCCGCCGACACATCGCCCAGGCCGCCGGTTTTCACCAGGTCGGCAAACTCGGACGTGACAAACAGCACCTTCTTTCGGTTGGGGTTATGACTGGACACCGGCCGCACCGTGTTGAGGTCGACGACCAAAGAGCTCGACCCGCCAACTGGCTGACTAACACGCTCTCCCTGAATACTTGCTGCGGCACTGATCATAGTTCTCTCCAACGTGTTGGTTAGCTAATGGCCCGCTGCCATTAGCTCGATGACCGCTTCCTGCGGCCAAGCGCACAAGCGCACGACAATCTGGCAAGGCGTATGCCAGTTGCACAATTAACTGAAAAGATTGGATGGACGGGCATGTAGCGTGAATCGCGGAGTGCTCGCCTTGCCTTAAAACTTGACCAAGGGCCGAGTTGAAAAGTTTAGTTTTTTTGCGGGGTTTTTGTTTTGGAAGGGACCCATCGGTCATGAGTCTAGGCCAGATCCCAGCGTCTGCCGGGTTTAGAGGGGATTTTTGTAGGACAAAAAACTTTTAACCTTATGCCGGGGGGAGCCGGCCGGCATTTTGTGTTGGTCCCGATCCAAATGTGGGAGGGGGCTTGCCCCCGATGGCGGCCTCTGGGCTGGCCGGGATGCTGGATTGGACCGAGTACATATCCGTTTCTGCGGTAACGGCTGCTAATGGTTCCGCTTTTACAGCGGCTCACTTTTGAAAAGCGCAAAAGTAAGC
>NZ_CVTK01000040.1:333850-464922 GCF_900004785.1 Pseudomonas sp. 28 E 9 | reverse complement strand
CGTCCTGCCGGGTTGCCCACGGATTCAAGCCTGCGTTCGGCCAGCGTGGTTTAACGGGGCGCCTAGGATCAAAAGCAGATCAAGATCAAGAGCGGCTCGCTTCGCATTGTGGTTACGGTTGGGCGCTGCTGAGTTGTGTAGATAGTTATGGCTATCGGGGGCAAGCACCCTCCACACAAATCAACAGCGTATGCCAACATTGTGCACTTGAGCATTGTCATTCAATACATGCACTTTATTGGTGCGTCAGCCCAGCACCCGAATGGGCGCGCCGTTCGCCCAGGCTTGAATATTTTCGATCATCTGCTGGTAAAACTGCCGGTAGTTTTGCTCGCTGACGTAACCGACGTGGGGCGTGGCCAGTACGTTGGGCAGGAAGCGGAAGGGATGCTCGAGGGGCAGTGGCTCCTGGCTATATACGTCCAGCGCCGCGCCGGCCAGGCGCCCGTTGCTCAGCGCGTCCACCAGTGCCTGTTCATCCACAATCGGTCCACGTGCCGTGTTCACCAGGCGCGCGCCGGGCTTCATCCAGCCCAGTGCCTGCGCGTCGACCAGGCCGCGGCTGCGTTCGCTGAGGACCAGGTGAATGGTGAGAATGTCAGCCTGTTCGAACAGCTCGCGCTTGCTGACCCAGGTCACCCCCGACTCAGCGGCCCGTTGCGGGGTGAGGTTTTCGCTCCAGGCAATCACGCGCATGCCGAATACCTGGGCGAATTGCGCGACTTTCTGGCCGATGCTGCCCAGCCCCAGGATGCCCAGGGTCTTGCCATGCAGGTCGCCGCCCAGGCCGACCTGCCACCCGCCTGCGCGCAAAGAGTTGGCTTCGGCCAGCAGGTTGCGCGTCGAGGTCATGATCAGTGCCCAGGTCAGTTCCGGCGCAGCCTGCTTGTAGCTGTCGGTACCGCACACCCGGACCCCCAACGCCTTGGCGGCGCACAGGTCGATGGCGGCGTTGCGCATGCCACCGGTCACCAGCAACTTGAGCCTGGGCAGGCCCTGCAGCAAGGCCTGGTCGAAAGGCGAACGTTCGCGCATGACGCAAATAACGTCGAACCCTTGCAGGCGCTCGGCCATGGTCGCGGTGTCGGCGGGGTAATCGTGGAGAAAGTGCACCTGGCCCAGGGGCTCGAGTACCGACCAATCCACCACACTATTGGCCACTTGCTGCCAATCATCAATCACGGCGATCTGTAGCGACATGCACGCGTACCCCGAAAAAGGTTAAAGGGCCTTCAAACCCTGCAACAGCGCGGTATGAAACTGCGCCGGTTCTTCCATCTGCGGCGCATGGCCCAGGCCGGGAAACTCCACCAGGGTTGCATGGGGAATCAGCTTGGCCACCTGTTTGCCCAACACTTGATAATTGCCGATCCGCGCCTTGACCGCCGGCGGCGCCAGGTCCTTGCCGATGGCGGTGGTGTCGCTGGTGCCGATCAGCAGCAGGGTGGGCACTTGCACGTTCTTGAACTCGTAGTACACCGGCTGGGTGAAGATCATGTCGTAAATCAACGCCGAGTTCCAGGCCACCCGAGTGTGGCCCGGGCCCTGGTTCAGGCCGGCGAGCATGTCCACCCAGCGCTCGTATTCGGGCTTCCAGCGCCCGGCGTAATAGGTGTCGCGCTCATATTTGCGCACCCCGTCGGCGCTCAGCTTCAGCTCGCGTTGATACCACTGGTCCACGCTCTGGTGGGGGACGCCCAGGGCTTTCCAGTCTTCCAGGCCGATGGGGTTGACCAGGGCGAGCTGCTCGGTCTGTGCCGGGTACATCAATGCATAGCGCGTGGCCAGCATGCCGCCGGTGGAGTGACCGAGCAACGTGGCCTTCTGGATCCCGAGCTTTTCCAGCAACTGGTGGGTGTTGAGCGCCAGTTGCTGGAAGCTGTACTGGTAATGCTCGGGCTTGCTGGAGGTGCAAAAGCCGATCTGGTCCGGCGCGATCACGCGGTAACCGGCGTCGCTCAAGGCCTTGATCGATGCCTCCCAGGTGGCGCCGCAGAAGTTTTTGCCGTGCATCAGCACCACGCTGCGACCGTTGGCTTTGCCGTTGGCCGGAACATCCATATAGCCCATTTGCAGGCTGTTACCCTGGGACTCGAAGTTGAAGCGCTCAACCGGGTAGGGGTACTGGAAACCCTCGAGTTCAGGGCCGTAGGTGGCGGCAAATACTGGAGCGGCGCTGGCCGTGAGCAGGCCGGCGACGCACAGGTCACGGATCAAAGGCATGGTCATAAGCTCCGGGAAAGGTGTTTCGGATGCTGTTTGGGCAAGATTAACGGGGGATTAACAGCCAGTGCAGGGTGATGGCGGCCAGCACGGCGTAGCGCAGCGCCTTGGCCAGGGTCACCAGCAGCAGGAACCGCCAGAGCGGTTCGCGCATGATGCCGGCCACCAGGGTCAGCGGGTCGCCAATGATCGGCACCCAACTGAGCAGCAGGGTCCAATGTCCCCAGCGCGCATAGTGGCTGCGCGCCTTGTCCAGTTGCCGTTTACTGAGCGGAAACCAGCGCCGCCCCTGGAAGCGCTCCGCCGAACGCCCCAGCAGCCAATTGACCAGCGAACCCAGCACATTGCCCAGCGTGGCGATGCCCAATAGCAGCCACACACTGTAATGCCCGCTGAGCAACAGGCCGACGAGCACGGCTTCCGACTGCAAGGGCAGCAATGTCGCCGCGCCAAAGGCGGCCACGAACAGCCCCAGGTACGCCGTCAACATGGCGCAGGGGCTCTTTGCACAGGGGATTTCATGGTGGGTCTCGGGAAAGGCGCGGCATTGGACCGGAAGGCTGTTCAGTTAAGCGTATACCGCCCTCTGTAGGAGCGAGCTTGCTCGCGAAAAACGTCAACGATAACGCGTGCTTCCTGATTGAACGCGGCGCCTGCGAGTTTTTCGCGAGCAAGCTCGCTCCTACAAAAAAGCATTGGGTCGGGCATTTTCCCTGAATCGGGTCAGTTAAGCGAGAGAACGGTCAACCGCTCAAGGTTTCCAGGCGCTGCTTGAGACGGTCCAGCGCAACGCCCGAGCGTTCGATCATGCGTTCATGCAAGGCCGCCAGTTGCAGTTCGGTCTCATAGGTCAATACGCGCTTGAACAGCGTGCCGCCCGGTTGCGCGTGCAGGACATAATGAAGGCAGCCGTCGACCGCCAGTGAGGTGAACACGGTCTTGAACTCGTTGGGGCGCCGGGCGACTTGCACGCGGTAACTCATGGGGACGCGGATGCCCAGCAGGTCGATGATTTCGGTAAACCGCGTGCCGACCGGCAGTGAGCCACGGGTACCGGTGTCGGCGCTGAGGGAGGAGGGGTGCCATTCGTGCCAGCGGTCGGGCTGGGTCACATAGTCGTAGACCGTCTCGAGCGGCGCCAGAATAAAGCGTTCATGACTGATCCGCTCCAGGCGGACCGGCTGCTCGGTCGCATGCATTGCGCACCTTCCTGTGTGGAGACGGTTAAACCAAGAGTTGTCAGAATAGTCCGACTCCCGCGCTTTGCACGGGAGCATTCCGGTCTCGATCAACGCACTTTGAAGCGTCCCATCAAGGCAATCACCCGGCCATTGGCCTCCAGCAGGCTCTGGGTATTGGTTTCGGTGGCATGACCGCTTTGTACCAGCTCTTCAACCATCTGTCGGATCTGCACCATGCTGCGGTTGATCTCTTCGGTCACTGCGCTCTGTTGCTCGGCGGCCGTCGCGATCTGGGTGCTGAGGTTGTTGATATGGCTGACTGAGCCGGCCATCTCATCGAGCCCGGTGTTCACCCGCGCCGTGGCATCCGCTGCCGACTGGCAACTGGCCTGGGTGTTTTCCATGGCGGCCACCGACGAGCTGACGCCGGTGGTCAAGCGCGCCAGCATCTCGTTGATCTGCGAGGTACTGGCCTGGGTGCGTGCGGCCAGGGCGCGCACCTCATCGGCCACCACCGCAAACCCGCGCCCTTGTTCGCCGGCCCGCGCCGCTTCGATTGCGGCGTTGAGCGCCAGCAGGTTGGTCTGGCCGGCGATGGCACCGATCACGCCGAGGGTTTCGGTGATGCGCGCGGCATCCTGGCGCATGTTCTCGACGGTGTGGGTCGCGCTGGCCACTTCACCGATCAGGGCGCTGACGCTGGTGGACGCTTCGCCCACCACCACCCGTGACCGGTCGGCGTGTTCATTGGCGCGCTGGGTGAAGGCCGCCGTTTCTGCGGCATTTTGCGCGACGGTGTCGGCGGTGGAGCTCATTTCGGTGATGGCAGTCACCGTCTGGTCCGTCTCCGAGGCGTGGCGCAACAGGATCTGGTTGGTGTGCGCCGAGGTGTGCTGCAACTGCTCAAGGCCCGAGGCCATGGCGCCGGTGGCCTGGGTCACTTCGCCGATCATGTTTTGCAGATAGACGATAAAGTGGTTCACCGAGTGACCGATGGCGCCGAGTTCGTCTTCGGCGCGGATGGTGATGCGCCGCGTGAGGTCGGCATCACCGGCCGACAGTGCGTCGATATTGCCCTTGAGCGCTTTCATGCGCTGGACCAGTTGGCGAATCGCATACGCCGCCAGCAGTACCAGCAGGATCACCATCGGTACTTGCAACAGGGCCAGGGTGCCGAGCACATCATTGCGCTGGGCGGTGATCAACGAAGTGGGCAGGGCGGTCGCCAGGAACCACGGCGTACCCTCGATCGGGCGCATGTAAAAGGTGCTGGCCACGCCCTGGTTGTCGAACTCGGCGCGTTGCAGGGCCTGGTCGCGATGGGCGAGGGCGGTGCTGACCTGGGCGGCGAACGCCGACGTGCCGGTCAGCTCGCTGATATTCTTCAGCACGATCGGGCCGCTGATACGCGAGCTGTTGCTGATGATCTTGCCGTCGCCTTCGACGATCAGCATCTGCCCGCCGATGTCTTTTTCCTTGCTGGCCACCAGGTCATTGAAGAAACCCAGGGTCACGTCGATGGTCGCCACGCCATAGGCGGCGCCGTCACGCTGGATCGCCATGGCGCAGTTGGTGCGTGGCTCCTGGCTGGCGTCGTCCTTGTAGGCCGCGGCCCAGGCACATTGGCCACGGGGTGAGGCGAGGCCGCCCTTGTACCAGCTCTGGTCGTAATAGTTGGGTGCGGGGTCGCTGTTCCAGAAGGTGTTGACCGCCAGCTTGCCCGAGGCGTCACGGTGCCAGAACGTGCTGTGCTTGTTACGGCCGGGGGTGCGCTGGTTGGGCAGCGGCCAGATACCGCCGCCGAACACTTTCAGCTCGCCGTACTGGTCAACCAGGCCCGGCAGGACCTTGTCGATGGCATCGCTGTCAAGCAAAGGGATCGTTTGGGTAATGGTGCGTTGCTGGGCCTGAACCTTGTTAAGTTCGCCCTGGATCTGTTCGGCCACTTCGGCGACGCGATTGAGCACCACCTGTTCTTCGGTGTATTGCAGCTTGGGCGCGACCAACTGGCCGATACCCACGACGGTCAACACCAATAACACCAGAACGAACAACACCAGAAACAGGGTATAGCGGGCTTGGATGGAGCGCAGTGGGGGCATGGGGCCGTCCTTACGAAGCGTTATTGTCGACGCGGCTTTATTAGAGCTTCGTAGGGCTATCGGCTTACACCGCAACAGCTTTAGGTACGTGCGTGCAAGAAAGTGCCGGCGCCGTCGGGCGCCGCCCCCAGGTCAGATCTCCAGCATCGCCATCACCTCCGCGGGGTAGCGCAAACCGGCCGTTGCATCCGCCGGAAAGATCGCCGCCAGTGCCGCCAGTTCGGTCGCGGTCAGGCTGATCGACACGGCGGCCACATTCTCCTCCAGGTATTTACGTTGCTTGGTGCCGGGGATCGGCACGATGTAGTCGCCTTGCGCCAACACCCAGGCCAGCGCCAGTTGGCCCGTCGTCACGCCTTTATCCGCCGCCAGCGTTTGCACCTGCGTGACCAGTTGCAGATTCTTCGCGAAATTCTCGCCCTGGAAACGCGGGTTGAAGCGGCGATAGTCCTCGGCGCCGAAATCCTCCGGGCGCTTCAATGCACCGGCCAGAAAACCCCGGCCCAGCGGGCTGTAAGGCACGAATGCGATGCCCAGGCGCCGGCAGGCGGCGAGGCAGCCGTTGTCTTCCTGATCGCGGCTCCACAATGAATATTCGCTTTGCAGGGCGCTGATGGGGTGAACCTTGTGCGCCCGTTCCAGCGTGGCGGCGGACGCTTCGCTCAGGCCCAGGTAACGCACCTTGCCCTGTTGCACCAGCTCGGCCATCGCGCCGACGGTTTCTTCGATGGCCACCTCGGGGTCGATGCGGTGCTGGTAGTACAGGTCCAGGGTATCAATGCCCAAGCGTTGCAGCGTGCCGTCGATGGACGTGCGCACGTACTCGGGGCGCCCGTTCACGCCACGCAGCGCCGGGTTCGCCGGGTCGCGCAGGATGCCGAACTTGCTGGCCAGGAACACCTGGTCGCGCTTGCCGGCGATGGCCTTGCCGATCAGTTGTTCATTGGTGTGGGGTCCGTACATGTCGGCGGTGTCGAGAAAGTTGACGCCCAACTCCAGCGCGCGGTGCAGGGTGGCAATGGCCTCCGAGTTGTCGGTGCCCGGGGTGTAGAAATCGCTCATGCCCATGCAGCCGAGGCCGATGGCGGAGACGTGTGGGCCGTTGTGGCCGAGTTGACGAGTGCGCATGGTGAAGCTCCTGTGGATGAAGCGTCCATTGTCACGCTCGACAAAACCTGGATAAACCGGCTAAAAGCACTATCACTGTTTGGAAAATCCAAACAATTGCCAGGGGTTCTCCGTGGACCGTTTCAATGCCATGCGCGTATTCACCCGGATCGTGGAGTTGGGCGGTTTCGCCAAGGCGGCGGACAGCCTGCAACTGCCGCGCGCTTCGGTGACGATCCTGATCAAGCAACTGGAGGTGCACCTTGGCGTGCAGCTGCTGCAACGCACCACGCGCCAGGTCAGCCCGACCCTGGATGGCGCGGCGTACTACCAGCGTTGCGTGCAGTTGCTGACGGATCTTGAGGAAACCGAGGCGGTGTTTTCCTCCCACCGGCAAAACCCGCGAGGCAAGCTGAGCATTGATATGCCGTCGGGCATTGGCCGTCTCATCGTGATTCCGGCGCTGCCAACGTTCACCGCGCTTTATCCGCAGATCGAGCTGGATATCGGGCTCAACGATCGTCCGGTGGATTTGATTCGCGAGGGGGTCGATTGCGTACTGCGCGGTGGCCTGGCGCTGGACGAATCGCTGGTGGCGCGTCCGCTGGCGATGATGGACCAGTTGACCCTGGCCAGCCCCGCGTATCTGCAACGCATGGGCGTCCCAGCAAGCCTCGACGAGCTGGCGCGGCACCAGATGATCGAGTATGTCTCCAGCGCCAGCGGCAAGCGCTTTGGCCTGGAATTCCAGCTCGGCGCCGAGCTGCGCACGGTCAACCTGGCGAAACTGGTTGCGGTTAACAGTTCCGACGGGTATTTCGCCGCGTGTGAAGCGGGCTACGGGCTGATCCAGGCGCCGCATTATCATGCGATGAAGCAGCTGGCCGAGGGCACGCTGGTGGAAGTGTTGCCGCAGGTAGGGGTGCCGAAAATGGCACTGACTGCGCTGTATCCGCCGCACCGCCAGCTGTCCCAGCGGGTGAGGGTGTTTGTCGACTGGCTGGTGGCGCTGTGCGCGCAGCCAGGCAATGGGTTGCAGCGCTAGCCCTGCGCCCGGCGGTAGGCCCCCGGTTGTTGCCCGATGACTTTATGAAACGCCCGGGTAAACGCGGCCACCGACTGATAACCTACCGCCAGCGAGACATCCGCCACGGTCTGGTCCGTCTTGAACAACTGGCACGCATGGCGCATGCGCATCATCAACAGCACCTGGCCGGGTGACTGCCCGCACAGCTCATTGAAACGTTTGAAAAACGCCGAGCGTGACAGCCCGGTGCAGGCGGCCATGCTTTCCAGCGTCCAGTTCTCTGCCGGGCGTGCGATCAGCTGTTCCAGCAAACGGGCAAATGCCGGTTGCCGACCGAGTGCCGCCAGGCCGCCCAATTCAGTGTTATCGAGCACGTGTTGACGCAGCACATACAGAAACAGCAGATGGCACAGGCGTTCGAGCAAGGCCTGGGAGGGCGCCGGCAGGCGTTCGCATTCCTGCAGGATCAGCGCGAACAGATTGCGCGCGGCGGTCAACGACGGGTCACCGGCGCGCAGGATGATCCAGGCGGGCAGGCTGTCGACAATCATCGCCGACAGCCCGGACTGGAAATGAAAGAAGCCGCAGACCAGGCCCACGCCATCGGTGGCATGGCTGTCCAGCGGCAGCATCGGACGGCGCGGGCATTCTTGCGCGCCGGTGGCGGTGTCCGCACCGGACAGCCGATATTGGAGGTCGCGCAGCAGGAACACGGCATCGCCATTGTTCAGGTGTTCAGTCGGCTGGCCGTCGATATGCAGCCAGCACTCGCCTTGCACGATCAGATGAAAACTCGCCCGGGCCAGGCCATGGGTGCTCGCGTGCCAGTCGCCGCAATAGCGACCGACGTGAAACAGGCTGGTGTTGAGCTCGAGGCTGTCTAATAACCAATCGACAAGTGCACTGGACGAATTCATCTAACGAAAAGACTCTGGAGCAAGTAATCGCTACTTTAGCCTATTGAGGGCTTTTTTTATAACCAACAGACTGGGGTCATTCACTCATCAGGAGACCACTCCATGTCCCGTGTACCGCTGCTTACCCCTGAAACCGCGCCGGAGGCCGCCAAGCCTTTACTGGAAAACGCGCTGAAAGGCTCGGGGTTCATTCCCAACCTGCTGGCCGTGCTGGCCAATGCGCCGGCGGCACTGGAAACCTATATCACCGTGTCCGGCCTGAATGCCAAGTCGGCCCTGAGCCTGGCGGAGCGTGAAGTGGTGCAATTGATCGCCGCCACCAGCCACGGTTGCGATTTTTGCGTGGCCGGGCATACCGCCGTGGCGCGTAACAAAGCCAAGCTGCCCGAAGACGTGATCGAGGCGCTGCGCCAGCGCGGTGAATTACCCGAGCCCCGCTATGAGACACTCGCCGCGTTTACCCGTGAAGTGATTGCCACCCGTGGCGATGTCAGCGATGCCGGCTATGACGCGTTCCGCGCCGCCGGCTATACCGACGGGCAGGCGCTGGAAGTGATTCTGGGGGTCAGCCTGGCCACATTGTGCAATTTTGCCAACGTGTTTGCGCGTACGCCGTTGAACCCGGAGCTGGCGCAATACCGCTGGGAAAAACCGGCCAGCTGAATCGGTGCTGATCCACCTGTTGTCATCAAGGAGAAATACCCATGCTTGACCCGATCTTGAGCCGTTGGCTCGATGTTCAAGCGCAGGCCCTGGACGTGGGCAGTTGCGATCCACAGGAAGTGCTGCCGCGGCTGGCCGAGGCCAATGTGTTGCGAGTCGGCGTGCCCAAAGCCCTCGGCGGCCTGGGCGGCGACGTGGCGGGGGCGGTGGAAGCCATCGCCAATATTGCCAGCCATTCCCTGGCGGCGGCGTTCGTCTGCTGGGGCCAGCGCTCCTTTATCGAATACCTGCTGCAAAGCCCCAATGCACGGCTGCGTGAGCAACTGCTGCCGGACCTGCTCAGCGGCAAGCTGGCCGGTGCCACGGGGCTTTCGAATGCGATGAAGTTTCTGTCCGGCATCGAGACGCTGCAGATCAGCGCCGAGCCCACCGATGACGGCTGGAGCCTCAACGGTCGTCTGCATTGGGTGACCAACCTGCGCAAAAATGGCTTCGTCGCCGCTGCGGCCATCGAGCACGCCGGTGGCGGCGCGCCGTTTATCCTGGCGATCCCGGATTCAGTGGCCGGCTTGCAGCGCTCCCGCGACCTGGAGTTGCTCGGGTTGCAGTCGAGCAATACCGCCGCCCTGGGACTTGAAGGCGTGAAGCTGAGCCGCGACTGGCTGCTGCACGAGGACGCGCGTCAGTTCCTGCCCGCCGTGCGACCGGCGTTCCTGGGCTTGCAATGCGGCCTGTCGATCGGGCTGGCGCGGCGCTCCCTGGCGGAGGTGGCGCATCACTTGGGCGCTTCGCGCACGGTGTTACGTGAAGAGCTCGAAGCGCTGCGGGTGACCCTCGATCACCTGGTCACGGAACTCAAGAACGGTTTGCTGGCCGGGCGGTTTGCCGCCGAACCGGTGCCGTTGTTCAAGCTGCGCATTGCCCTGGCGGAAACCGCCGCCAGCGCTGTGCAACTGGAGTTGCAGGCCAGCGGCGGCAAGGCTTACCTCACCGCCCATGGCAGCGGCTTTGCCCGGCGCTGGCGCGAATCGGCGTTTGTGCCGATCGTCACGCCGAGCCTGGTGCAACTGCGCACCGAATTGCAACGCCAGGCCAACCTATGAGCGCGACGGTGATGACGGCCCGGGATGTGTGCCTCGGGTATGCCGGCGGCCCGGTACTGCAAGGCTTCGACCTGCAACTGCAGCCCGGTGAAGTGGTGTCGATCCTTGGCCCGAGCGGGGTCGGCAAGTCCAGCCTGTTGCGGGTGCTGGCCGGTTTGCAGGCGCCCCAGGGCGGTAGCGTGCGCGTGCTGGGTGAGCCTTTGAACGGCCCGCATCCACGGGTGGCGGTGGCGTTTCAGGACCCCAGCCTGCTGCCCTGGCTGAACCTGGAAAAGAACGTCGCCTTCGGCCTGGATTTCGCCCGCCAACCGCAGTTGAGCAGCGACGAACGCCGCCGGCGTGTCGACCACGCGATTGCCGCGGTCGGCCTGGAACACGCCCGTCACCAGTTCCCCGCGCAGTTGTCCGGCGGCATGGCCCAGCGCACCGCATTGGCCCGCTGCCTGGCCCGCCAACCACAGGTATTGCTGCTGGACGAGCCCTTCGGCGCCCTGGATGAAGTAACCCGCGCGGACATGCAGCACCTGTTGCTCAAGGTCAATTGCGAACAGGGCTCGGCGGCGGTGTTGATCACCCACGACATCGATGAGGCCTTGCTGTTGTCCGACCGTATCCTGCTGCTGGGTAACCGCCCGGCACGCACCCTGGGCGAATGGCGAATCGATCTGCCGCAACCGCGCGAGGAACAGGTCGAAGCTATCGGCGCGCTGCGCATCGACATTCTTAAAACCTTACGGCAGGCGAGCCGTCCTCAACCCAACCCCCTCGAATTGCTGGAGCCTAACCATGTGTCTGGATGACCTGACCCACTCGCGCCGCGACTTTCTCAAACTGTCTGCGGTGCTCAGCGCCGCCGGCGCCTTGCCGTTGCTGAGCAGCCTGCAGGCGCGCGCCGCCAGCGAGCCTGACGCGCCGGTACGCATCGGTTATCTGCCGATCACCGACGCCACGCCGCTGTTGGTCGCCCACAATAACGGGCTGTTCGAAGCCGAGGGTATCCAGGCCGAACGTCCGGTGCTGCTGCGCAGTTGGGCCCAGGTGATCGAAGCGTTTATCTCGGGCCAGGTCAACGTGATTCACCTGTTGTCGCCCATGACCGTATGGGCGCGCTATGGCAGCAAGGTGCCGGCCAAGGTGGTGGCGTGGAACCATGTGGGCGGTTCGGGCCTGACCGTGGCGCCGGGCATCACTGACGTGAAGCAACTGGGCGGCAAGTCGGTGGCGATTCCGTTCTGGTATTCGATTCATAACGTGGTGGTGCAGCAGTTGTTCCGCGACAACGGGCTGACCCCGGTGGCGCGTGCGGCGGGCGGCGCGATCGGCGCCAATGAAGTCAACCTGATCGTGCTGCCGCCTTCGGACATGCCGCCGGCATTGGCCAGCAAGCGCATCGACGGTTATATCGTCGCCGAGCCGTTCAACGCCCTGGCGGAGAACCTCAAGGTCGGTCGCGTGCAGCGTTTCACCGGCGACGTCTGGCGCAACCATGCCTGCTGCGTGGTGTTCATGCACGAGCATGACCTGACCCAGCGCCCGGAGTGGTCGCAAAAAGTGGTGAACGCCATCGTCAAGGCCCAGGTCTGGACCCGCGATAACCGCGAAGAAGCGGTGAAGCTGTTGTCCAAGGACGGCCCCAACCGCTACACGCCGCATGCCGAACCGGTGTTGAGCAAAGTGCTGGCGCCTGCCGCCGCCGATCGCGCCGGGTACCTGGCCGATGGTGCGATCCGTCACGCCAACTGGGACGAGCACCGCATCGACTTCCAGCCTTACCCGTTCCCCAGCTACACCGAGGAACTGGTACGCCGCCTGAAAGACACCCTGATCGAGGGCGACAAGAAATTCCTCGCCGAGCTGGACCCGGCCTTCGTCGCCAGGGACCTGGTGGATGACCGTTTCGTGCGCAACGCCATCGAAGCCGTCGGCGGCATGAAGACCTTCGGCTTGCCCGAGGGTTATGCGCGCAACGAGGAGATTGGCGTGTGAGCAGCGGCAAAACCGTAGCGTGGCCGGGTTGGTTGCTCGGCTTGGGTGGCTTGGCGGGGTTGCTGGTGCTCTGGTGGCTGGGCGTCAAGGTATTTGGCGATGCGGATGGATTGTCTTCGCGCTTTTCCCTGGCGGCCACGTTCAGCAGCCTGTGGGAACTGCTGGGGCGCGGCGAGCTGTACCTGCATATTGCCGTGAGCCTCAAACGCATTTTTATCGGCTTGTTTCTGGCCCTGCTGGTGGGCGTGCCGCTGGGGCTGCTGGTGGGCAGTTCGCGCAACCTGGAGGCGGCGACCACCCCGGCTTTCCAGTTTTTGCGCATGATCTCGCCGCTGTCCTGGATGCCCATCGTGGTGATGCTGATGGGGGTGGGCGACCAGCCGATTTACTTCCTGCTGGCGTTTGCCGCAGTGTGGCCGATCATGCTCAATACGGCGGCCGGCGTGCGTCATCTCGACCCGCGCTGGCTGCAGTTGAGCAAGAGCCTGAGCGCCACGCGTTGGGAGACGTTGCGGCGGGTGGTCATTCCCGGCGTGGTGGGGCATGTGCTGACCGGAGTGCGCCTGGCCATCGGCATTCTGTGGATTGTGCTGGTGCCGTGCGAAATGCTGGGGGTCAGTGCGGGGCTGGGCTATTACATCCTCGATACCCGTGATCGGCTGGCGTATTCGGAGTTGATGGCAATGGTGCTGCTGATCGGGCTGCTGGGGTTCGCGCTGGATGCGTTGGCGCGGTGGCTGCATCGGCGCTGGGTGCACGCTGACTGAAGGTTCGAGCCGTTGCCGGCATGCTGTGCAGGCAACGGCTCGACGGTTTGCCGGGTCACTCGGGCGTGAAAATTTGCAGGTCTCCCGTCATGTCATTGTGGGTTTTCAGCTCGCCGTTCGGGCCCGGTCGCACGTCTGTGGCTTTCGTGCCGTAGCTTCCCCTCATGCCGGCTCTCTCATAGATACCAATGCCAATGCCGCCGGTGGCTTCGGCCAGGCCACGTACACCCTGGGTGGTGTTGATGTGCTGACGACCCACCAGGGCAATCACCTTGCCCTTGTGCGTGTGCCTCAGCAGCTCATGGGCGGCGTAGAAGTTCATTTCCTTGAGCCGTTGCAGATTCCGATCGGCGCTGCTCTGGGCCTTATAGGCATCACGCTCATGTCGATGGCGGGTCAGATAGAAGTGATCCAGAGGCACCACTTCAATGCCGTTGGCCTTGAACGTGTCGATCAGTGTGCGCAAATTCAAATCAGGCTCGTAGGGGCGTTGTTTGTAGCCCGTGACGCCCATCCCATCGTCCTTGAGCCGCATTTTGTTGTCATACACCATGCCCTCCATCCCGATAACCTTGACGTTTTTTCGTTTAAATACGGGGATCAGTTCGATGAGCACACGAAATGAAGCCACACTGAGATGGTTCTCGCCGAAGGCCACGATATCCGCCATGTCCAGGGACTTTTCGACCAGGTCGGCGATCGGTTCAATGGCTTTTACGTCGGGCAGTCCAGGGCGTGGCAGTTGAGGCCCCGCCAGGCTTTTGTTCATCTCCAGTTCGTAGCGCTCCCGGGTAGGGCCCCTGCGGGTCGGCGAGAAATGCGCTTCGGTGGGCGCGCCTTTGATGAAGTCGAGATACTTTATGTGCGGCGGCGGTAGATGATCGGTTTTACGCGTAATCTGTACCGCCGGGCCAGGCACTTGGCCTGCTGGAAGCGTCGCCGGGTCCGGCTTCCTGTAGGGATGAACCCGTTCTGACTTGTGCGCGTTGAGACGTACCCTTGCCGCGCTGAAATCGGGTGATGGCGGCATCAGTGTATGGACTGGATCGAAGGCCACCAACGGCGCACCGTAGGGGCGTTGGGTGCTCGCATCAAATGCGTACCACTGGCCATCGTGTTGTATCGCATTGACGTTCACGGCGCGGTTACGCACGTTCAAGCTGCCCGTTGCGGCTGCGTCAAAGCGTCTGCTGGCGGTGTTCAGTTCGTCGAGCGCCACCGTCCCCTTGAGGCTGCGCAGCCCGCTTTTCACCGCGCCGGCGGCCTCGAAGGCAACTTTACCGGCTCCGATCAGTATTTCGTTCGCGCCATTGAACGGATTGAACTCCTTGACCATGGGCACAACCATGATCTTCGTGACCTTGAGCGCCTTGTTCGCGACCGATGCCGTCGTCTTCAGCACTTTCGCCGCTTTTGCGGCAGCCCCCATCCCGGCAGTGAGAAAGCCGAAGCCATCAAAGGCGAGGTCGTCGATGGCGTCGCTGTATTCGCCCTTATTGAAGTTCACGATGGCCGAGCGCAGGGGAATCAGATCGAGAAACCCATCACGCAAGGTGACCAATCGATCGTTGGCGCGCTCAGAGGACGTGACGCCCTCAGCGGCTTTACGGATGGCTGGGTTGTCCAGGTCCAGTGCCTTGACGATCGACTCGGCGAGTTCGTGGGTACGGGGATTGATGAACATGTACGGTGCCGATGCGGTGCCGGATCGCTCGCCATCGAGTGGGTCGCGCTTGACGCTGTCCAGGTCGACCCCCTTCAGCAGCGCGCCGCCCCCCAGGTAGCGGACGAACGTCTTCATGCCTTCAACGGTCTTTTCTCGATTGATATCAGGGAAAAACTCTTCCTCTTTGGTTATTTCGTTCGAGAAGTGCTCCGGCGCGCGGGGTATTTTCCGGCTGCCAAGGTTATGGATAACGCCTTTTTCCGTATCGAACGCATAGTTGGAGGTCTTTGCGCCATTTTCTGCGGTGACCAGGATCCTGGGGCTGGTATGGAATAGAGTCGGCCCCATGAAAGGCACTGGGCTGGTCTTGTAACTTTTCTCCAGGTAATAGGTGATTTTTCCGAAGCTGAGATTCTTCTTGTCTTCAGGCGGCAGATTGTTGAGAGCATTGATCACGCTCAGGTGTTTGATTTTTTTAAAGTTGGCGACCGCTTCGGAAAACGCCGCGTCGAAGGCCGTTTTAATATTGGATTGTGGTCGATGGGTGAAGGCGACGAAGGCAGCCAGGTCAACGCTGTGGGTGCCTTTTGCGATACTCCAGCGGTCGTCCATGACGATCTGCTCCATCACGATTTCGCGCATGGAGTACGGTTTGCTTGGCTTTGGCGGTACGGTGCTGGAGAGTCTTGAAAATATTTTCTCATCGAAGTCGACGTCCTTTCCGAACTCGCCGATGAGCAGATCCATTGCCATCGCTGCACGATCCGGCATGACCGTGTCCATCAAGGCACTGCCTTCCTTGAGTTTTTCCCGCTGGTTGTTGAAGGCTGCCTGCACCCGATCAAGCTCATCCTGGCTGTACAGTGCGTCGCCTTTTGCTTCAAGAATATTGTTGCTGACGCCCCAGTCCACCAACGCCGCTGTTTGTATGGAGGCCGGAGCGGGCGGCAGTGCGCAGGCCTTTATCATCACCTCGGCGTAGGTCATGTTGGCCGCGCTACTGCCAATGGCGTCGACTGCCAGGCAAAGGTCCCGCCAGGCCTGGGTGCCCTGGCGCACATCATCGGGGATATCCCTGACCAGGTATTGCGGGTGGGTGCGCATCAACAGCAGATGAACGGCTGTCTTTGCCAGTGCGGGTGATGCCCGTCCCTCGTCGATCAAGCACTGACGCAGGCCTTCGGTGACCCTCGACAGAGGTTGTCCCCAATGGCTTTCCTGGGCCAGATCGAACCCGGCTACCCGGTTGCGTTGGGGCGACGTAATGGATTCCGGATCCAGCGTCAGATGCAGCGCGGCCAGTGTGTAGTCATTGATGCTGGAGTCGGTAGCGATGCCGTTCAGTCTGGTTTGCATGGCCAGGCCCAGCGCCCGGCCCTCAGGGGAGCTGAGCAGGCTTTCCAGCGCCTTGACCGGATCCTCCAGGACATCGGGGGAAAGGGGGCGGCTACTGTTCAGATAGGCCAGTACGTTGCGTTGCGCCCCTGCCTGCGATGATTGCGTGCCGGCGTTGGCATGCGCGATTGCAGCCGCTCGCAGCGTTTGTTGCTGACTGATATCCAGTGGGATCGGCCAGGACAAACCTCCGACGAAATTGCGGAACGGATGTTGACGTGCCTTTAACGCTGCCGCCTCTGCCAGGGACTGCAACTCGCTTCTGGTCCTGGGCAGTGGCAAGCCATTCTCGATGATGAAGGCTTCCACGGTGGCTGGTTTTCCGGGCGCGAGGATGTAGGCCTGATACTGGGACGAGTCTGGCGCTATGTTCATCGGCGCTTTTTTCAGGGCGGCGGAAACCTGTCGCGCGGGCGCCTGCTCGGACAGGCAGTGATAGGCCTGGTTCAGTTGCTGCGCCAGGTACTGCCAGTTTCCTTGATTCGCCAATTGCCGATCCAGTGCCTGGCGACCGTCCACCTTGCTCAAGCGATCCTGCAGCAATTGAGTACGCGCCCATAGCGCATTGGTCCCGTCGAAATGCAGGCTCAGGTCGGCGGCCTGCTGCAGGCCGGCCATCACTGGCGGCGCGCGCCATGGATCATCGAGTTGCACGCTGTTTTCGGGTTCATACAGCGCTTGCAGCTGGTTAGTCAGGTTGTGCTGATGAAGCTGCAGCAATTGCGGTACGCCGGTGGCGATGACGTCGGTCGTGACTGGCGTGAGCTGTCTGCTCAGGTTCTTGCTCCAATCGCCGTCGAGGCTGCGCTGGAGCGTCAATGGCAGTGTCTGTTTCAACTGCTCTGCCGCCTCCGGATCGGAGCGCAGACGCTGGCCGAGCGTATCAAACGCTTCACCCGGGCTGTCGAACGTTTCATACCCGTCGCGCGGGGTGTACAGCA
Organism: Pseudomonas sp. 28 E 9; assembly: GCF_900004785.1. Taxonomy (NCBI): domain Bacteria; kingdom Pseudomonadati; phylum Pseudomonadota; class Gammaproteobacteria; order Pseudomonadales; family Pseudomonadaceae; genus Pseudomonas; species Pseudomonas sp. 28 E 9. Next base: position 447,844 of record NZ_CVTK01000040.1, on the reverse strand, counting down.
CCGTCAGGCCTCGTTGTTCGGCGGGCGTCAAGGTCCTGTCCGTTTCCGGTTTGTCGTAAGGACGTGCCGCTGATGACCCGTCGCGGCGGGTGATCATGAATGCGCCGGCCAACAGTGTTCCGGCGGGCATTGGCAGATTGACCCTCAGCGGATAAACCCCCGGCCGCTCGCCATCGCGCATGGCGCTTTCTCGATCCGCCAGCGTCGGGTACTCAAAGGCTTTGTCGATCAGGGTCTTGGCGACCGGGCTCAGTGTGCCGTCTTCGACTCTCAAGGCGGCCAGTGTCGACAACATCTCTCGATGGGTATTCAGCAATTGGTCCTGGGGTGACTCGGGGTTGACCGCGCCCGGGCGCGGCTGCGTCCAGAACCGTGTAAAGCTCGCAGGCAGGTCGTTCTCGATGGCCTGGGCGATGGCCAGCAGCGAGCTGCCGGCGCTTAGCTGCCGGTGACTTTCGCTGGGCTCGACCGCGCTGTAAAAGCCGACTTCTGCAGCGCCCGGGAGTGTCGGTGACAGCGGTTCAACCGAGTTGTTGAGATTTAGCAGCGCATCGAACAAGGCTTCGGTGATGCTTCGCGCCGAGACCAGCGTGCGCTGTCCCTGCTCGTCGGTGTGATAGCGATGCACATACAGTGATGAAGCTTCCACAGGAGGGTTGGCCCCGAAGCTGCGGGCGAGCTGTTGCTCGATAACGTTATTGAGCGTTGGCTGGCATCGCAACAGCGCCTGGATATCCTGATTGAGTGACTGGTATTGGTTGAGCAACAGGCGTTGATCGGTTATTTGCAGGCCGCTGAGCAGGTCCGAGCGAATCGCGCTGACGGGTGTGATCCCTTGCACGGAAGGAAGCGTCAATGCTGGCACCTGCTGTGGCGCAAGCTGCGGCAGAGGTGGCGGGGTGGTTTCCAGGGAGGAGGTGTCCCGGCGTATACGGAGGTTGGCGAGGCCTGAAATCAATTGTGTAATCCAAGTGACGTTGGCCCAAGTTTCCCTATGTTGTTTGGCGAATGATTCTTCCTTGTTGGGCTTCGTATGGTTGGGTCTGTCGCGTAGGTACGTTCCGTACAGGGGGGGCGAATATCGTGTATCCGCAGGTGTCCAGGCAATGGGTTCAAACGCCGTCAGGCGTAGGACGAGCCAAAATTTTTCATCGCCTGTAACATGAGCCTCGGCCGGCCTCAGTCCGTCCCCGCCACCGGGTAGATTCCCGGCATGCGCAGCGACACAACGTGCATACATTCTTCAGGTTCAGGAACTCGTCATGACCCAAAAGCAACGCTTGAAATATTCGATTCTGATTGCCCTGGCCGTGCTGGCCTCGATGTTCGGCCTGTCTTACCTGCAGAACATTGGCGTGATCAGCGAGAAAACCTTCCAGTACCTGGCCATTGCGATTGCCGTTGTCGTCGTGGTGATCAACGGCATCATGCGGCGCAAGGTCAAGCCTCACTTCTGATGAGCGCGTGATTCAGACGCGTCCATCGAGCACTTTGGCAGCCTCTTCGTGGAGGCTGTAGCTCTTGTCGGCATTGAGGGTGATCACGCCCTCGCTGCACAGGCGCTTGAGCACCTCGCGCACGCTGAGAAACGACAACGGGATGCCCAGTTCCAGCAAATGGCTGTGCACACCGCGCACGCCAAGGGTGCGCTGGTTGCCGGCAGCGGTGATCAGGGCGTCGATGACCTTCAGCCGAATCAGGCTGGTGCGCAGACCGAAACACTTGAGCAAATGGCGTATGCGCTGGTTGCCCTGCTGTTCGGGCGTTTTGTCAAACCCTTGCGAGCCGTTGCCGAAACCGGCCTCGTCGGTTGATGAATGTCCATCCGTGGGCACTTGTGGGTTGTACATGCAAAACTCCTTATCAGAGCCTTATCAGGAAAATGATGGTGCTCTTATTCAATAAGACGAACGAACGAGCAAAATCATGAAGTGCAAGCTGTAGAAAATTTGTCGGTATCAGGTTTGTCACCGTGTGCACGCCGGGAATAAACCTGCCGCGCGGCTAAATTATTCCCGGCGGGTTGCGTCCTAACGGTGGGGTAGTTGTCCCTATCGAGGGTGTTCAATTGACTGTGGAGTCGGCGTGATTATTTCCAATGGGTTGTCCAGGATAGGCATGGCAGGGATGTTGCTGGGGTTGAGCCTGGCGGCATCGGCGCGCGAGCAGGTGGTGCAGGCGTCGGCGGAGATTCGGCGTACCACCTATGGCTTGCCGCATATCCGCGCCAACGACGAACGTGGCCTGGGTTTCGGTATCGGCTACGCGTATGCCCAGGACAATCTGTGCCTGCTGGCCAATGAAATCGTTACGGTGAACGGCCAGCGTGCCCGATTCTTCGGCCCCGAGCAGGCCACCCTGGAAGAGCGCAACAACCTCGCCAGCGACGTGTTCTTTACCTGGCTGAACACGCCGAATGCGGTCGAGGCATTCTGGCGCGCGCAAACGCCGCAGATCCGCCAGCGTATCGAAGGCTATGTCGCAGGCTTCAATCGTTATCTGAAAGAGCAGGGCGCACCGGCGCAGTGTCAGGCGGCGTGGGTGCGTCCACTGGTCAAGGAAGACCTGGTCAAGCTGACCCGCAGGCTGCTGGTGGAAGGGGGCGTCGGGCAGTTCGCCGAAGCCTTGGTTGGCGCGACACCTCCCCAGGCCACGGCCGCCGTGCAGCCCGACGCCAAGGCATTCGAACTGGCCGCTGCCCATCAACAGCGTTTCACCCTTGACCGGGGCAGCAACGCGGTGGCCGTCGGCCGGGATCGCTCCTTCAATGGGCGTGGCATGTTGCTGGCCAACCCGCATTTCCCCTGGGTGGGCGGCATGCGTTTTTACCAGATGCACCTGACCATTCCCGGCCAGCTGGATGTAATGGGCGCGGCGCTGCCCGGCCTGCCGGTGGTAAATATCGGCTTCAACCAGCACGTGGCATGGACGCACACGGTGGACACTTCCAAGCATTTCACCCTGTACCGCCTGACCCTCGACCCCAAGGATTCCACCCGCTACCTGCTCGATGGCAAGTCCTTGCCCCTGGATAAAACCACGCTGACCGTGCAGGCCAAACAGGCCGATGGCAGCCTCAAGGATGTCACCCATACGGTCTACAGTTCGCAGTTCGGCCCCGTGGTGCAATGGCCCGGCAAGCTGGACTGGGACAATCACTACGCCTACAGCCTGCGCGACGCCAACCTCGGCAACGACCGCGTGCTGCAACAGTGGTACGCGATGAACCGCGCCGACAGCCTCCAGGCGCTGCAAACCTCGGTGCATACCCTGCAAGGCATCCCGTGGGTCAACACCCTGGCCGCCGATGACCAGGGCCAGAGCCTGTACATGAACCTGTCGGTAGTGCCCAACGTCAGTGCCGCCAAGCTTGCGCAATGCAGCGACCCGCGCGCCGGCCTGCAAATGATCATGCTCAACGGCAGTCGCAGCGCCTGCGCCTGGGACATCGACCCTCGCGCCGCACAAGCGGGCATCTTCCCGGCCGCCCAATTGCCGCAGCTGCAACGCAGCGACTACGTGCAGCACTCCAACGATTCGGCCTGGATGGCCAACCCCAAGGCGCCGCTCACCGGCTTCTCCCCGGTGATCAGCCAGGACAACATCGGCCTGGGGCCCCGTGCACGTTTTGCCCTGCAACGCCTGCAATCCCTGGAGAAACAGCCGATTACCGTCAGCGCCCTGCAAAGCATGGTCATGGACAACGAGGTGTACCTGGCGGGGCAAGTCATGCCAGACCTGTTGGCGTTCTGCGCCAAGCACCTGGGCAACGATGCCGCCGCGCTTGAGTCACTGTGCACCAGCCTGAAAACCTGGGACCAGCGCGCCAACCTCGACAGCGGCCCGGGCCTGGTGCACTTCATCAACTTGGTGGAACACCTGCAGCAGATTCCCGATGCCTGGCGCGTCGCTTTCGACCCGGCCCACCCGCTGACCACCCCGAGTGGCCTCGCCATCGACCGCGCACCCGTGGCCAAGGCCCTGCGCGAAGCCATGCTTGCTTCCAGCGCCGCCGTCGACAAACTCGGTGTGAAACGCTGGGGCGACCTCCAGGTCTCCGGGCAAACCCCCATGCATGGCGGCCCGCAGGAACTGGGCATCTACAACGCCATGCAAACCGTACCCCGCGCCGACGGCAAACGCGAAGTCGTCAGCGGCACCAGCTATCTGCAAATCGTCAGCTTCGACGACAAAGGCCCCCAGGCGGTAGGCGTACTGGCGTTCTCCGAATCCAGCAATCCTGACTCAAAATACGCCGTGGACCAGACCCAGGCCTTCTCCGAGAAACAGCTGCGCCCACTGCCGTTCACCGAAGCCCAGATCAAGGCCGACCCGCAGTACCAGGCGCAACGCGTGAAGGAGTAGGGCGGCCACGCAACCCCTTGATGCCAATGCGAAATATTTTTGAAATCAAGGGGTTGCGGGCAAAAGCAAATAAGTACATAATGGCGCCCATCGAACGCAATGAAGCATTAAAAACTTTAATGTATTCAATGAGTTAGGTGTGTTGGATCAGTTAGAGAGTAGAGGCGCGCTTCACAGAGCCCACTCAAGTTTGTATGCGATGAGTGCCGGCAACACAGGCATTGATCGTTTGAGGCCGAGTAGCAAAATGGTTATGCAGCGGATTGCAAATCCGCCTACGCCGGTTCGATTCCGACCTCGGCCTCCACTCTTGAAAACCCCGTAGATTAGCGTCTACGGGGTTTTTTATTGTCTGTGAAAAAGTGGAAGTCTCATCCGCTCAAGGATCAGGACTGAGAAAATCGAAGCCCTGATGCCAGTCATTCAAGCGTACACCTCCGTCTGTAGGAGCGAGGGGGTGCGCCTAGCTCTTGCTCGCGAAAAACGTCAACGATAACGCGTGCTTCCTGAATGAACGCGGTGCCTGTGAGTTTTTCGCGAGCAAGCTCGCTCCTACAATTAGGGTTTGGCCTCAATAGCAGTGGGTCAGAAATACCTATATTGACGGACACGCCGCTATCGGGGGCAAGCCCCCTCCCACATGGAGATCACCATTCGTCTGCCACCCGGCACTCTGCCTGCCATGCCGTCTCTGAATACCAAGCGCGGATATCCCGAGCGTAGGAACGGAGAACCAGCATGCATATCAACGAAAATGCCCCGGGGAACCTGTCTCAACAGGATGTGACTCGCAATACCGATAACGAAACCGGTCACGACCCTAAGCGTGATGAGGACAATATTCCACTGCCGCCGGACGATGACGCGCCGCTGGAGGAGGATATGTCGGATGTGGATGCGGCCGATTCAGTGGCGAGTGAGCATCCGGATAATTAGTGATTGATTCAAACTGATGAACCCGGCCTGGCGCCGGTTTTTTTTTTGCGGTGCAGAACGACCCGGCCATCGTTTTTTCAAACCCCGAGTCCGTGGTTTTCGACGAATGACGTGTCTGGATCAAGGGTTCCAGCCTTTAAACGGTTGTCACGGACGCCTCAGCCGATTACCCTGAAATTGTTTGTATTGTTACAAACAATTTCGGTGCGACTGTTTTCCGGTCACACGGCTTCAGGATGAGGAACGAAAAATGTTTGCACACGAAGGTACTGCGCTAGAGCTTTTAACCCTGGTTTTCGGCGTGACGGCTCTGCTTCTGGTGATCTGGTTTGTCCACCACCAATACGAACTCAGGGCGCGAAAGCGTGTAAAAAAACAACATGCTGATGGCGGTCAGCATTCAACGCAACACCGCTGATCAACCCGATGCAGCGATGCGGCTGGTCTCAGCCAGCCGCTTCAGACCGATTGATTCGCTGCTCTTTGACTTCATGTGCGTAGGCTTCAAGACGTTTCTGCTGGACGGCCAGCAGGGCGCACACTTTGGTGAGCAGCGCCGCTTGATCGCCCGCCTTGCCGCTGGCCGCCAGGGCCTTCAGTTCAACCACCGACCAGCCGATCACGGCGCCGGCATCTTCAAGGTCGTAGAACAGTGCTTGTTGTGCGGTTCTGGGACCGCCGAGATCGTCTATCACAGCGTTCACCCTGTTTATCCGGGAAAAATCACAGGCAAAGAAAAGCCCGCGATGGGGGAGCGGGCTAAAAGGTGTTCATGTAGGAGCTGGGATAACCTTAGGCCTGCGTCTGTGAAAGCTTCGTGAAACCCATGTCATCAAAGTGTATTCCTCGATCCAACGCCAGCTGTATGGGGCGATAAACTGCGCAACCCTCTACTGTCGCAGGACATCACCCCCCGCTTGGATGCCGCGCCATGTTCATGTCCACCAGTCTCCTGTCAGCCTTTGTGCTGTTCGCTTTCGTGTCTTCGATCACCCCCGGGCCCAACAACACCATGTTGCTGGCCTCCGGCGTGAATTTCGGCTTTCGCCGTTCGATGCCCCATGCGCTGGGTATCAGCATCGGGTTCATGGTGCTGGTGATTTGCGTGGGGCTGGGCCTGGGCGAAGTGTTCAAGCTGTTCCCCTGGGCATACACGCTGCTTCGTTATGTCGGTGCTGCCTACCTGCTGTACCTGGCCTGGAAGATCGCCAACGCCGGCGGCATGGCGGACAGCGATGACGAACAGGGCAAGCCGATGACCTTTCTCGGCGCGGCGGCGTTCCAGTGGGTCAACCCCAAGGCGTGGATCATGGCACTGGGCGCGATCACCACCTACACGCCGGCCGAGGGTTACGTGACCAATGTGCTGGTGATTGCGCTGGTGTTTGCCGTGGTCAACCTGCCGAGTGTGTGCGTGTGGGTCGGCTGCGGCAGCGGCTTGCGCAGTGTCTTGCGCGAGCCGCGCTGGTTGCGGGCATTCAACTGGACCATGGCAGGGTTGCTGGTGCTGTCGTTGTATCCGATGCTTTTTGTCGGGTGACAGCCCCACTAGACCGGCGAAATGGTCGCCAGCATGCCGATGCCGATGGTCAACACCAGAAAACCGAACAGGAAAATAGCCATCTTGGTCATAAGGCCTCCAAAGGGAAGGGGGACGACAGGAATGTCGGATGGCGCCATTGTCCGCTTCGGACGGTTTTCGATACAGAGGCAGATGGCGCGGAAAAAACCGTATCAGATGGCGCGCCGGCGCCTGGATCGCAGGTTTCAGGCGCTACAGGTTTTTGCTGATCAGCCGCCGGGAGTGAGACAGCCACCGCGTTTGCCCCTAAGATAGCGCCCACTGCATCAACAATAAGAGTGGGCCAACCCTCGATGGAAAGACGCCAGTTCAGCGGTGGCATGAAGGGTAAGAACCTGCGCTACCTCAATGACAATCCCCAGCAGACGGCAGCGGTCACCCGTATCGGCTTCCTGCTGCTCGAACACTTCTCGCTGCCTGCCTTCACCCAGACCCTCGACACGCTGGTCACCGCCAACCTGCTGCGCCCCGAGCTGTTCGCGACGCGCACGTTCGGGTGGGACGAGCGCGAGATTATCAGTGACCTCGGCCTGGTCATCCGTCCCGACGCGCGCCTGGAACCGTCGGTATTGCAGGATTTGGACCTGCTGGTGATCTGTGGTGGATTTCGCACCGAACTCAAGGCCAGTGAAGACTTCATCCATATCCTGCGCGCCGCTGCCGAACAGGGTGTAGGGCTTGCCGGCCTGTGGAACGGCTCATGGTTTCTCGGCCGCGCCGGGTTGTTGCAGGGCTACCGTTGCGCCATTCACCCGGAGCATCGTCCGGCGCTGGCGGAGGTGTGCAAGGCCGCGCAGGTCACCAGCGAGCCCTATGTGATCGACCGCGACCGCCTCACCGCTTCCAGCCCCTCGGGTGCCTTCCATATGGCGCTGGACTGGATCAAGAGCCTGCACGGCAAGGCGTTGGTCGAAGGCATCGAAGACATCCTCGCCTTCGAGGAGTCGCGCTACCGACGCATCAAACCGACCGAAAACGTCTGTGTCAGCGCACCGCTGCGCGAAGTGCTCAAGCTGATGGACGCCAACCTGGAAGAACCGCTTGAACTCGACCAGCTCGCCGTCTACGCCGGCCGCTCGCGCCGCCAGTTGGAGCGCCTGTTCAAGGAGCAACTGGGCACCACGCCGCAGCGCTACTACATGGAGTTGCGCGTGACCGAAGCGCGGCGCCTGTTGCAGCACACCGAGCTGTCGCAGGTGGACGTGCTGGTGGCCTGCGGTTTTGTGTCACCGAGTCACTTCAGCAAGTGCTACAGCGCGTATTTCGGCTATCGCCCCTCTAAAGAAAAGCGTTTGGTCAAATAGTAGGGGGGGCAATGTTTTCTCAGGGAGGGTTGATGGACACCACGCTTTTGGATCGTTATCGCGGCAGCTTGCTTGGGCTGGCCTGTGGCGACGCGGTAGGCACCACGGTCGAGTTCATGCCTCGGGGCACCTTTTCGCCCGTCACCGATATGGTCGGCGGCGGGCCGTTCAACCTTCAGCCCGGCCAGTGGACTGATGACACTTCCATGGCGCTTTGCCTGGCCGAGAGCCTGTTGCGCAAGGGTGGTTTTGACGCAGCCGATCAGATGGGACGTTATCTGAACTGGTGGAAGTGGGGCTACTTGAGTTCAACCGGTGAATGCTTTGATATCGGCATGACCGTTCGTGAAGCACTGGCGGCATTTGAGACCACTGGCGAGGCGTTTTCCGGTTCTACCGACCCATATTCGGCCGGCAACGGTTCGATGATGCGACTCGCGCCTGTGGTGCTGTTTTACTTTCCCGACCTGGAAAACATCCGCCGATTCAGCGCGCTCAGTTCGCGTACCACACACGCCGCCCAAGAGGCTATCGAATGCTGCCTGTTGCTGGCCGAGGCCATCGGCAACGCCTTGTGCGGTGTGCCCAAGCATGAAGTGTTGCGCTTGGTGGATACTGCGTTGTCGGCGCCCAAGGTCATGGCGATTGCGCGTGGCGAGTATCGCGACAAGGCCCAGGCAGACATCAAAGGGTCAGGTTATGCCGTTGCCTCGCTGGAAGCGGCGTTCTGGTGTTTCGAACACACCGCCAGTTTTGCCGAAGCGGTACTCGCTGCGGCCAACCTGGGTGACGACGCCGACACGACCGCCGCTATCGTGGGGCAGTTGGCCGGTGCACATTATGGTGTCCATGGGATTCCCATCGGTTGGCTGGACAAGCTCTGCCTGCGCGACGATATCCAGGAGACCGCCGATGCGTTATTTGCCGCCTCCTCGAATCAATCCGGTTAAGCGCTTTATCAAAACCGCGCCATTCGATACGCCTGCATCCCAGGCACTGCTTCACCGCTTGCCAACTGAGCGATTTTTTCCGCCGTCACCGCCGCCTGGGTCAATCCCAGGTGCTGATGACCGAACGCGAGCAGCACCTTGCCGTCGCACACCCGGTCGATGATCGGCAGCGAGTCGGGCAGGGAGGGCCGAAAGCCCATCCATGGCGTGGCGTCGGCTGCGTTCAGCGGCTGGCGGAACAGGCCGTTGCTCAAGCGGTGCAACTGCCACGCTCGCTGCATATTGGCCGGACGTTCCAGGCCGGCGAATTCCACGGTGCCGGCCAGGCGCAGGCCGTCGGCCATGGGGGTCATGATGAATTTGCGCTCCAGTGAGGTGACGGCGAAGGGCAGGCGCTGGTGTTCGTGGGGCAGCATCAGGTGATAGCCGCGCTCGGTGTCCAGCGGCACGCGCTTGCCGGTGAGGGTGGCGGTGAGACGGGCCGAGTGGGCGCCGCAGGCGATCAGGACCTGGCGCGCGGTGACCACGCTGTGATCCGTCATCAATGACACACCGTCATTTTCCACGCGGCCATCCACGACGCGCTGTTGCAGAAAGGTCACACCCAGGGCCCTGGCCGCGTTCACCAACTCGCCGACCACTGCGTACGGGTCGAGAAAATGACCGGTGCGCGGAAAAAACAACCCCCCCTGTATCGCCTCGCTCAACTGCGGCGCCGCTGTGCGCACCGCTTGCGCCGACCAGAACGCCACCGGCACGCCTTGCTGCTGCATCCGTTGGTGCAAGGCATCCAGCGCCGCACGGGATTCGGCGCGCTCAAACACCAGCAGCGAACCGTCTTCGCGCAGCAACTGCGGTTGCCCGATAGAACCCAACAAGCGCTGCCACGCGGCGAGGCTGGCTTCATTCAACGCGCAAAGGCCTGCGACAGTGCGCTGATAGCGTATCGGCCGCAGGTTCAACAGCAGGCGCATGAACCAGGGCAGGGCGCGGGGCAGGTAGGTCCAGTCCAGGCGCAGCGGGCCCAAAGGATCGAGCAACATGGCCGGCAGGCGCTTGAGGATCGACAAGTCGGCGATGGGAAAGACCTGCTCGGTGGCCAGGTGTCCGGCATTGCCATAGGAAGCGCCCATGCCCGGCGCCTGCGCGTCGATCACCAGCACCTGCCGTCCTTGTCGCGCCAGTTGCAAGGCGCAGGCAACGCCGATGATGCCGGCGCCGACCACGACGATGTCGGCTGAATGGGGATTGGTCATCGCTTATGCCTCTCTTCGGCTGTTGACCAGCAGATGACTCGCCACAGCACGCCCGCGCCGACAGAAAATCAAGCGATGTTCTGCTCGGCCGACCAGTTGGCGTACCACTGGCGGAACAGCGCGTACTGCTGCTCGGCATAGCGGCGTTGAGCGGCGCTGAGTCCATCGGTTTCGTTGAAGTGCAGGGCATAGCCCTGGTCACCGTTGAGCACCATCAAGTGCTTGTAATACAGCACCAGGTCGCAGCCTTCGTCGAACGAGGACAGCACCGCCAGCGCGGCTTCCAGCTCGCGGGCCTGGCGCCGGGCCTTGGCATCGCCCGTGGCGGCCAGCTTGCTCAGCGCCACCAGTTGCAGCACTTCACGGGGCAGCGCGTTGCCGATGCCGGTGATGGCGCCGGTGGCGTTGCAATTGACAAACCCGTGCACCACCTGGGTATCGACACCCACCATCAGGGTCACGTCGTCGTCCTGGGAGGTAATGTTTTCCGCCGCATAGCGCAGGTCGGTGGCGCCGCCGAATTCCTTGAAGCCGATCAGGTTCGGGTGTTCGCGGCGCAGTTCGAAGAACAGCTCGGCGCGGGTGGCGAAACCGTAGTACGGGCTGTTGTAGATCACCGCCGGCAGGTTGGGCGCTGCCTTGAGGATCGCCGCGAAGTGGGCCTTTTGTGCGGTGGCCGAAGCGCCACGGGACAGCACGCGCGGAATCACCATCAAGCCATGCGCGCCGACCCTGGCCGCATGCGCCGCGTGAGACACGGCCTCACGGCTGTTGACCGCTCCGGTGCCGACGATGGTCGGTACGCCGGCGGCCACCAGGCGCGCCACGCCTTCCTGGCGCTCGGCTTCGGTGAGCAGCGGCCAATCGCCCATGGAACCGCAATACACCACGGCGCTCATGCCGATATCGATCAGTTCGCGACCCTTGGCCACCAGGGCGTCGAAGTCGGGTGTGCGCGCGGGGGTGCACGGCGTCATCAGGGCGGGCATGCAGCCGGAGAAGATGTTGTCGCTCATGGTGCTGACTCCTTGATATTGAGTAGGGGGGAAGGGCTCAAATGCCCCAGGCAAACGGGTCCTGTTCGTCGATCAGCAAGATGCTGTCGGCGGTCATGTGGGCGCGGCCGGTGATGAACGGGCGTACGCGCTCGCCGTCCCATTCATAGCGGGCCCGGAATTGGCTGCCGGTGATGCTGGCCTGGACCCAGGGCTCACCGGGGCCGAGTTTGCCGTCGGCCGCCAGGCAGGCGAGCTTGGCGCTGGTGCCGGTGCCGCAGGGGGAGCGGTCATAGGCCTTGCCGGGGCACATCACGAAGTTGCGGCTGTCGGCCTCGGTGTCGTCGGCGAACAGTTCGATGTGGTCGATCAGCGCGCCGTCTTCGCCGTAGATGCCCTGGGCTTCAAGGGCCTTGAGCATGGCCCAGGTGTAGTCGGTGAGGGCATCGACGTTGCTCATCTGCAGCGCCTGGCCGTGGTCGGACACCAGGAAAAACCAGTTGCCGCCCCAGGCGATATCTCCCACGACCGCGCCGTGGCCGGGCACCTGCACTGAGACGTGCCGGCGATAGCGATAGGCGGGCACGTTGCGCAGGGTCACCGCGCCGTCGGCGTGCAGCGTGGCCGCCACCGGGCCCACCGGGGTGTCGAGGGTGTGCACGCCCGGCTCGATCAGCCCCAGGTAGTGCAACGAGGCGACCAGGCCGAGGGTGCCGTGGCCGCACATGCCCAGATAACCCGCGTTGTTGAAGAAGATCACGCCGCAGGTCGCGCCCGGGGTGACCGGCGCGCAATACAGCGCCCCCACCAGCACGTCGTTGCCGCGCGGTTCCAGCAGGCAGGCGCGGCGCCATTGATCATGGTGGCTGCGCAGGTCGTCGAGTTGAGCGGCAATGGTGTCGCCGGTCAGCGCAGGAAAGCCATTCATGATCAGGCGTGTGGGTTCGCCGCCGGTGTGGGAGTCGATAACGTGCAGGCGTTTCATGCAAGGCTCCATCAGTGAGTGGCCGCAGAGTGAGTGGCTAAAGAGGGTGGGGTGCTGTAGTGATCGTCACTGACGGCTTCGCTTTTATCGTCGTCGCTTTCCAGGCGCACCAGGTAGGCAGTGGCGCTATCGTGAACCCCCTAAGCGGGCGACGATTGATGGTTTGCATCGGGATGGATGACGAATTCAGCACAGTTTTCAGCGCTCGACAGGGTCCCGGGCATGGGGCAATCTGCTCGGCGTCGGGGTCGGAAACGGGCGATGAAGATCATGGTGCAGCACGTGTTTACGAGTCTCTTGCAGGGCAGTCGCCCCCACAGCATCGAGCAGTTGCTGACAGGCGCGGCGCAGCTGTTGCCGTTGCTGGACGTGATCCCCAACGCGACGTTTTTCATCAAGGACATCGAGGCCCGCTACGTGCTCGCCAACCGCACCCTGGTGCAGCGCTGCGGCCTGCGGCAACTGCAGCCGCTGCTGGGCAAGACCAGCGCCGAAGTATTCCCGGCGCAACTGGGGCCGGGCTATACCGAGCAGGACCGGCGTGTGCTGCAGCAGGGGCTGGTGCTGGAGGACCAGCTTGAGCTGCACCTTTACGGCAGCCGCGAACCGGGCTGGTGCCTGACGCACAAATGGCCGCTGTATAACGCTGGCGGCGCGATCATCGGCCTGGCCGGCATTTCGCTTGACCTGCAGTCGGCCAGCCAGACCCACCCTGCCTACCAACGCCTGGCGGCGGTGGACGAACATATCCGCGCTCACTTCAACCGCCGTATCACCCTCGGTGAACTGACGCGCATTGCCGGTATCTCCGTGGCGCAGTTGGAGCGCTACTGCAAGCGTGTGTTCCACCTTACGCCTCGGCAAATGATCCAGAAGGTGCGGCTGGAGCATGCTCACCGATTGCTGCACACCGACCTGCCGATTACCGAGGTCGCCTTGCAGTGCGGCTATACCGACCACAGTGCGTTTACTCGACAGTTCAAGGCGTCGACCGGGTTTACGCCCAGGCAATATCGGCAGGCCACCCAATAGGTGTGGCAGGGATCCTGCCCCCGATGACGGCCTCAGGGCCGACCAGGATGTTGTGTCGATCCCGATCAAAATGCGGGAGGGGGCATGCCCCGATGACGGCCTCAGAGCCGACCGGGATTTTGTGTCGATCCTGGCCCAAATGTGGGAGGGGGCTTGCTCCCGATGACGGCCTCAGGGCTGACCAGGATGCTGGATTGGACCGAGTACATATCTGTTCCTGCGGCAACGGCCACTTAGGGTTCCGCTTTTACAGCGGCTCACTTTTGAAAAGCGCAAAAGTAAGCAAAACGCTCTTACCCCACCACTCGGCACCTCGCCTGGGCTCGGTGTGCCCTCTCTCCGGCTTGAATCCGTGGGCCGCCGCAATGGGCCATCCATGGCCCAGTGCGGCTAACCCGGCGTCCTGCCGGGTTGCCCACGGATTCAAGCCTGCGTTCGGCCAGCGTGGTTTAACGGGGCGCCTAAGATCAAAAGCAAAAGCGCGGCGGCCTTAGAGCCGACCGGTAATCTTGTGTCGATCCCGGTGCAAATGTGGGAGGGGGCTTGCCCCCGATGACGGCCTCAGGGCCGACCAGAATGTTGGATTGGACCGAGTACATATCCATTTCTGCGGTAACGGCTGCTTAGGGTTCCGCCCTGACGGCGGCGCACGGATTCAAGCCTGCGTTCGGCCAGCGTGGTTTAACGGGGTGCCTGAGATCAAAAGCAGATCAAACGCAAAAGCGCGGCGGCCTTAGAGCCGACCGGTATCTTGTGTCGATCCCGGTGCAAATGTGGGAGGGGGCTTGCCCCCGATGACGGCCTCAGGGCCGGCCAGAATGTTGGATTGGACCGAGTACATATCCGTTTCTGCGGTAACGGCCACTTAGGGTTCCGCCCTGACGGCGGCCCACGGATTCAAGCCTGCGTTCGGCCAGCGTGGTTTAACGGGGCGCCTGAGATCAAAAGCAGATCAAAAGCAAAAGCGCGGCGGCCTTCGAGCCGACCGGTATCTTGTGTCGATCCCACATTTGGACAGGGATCTGCATCCCGATGCAACGAATCGCCCCCGCCGTCGCTCCTATGCTTACGAATCACCTTTAACCACCACAGGTATCAGGCTTATGACGGCGGCGGACAACGATCATGTGAATTGGCTGGTGCAACAGTCCATGCTGAACGCGGCGCGTCAGCGCGCCAAGCTCTATTCGGGGCAGGGGCGCATGTGGCAGCAACCCTTCGCACACACCCGCCCGCGTGACGCTTCAGCCCTGTCGTCGGTATGGTTCACGGCGTATCCGGCGTCGATCGTGACCCGCGAAGACGGCACGGTGCTGGAGGCGCTGGGCGACGAAAGCCTGTGGCATGCGTTGTCGAAAATCGGCATCCAGGGCATTCACAACGGGCCGCTGAAGAAGTCCGGCGGTTTGTCCGGCACCCGACACACCCCGACCATCGACGGTAATTTCGACCGCATCAGCTTCGACATTGACCCGCAACTGGGCACCGAGGCGCAGTTGCAGGCGCTGACACGCATGGCCGCCGCGCACAACGCGGTGATCATCGACGACGTGATTCCGTCCCACACCGGCAAGGGCGCGGATTTTCGCCTGGCGGAAATGGCCTATGAAGACTATCCGGGCCTGTATCACATGGTCGAAATCCGTGAAGAAGACTGGCCGCTGCTGCCGGACGTCGCCGAGGGCCGCGACGCGCAGAATCTCAGCCCGCCGCAGGTGGATGCACTGCGCGACAAGCACTACATCGTCGGCCAATTGCAACGGGTGATTTTCTTCGAGCCCGGCGTCAAGGAAACCGACTGGAGCGCCACGCCCGTGGTGATGGGGGTCGACGGCAAGCCGCGACGCTGGGTGTACCTGCATTACTTCAAGGAAGGGCAGCCGTCGCTGAACTGGCTCGATCCGTCATTCGCCGCCCAGCAGATGATCATCGGCGACGCACTGCACGCCATCGATGTCATGGGCGCCAAGATTCTGCGCCTGGACGCCAACGGCTTCCTCGGCGTGGAACGCAAGCTCGACGGCAGTGCGTGGTCGGAAAGCCATCCGCTGTCGATCACCGGCAACCAGTTGCTCGGCGGTGCTATCCGCAAGGCCGGTGGTTTCAGCTTCCAGGAACTCAACCTCACCGTCGACGATATCGCCTCCATGTCCCACGGCGGCGCCGACCTGTCCTATGACTTCATCACCCGGCCGGCCTACCAGCATGCGTTGCTGATGGGCGACGCCGAGTTCCTGCGCCTGATGCTGCGCCAGATGCACAGCCTCGGCATCGACCCTGGTTCGCTGATCCACGCGCTGCAAAACCACGACGAACTGACCCTGGAACTGGTGCACTTCTGGACCCTGCATGCCCATGACACCTTTCTGTTCCAGGGCCAGACCTTTCCCGGCAACATCCTGCGCGAGCATATCCGCGAGCAGATGTATGAACGCCTGACCGGCGAGCACGCGCCGTATAACCTCAAGTTCGTCACCAATGGCGTGTCCTGCACCACCGCCAGCATCATCACCGCAGCCCTCGGCATTCGCGATCTGGACGCGATCACCGCGGCCGACGTGCAGCAGATTCGCCAGATCCATTTGCTGCTGGTGATGTACAACGCCATGCAGCCGGGGGTGTTTGCGCTGTCCGGTTGGGACCTGGTGGGTGCGCTGCCATTGGCCGCCGAAGAGGTCGGGCATTTGATGGCCGATGGCGACACGCGCTGGATTCATCGCGGCGCCTACGACCTGGTCGACCTTAACCCCGACGCCGAGCTGTCGGCCGGGCAGATGCCGCGTTCCAGAAGCCTGTATGGCAGCTTGAACAGCCAGCTGCAGGACCCGGACTCTTTTGCCTCGCAGTTGCAGAAGATCCTCGGCGTGCGCCGTGCCTACGACATTGCCGCCAGTCGCCAGATCCTGATTCCGGATGTCGAGCACCCCGGCCTGCTGGTCATGGTGCATGAGTTGCCGGCAGGCAAGGGTACGCAGATCACTGCGCTGAACTTCGGCGCCACGCCTATCACCGAATCCCTGCACCTGCCCAACATTGCACCAGGGCCGGTGGTGGACATCATCAATGAGCGGGTGGAAGGGGATCTGACGGAGGAGGGCACGTTCACGATTACGCTGGATGCCTATGAAGGGCTGGCCTTGCGGGTGGTGAGCAGTACGCCGATGTAACGGGAGTGGGGGCAGCCTCTTACACGCCGGGTTGAACGCTTTAACGTCGTTCAACCCGGCGAGTGTGCTGTCGGGACAGCGTCGGAGGATCAGCGGTGCCTGTTCTTGTGCTTATGCTTGTTGCCTTTGTGTTTGCCGCCGTCGCCGCCCAGGTTGTTGCCCACCGCGCCGCCGGCGGCGCCACCCAGGCCTGCGCCGATAGCCGAACCGGTGCTGCCGCCCAGGTGATTGCCGATCACTGAACCACCCGCAGCGCCAACGCCGCCGCCCAGTGCCGCTTCCGCTCGATTGCCTTTGCGCGCGCCCACCGCGCCGCCGGTCGCACCCCCTACACCGGCGCCGATGGCCGCACCGGTGGAGCCACCGAGCTGCCCACCCACGACATTGCCCAGTACGCCGCCGACGCCACCGCCCAGGGCGGCGGTGCCATCTCCGGCGGCCGACGCGCCTTGGGAGATCAGGATGCCCAATGCCAGGGCTGGTAGAGTCATTTTCATTTTTCTTGTACCTCAAGGGCTGTCTCAGGCGCTCACGGGGTAAAGCACGCCTGTGTTGAGATTAGAGCACAAGCGCGCGCGCCGCCGTTCCTGCGAGAGCGATATCAGCCAAGAAAAATTTTTTTCCGCCCCCTTGAAATCCTTTTGCGCGTCCATAAATTTTTGATCACGCGATGCCGAATGCGGGTCGCGTCCTAAATCACTTGGAGAAACTCAGGAGATTTTAAAATGGCTACTACCCTTTCGTTGGCCCCACTGTTCCGTCAATCGGTGGGCTTTGATCGCTTCAATGACCTGTTCGAGTCGGCGCTGCGCAGCGAGGCTCCGAATTCCTATCCACCTCACAACGTGGAAAAGCACGGTGATGACGCCTACCGTATTGTCATCGCAGTGGCTGGCCTGACCGAGGAGGATCTGGATATCCAGGTCGAACGAGGTGTATTGACGGTTTCCGGCGGCAAACGCGAAACCGACGAGAAGGTCGCTTACCTGCACCAGGGCATCGCCCAGCGTGCTTTCCGGTTATCGTTCCGCCTGGCGGACCACATCGAAGTGCGCGGCGCGGCCTTGAACAACGGGCTGCTGAGCATCGACCTGCTGCGCGAGGTGCCTGAAGAGGCCAAACCCAAGCGCATCATGATCGGTGGCGAGGCCAAGCCCGAGCTGCGTCAGGTCAGTTTGCAGTAAGGCAATCGGCGGTAGAAAGGCGCTCTTCGGAGCGCCTTTTTTGTATGCGCGCAGAGTCGCCGCCACACGGTCGCAGCCTGCGCGACCATTCATTTTGAACTGCCTGCACCGCAGAGTGCCGAAACTCTACAACCTGGAGGAATCAGCCATGACCGAAGAAAAGCCCAAGGAACCCGAAGAGCAAACACCGGCGCACTCCACCGAAGAGGAGCGTGAGCGACTGAAGGATTTCAACAAGGACGGTATCCCGCCGGGCGCGTGCTGAAGGGCACTCTCACGTTCTGTCTGAACAGCCCACTTAGCCCTGTGCGCAACCGCGCTAGTGAAATAGAGGTGATTTATGGTCGATGACAATAACGGTCCCGCAGCGCCCTATCCCGGACCGGAAAAACAAGTGCCCGACCTGGGCGAAGGTCACGCGTCAGGCCTGGAGCAAGCTGAATCCGAGCCCAAGCAGGGCACAGGCGAGAAGCCGGAAGATTGGAACCCCCCGCCGGGCAATCCCGGATCGGATCAGGACGCCCAGACCGACCGTAACAATGACGGTGCGAAGTAGTTCGTCGCACAGCATGTCCCTGATAACCCGGCCAAGCGCCGGGTTTTTTTGGTCTGGATGCATGTTGGTTGTGAGCAATGCAGCCCGACCGGCACGCGCTTTCCGAGAACTAACTGCACGGTCTGTGGTTACTTTCTTATCGCCTTCAGGTTTTTAAAAAAAAGCTCTAACGACTGGCGAGAATGAATTTTTGAATTACATTATTCGTAGCGTCACTAGGCAGTGGCGCCAATAGGGATTGCTCGGCAGTCGATCTTGGCTGCTCATTCGTCAAGGAGTGTCAAATGTCTAAATCTTCTCAAGACTACGTCGTGCTGTTGAATGAAATGCGTGCTCACCACAAAAACCGCGCGCAAGGAACCGCTGCGGGCTCGGTCACACCCTCTACACCAGCACTTCAGGCGCTTTATGTAAATAGAGTTTCCACAAAGGGCGCCTCAAATGATCCGCAAATTCGCGCTTTGCAACAATCTGCCGAAAAGGCAGGTGACGATCAGGCTGGCGACTCCAAAACCGGCATAAGTAATGCAACAACGTCTTTTGAAAAAAGTGGGGATAAAGACACTGCTGGTTATACAAATGAACTTAATAAGCTACGAGATCGCGATAAGCAGAACGCCAATCAGCGCATCGACAAAATGTATGACGAAGCCATAGAAATAGTCGAGAAGGACCCGTCAAAAGGGGATGCGGTTGTAGGAACCATGGATATGGTTGGCCAATTCTTCAACAGCCTTCTTAACGAAATTTCGAACTTCTTTATGGACGTTGCAAGAAATATATTGAACTATCTAAAGCAAATTTGGGAAAAGATTGCGAACACTTTTAATTCTGTCGTCAACTGGATCTCCCACTGGTTCTAACGCGTGCTTCTTCCGGAGCAGCGCCATACCGTCTGCTTCGGAGGATGTTGTTACGGTCCGCTATTTAAAAGGATTTTTATATGAGTGTCGATCCTCCACCTTACGTTGATTATGAAGAAGAATGGGATGCGAGTATCAAGAGCCAGAATGCCGCCGCCTTGACGCACTTCAAATCCAAGCTGGACGAAATGCGAGCCAGGGATAAATATAGAACTCAGGAACTTATAGACGGACTGTATGACGATGTGTTGGTAAAAATTGATCCCGATTACGTACGGCCTCCCTCTGAAGAAGACAGTGCTGACATGTATGACGTCGCTATTTCAATCATCAGGTCGTGGCTGACTCAGTTGCCGAACTGAAGGTGAGCCGGCTTTTATTACCGCCCTGAGTCAGGGGGTTACAGCGTGTTCAAGACGCGCCTGACATCCCCTTGGACGCTGGCCACGCCACTGCGCGCCGCTGACAGGCCAACGACAGAAGCCGCAGTAAGTGCGGCTTTCGTCTTGGGTACAACTGCCGAGGTTATCGCCGACGCATCCTGCGCGTGCCCGGGATGTATCCGCTCACAGCATGCGGCGCAGTACGTCGTTGCGAGGGTCGCGGTCGAACAAACGGTGTTTGAGCGCGCCCGCGATATGCAGCACGATCAGGACCAGCAAGGTATAGGCCAGGACTTTGTGCAGCCATTGGAACACCACAAACCAATTGTCATTCTTCGGCAGCAGCTCCGGCAGGTTCACGCCGAAAAAGAACACGCCGTCGCTCATGGTGAAGGTGCTCGACATCGAGTACCCCATCAGCGGCACGGCCACGATCAGTACGTACATGGAGCGTTGTACGAACCGTGAGAGGAATCGCTCATGCGCCGCCAGGGTGAGCGGTGGCTGCGGAAGGGCCGGGGTGCGAACACGCAGGGCGATCTGTACCAGCACCAGCAGAAACGCCAGCACGCCGAACGATTTGTGCCACGGGTAGTAGAGGGTGAATTTACTCACGACTTCATCATCAAGCCCGGTCATGTGCCAGCCGGCCCAGAGCAGCCCGGCTATGACGACGGCACGCACCCAGTGCAGGATGCGCAGGGACACGGGATACCGATCGATTGCCGTTTGTGTTTGGTTGTTCATCGCAGTCTCTTCATTGATCATCAAGGCGTCGAAACGCACGGCTGAATCCCACCCTCTGCGACCAGGGTCGAGAGGGTGGCAGGTGCAGTGACTGTTCTAGGCAGGCAGCAGCACGGTGATCACTTTCTCCTCGGTGTAGGCCAGCGCGCCGCTGATCCCGCCTTCGCGGCCGATGCCGCTGGCCTTGACGCCGCCCCACGGCAGGTTGGCGTCCAGCGGGCTCCAGCAGTTGACGCCGATGGCGCCGGCCTTTACCGCTGCAGCCACGCGGTGCGCGCGCGCAAGGTCGGTGGTCCACACCGTGGCGGCCAGGCCGTAGGCGGAGTCGTTAGCCAGTGCCACGGCCTCTTCTTCGCTGTCGAAGGTGATCACCGTGCCGACAGGGCCGAAGATCTCGTCCTGGGCGATCGCCATGTCATTGCGGGCATTGGCGAAAATCGTCGGACGCACGAACCAGCCCTGGTCAGGGGTGGATACGCCGCCGGCCAGCAGCGAGGCGCCTTGGTCGATACCCAGCTGGATGTAACGGTTGACGCGATCAAACTGCGCTTTCTTGGCCACCGGCCCCATCTGGATGTCAGGCTGGCGAGGGTCGCCGACCTTGATCGAGCGAGCGGCCTCGGCCAGGGCGGCCGCGAAGCGCTCGGCGAGGCTGCGCTGGACCAGGATGCGCGAGCCGGCGGCACAGATCTGCCCCTGGTTGACGAACAAGCCCAGTGTGCAGCCGAACAAGGCGTCGTCGAAGGGCGCATCGTCGAACACAATCTGCGGGCTCTTGCCGCCCAGTTCCAGGGCCACGCGCTTGAACAGCACACCCGCGGTGCGCTGGATCTCACGCCCGGCCTCGGGGCTGCCGGTGAAACTGATCTTGGCCACATCCGGGTGTTCGCACAGGGCCCGACCCACCTGCGCACCGTAACCGGTCACCACGTTGATCACGCCGTCGGGAAATCCCGCTTCCTGCGCCAGCGCCGCCAGGTGCAGGGCCGATTGCGGGGTTTCTTCCGAGGGCTTGATCACCACGGTACAGCCTGCCGCCAGCAATGCGGCGAGCTTCCACACGGTGATCATCAGCGGTGAGTTCCACGGCACAATCGCGCCCACCACGCCCACGGGCTCGCGGACGGTGTACGAGAGGGTCTTGCGACCGAAGTATCCGCCGGTGGGAATGGTGCGCCCTTCAAGCTGGTTGGCCCAGCCGGCGGCCGCGCGCAGGTTTGCGATGGCGTTGGGCAGGTCCATCCGGCGCGGTTCGAGCGGTGAGCGGCCGATGGCGTCGGCGTCCATGTCGGCCAGTGATTCGCTGTCGCGCTCCACCAGGTCGGCGAGTTTGGATAACAGCCGACCGCGCTGGGCGCCGTCAAGCTGGCTCCAGGCGCCACCTTCCAGTTGGGCGCGCGCCGCCGCCACGGCACGGTCGACATCGTCGGCGGTGCCACTTGCGCAACTGCCGTACACCTGCTCGGTCACGGGGTTGATGAGAGGGATGCGCGCTCCGTCGCTGGCGTCGCAGGGCGCGCCCTGGATAAAGTGTTTCAGGTGCTCGGTCATGTGGGTGTCCATGCGTGATGGGAGGGGTTGGAGATGACGCACTCAGGCCTTGAGGGAGGCCAGGGCATCGCCGAAAATGTCCAACGCCTTGAAGAACAGCTCGCGCGTGATCGTCAGCGAAGGCATCACACGCATCACGTTGCTGTAACGCCCGCAGGGAATCATCAGTACCCCGTGGTTCATCAGGTAGCCCATGAGCTGGCCGATTTTGGCGCCTTCGAGCGGCGTCTTGGTGGCGGCGTCTTCAACCAACTCGATACCGATCATCAGGCCGCGACCGCGAACTTCGCCGACGAACGGGCTGTTGAACCCGCGGATACGTTCCTGCGCTTCCAGGCCCAGGGTGTGGGCGCGATCGAGCAGGCCGAGTTCCGGGTCCTGCAGGATGCTGATATTGGTCAACGCCACGGCCGCAGACAGCGAGTTGGCGGCGAAGGTATTGGGCATCGAACCGTCGGGAATCTGCGCGGCGAGGTCCGAGCGCATGATCAGCCCGGCCATCGGCAGGTCGCTGCCAATACCCTTGCCGAAGGTGAGCATGTCGGGTTTGACGCCGGAGTGCTCGACCGCCCACATCTTGCCGGTGCGGCCCGCACCGGACTGGACTTCGTCAACGATCAGCAACGCGCCGGCGCGGTCGCAGGCCTTGCGCAACAGTTGCAGGAATTCGGGGGAGGGCGGCACGTAGCCGCCTTCGCCCTGCACCGGTTCCACAATCACGGCGGCCACGTCATCGGCGGCGGTGTAAGGGCTGTTCAGCAGGTAATCCACGTAGTCGCCGGCAATCTGCTCGGCACTTTTTTGCGTGGTGTCGAAGGGGAAACGGTAGGCGTAGGGGTAGGGTGCGTGAATCACGCCGCCCATCATCGGCCCGTAGCCCTTGCGGTAGGCCGTGCCGGTGGTCAGCGCGCCGGAGGCGTTCCACACGCCGTGATAGCCGCCGTGGAAGGCGAGGATCTGGTGGCGCCCGGTGATGCGTTTGGCAAACTTGATGGCCGCTTCCAGCGCATCGCTGCCGCTTTGGGTGAAGAACGTGATGCAGTCACCGCGCAAGCCATCGGGCGCGATCTCGGACATCTTGGCGGCCAGTTCGGTGCGGCGGGTGCTGTTGATTTCCAGGGCATGCATCAGCACTTCGGACTGTTCGCGAATGGCTTTCACCACCTGCGGGTGACAGCGGCCGACGCTGCTGACGCCCACGCCTGCGGAAAGGTCGATGTAGGTGTTGCCGTCGGGGTCCTTGAAGGTCGCGCCGAACGCGCGGTCCATGGCAATAGGCATACGGCCGCCGCCGCGCGCCATCGATTCGGTACTCGCCGACAACGCCAGCGCTTCGCGGGTCAGCGGGCCGGGCAGGGTGCTGGAAATAATGTGCGGGGCATCCGCGAAATGCAGGGGTTCTAGTTTGGACTCAATCATGACGCACTCTCTGGAATGTCGGTTTCAGTATGTGGATCATTCTCATGGAGTGCGCCTGTCCGTTAGCCCGAATCGGCAAATGATGAATCGGTCCATCGGCAGGTCCCGCCCAAGGCCCTATTTGAGAAGAAATTTCGCGGTAATTGATCTATGTGCGAATATTGCAAGGTAGCTTGAGATAAAAACAAAAATTGGCAGAGGCTTTTCGCACATTATGAAAAATCATCATATAAGCCATTTTCGCGATATCCACGTCCATGCGGCCAATGTCCAGGAGTGGAGCCAGGATTACAGCCAGTTGACGGCCGGTCCGGCCGAGAGTTCGTTGATGCAGCTGACCACTGCGCGTTGCCACGTGTTTCGCGAGCAGATCAACCAGCGGGTAGTGCAGCGCGGTGTGGCACCGCGAGGCAAGATGTGCTTTGCCGTGCCGATCAGCGTGCCGGGTTCGACGCGCATGCAGGGTCGCGAAGTCGATGACAGCAGCCTGTTCTTTCTGCAGGGGGGCGAGGAGTTCATGTTCCATATGCCGATGGGCATGGAGCTGCTGTCCGTCACCTTCGAACGCGAGTGGTTCGAGCAGGTACTGGAGCAAACGGCGTCGGCCAGTGAGATCAGTCGGTTGCTGCGCCAACCCGTGATACGGGTGTCTGCGCAACGCTTCGCCCAGGCTCGGCTTGGATTGCTCGCCGTGCTCTCCCTGGCGGAGGTCGGCGAGGAACTCGACAGCGCGGGCGAGCAGGGGCTGGAGCGGGCGTTGCTCGGTGAGTTGTTGCAATTGCTCACCGACCCGGCCTGCGACAAGCTCCAACGCAGCCCCAGTTCCACGCGCAGCTTCATTGTCGAGAAATGCCACCGACTGGCGACCGCCGAAAGAATCGATGTGCCCAGCGTCAACGAGTTGTGCCAACGCCTGCAGGTGAGTCGGCGCACCGTGCAGAACAGCTTCCGCTCGGTAGCCGAGACCACGCCGCTGAACTACTTGCGCTCGGTCCGGCTCAATGGCGTGCGTCGAACCCTCATGTGTACCCTTGCGTCCCGTCTCTCCATCGGTGATGCCGCCGCCCAGTGGGGCTTCTACCACCTCAGTCATTTTGCCGAGGAGTACCAGGCACTGTTCGCAGAGTTACCGTCCCATACCGTCCGCGCCGCCATCCCCGTCTGCGCGCGCGCGTGATGGCCTACACGGTGGCGCAACGGCACGCCACGGGTTAAGCGCGGAACTGATCCATCAGCTTCATTTGCTGATTGGCCCGTTCGTTGAGCTGGCTGCTGATCTGCGCCGACTCGCCCGCCTGTTCAGTCAATGTCTCGGTGACACCGCGAATGGTCGAGACATTGCGATTAACCTCTTCAGCCACGGCGCTCTGCTCTTCTGCCGCGCTCGCGATCTGCAGGTTCATGTCATTGATCACCGTCACCGCATCGCTGATTTTACCGAGTGCCTCCACCGCCTGATGGATCTGGCTGGCGTTGCTCTGGGCCTGAGTCTGGCTTGAATGCATGGTTGCCACCACGCCACGTGTGCTGGTCTGGATGCGCTCGATCACCAGGCGAATTTCCTCTACCGAATCCTGGGTACGCTTGGCAAGGTTGCGTACTTCGTCGGCCACCACCGCAAAACCTCGGCCGCTTTCGCCGGCCCGCGCGGCCTCGATCGCGGCGTTGAGGGCGAGCAGGTTGGTCTGCTCGGCGATGCTGCGAATCACTTCCAGCACCGAGCCGATCTGTTCGCTGTTGACCGCCAGGGCTTCGACTTCGGTCACGGCCTTGCTGACTTCGCTGGCCAGCGCGTTGATGTCACGGGTGCTGCGCTCGATGATGGTGATGCCTTCCCTGGACGCCTGGTCTGCGCCCCGGGCCGCCATCGCTGCGTTTGACGCGCTGTTGGCGACTTCGTGGGCCGTGGCGCTCATTTCGTTGGACGCGGTTGCCAGTTGATCGATCTCGCGAAATTGCACCTGCATCCCTTCGCTGGTCTGGCGCGCGATGTGCGACGACTGGTCGGCGGTGCCGCGCGCAGCGATGATGCTTTGCTTGAGCTGCGCAATGGTGGGTTGCAGTTTGTCGAGAAACCGGTTGAACCAGTTCACCAGTTCGCCCAGTTCATCTTTCTTGCGGTAATCCAGCCGCTGGGTCAGGTCGCCGTCGCCGCTGGCAATTGCCTTGAGCATCCGAGCGACGCTGTTGATCGGGCGTGTCACACCGGAGGCGGTGAACCAGATGAGCAGCAAGCCCAGCAGCCCCGCACCGACGGCGACCAACAGCGACTCCAGGGTGTCCCGGGTTTGCGTCTGGTCAAGCAAGGTCTGCAGCTTCATCGAGTCCGCCAGCAAGACATCCTTGGGCAGGTCGATGGCCACTCCCCACGCCGGCGCTTCGGCGATGGGTGCAACGGGGTACACAGCGCGAATCAGCGCATCACCGGCCAGCACCACCGGTTTTTGTTGCGTCAATGCCGCAAGCACGGCCTTGCCCTCATCCTTCAACGGAACGCCGATGTTTTTGCCGACCTGGCTCGCATCCGCGCTGTAGGCGGCAAGTACGCCACTGTCGGAAACGATCAGCATGCGCCCTGAACCGTTGAACAGGGTGCGCTGGGCATCGCTCGCGGCAGCTTGCAGGGCGCCGAGCGCGAGGTCGACCCCAAGGGTGCCGATCACCTTGCCATCGGCGATCAGGGGCATCGACAGCGTGGTCATCAGTTGAACCTGCCCGGCCTGGGTGTCGGCATAGGGGGCCATCAGGCATGTGCGCCGCGTGTCTCGCGGGCAGGTGTACCAACTGTTGTAGGGCGTGCCGCTGATGCTCAACTCGGTCTTCTGCAAATCGCTTTCGGGGATCAGAATATTCATCGCTTGACCCGCGCCGCGATTCCAGGCGCTGGCAAAGCGTCCGTTCTCGTTGGCGGCGCGTGCGGCGTCGTTGACGAACTCACTGTCTTTGCCATCCAGTGCATCAGGTTCGTACACCAGCCAAAGCCCGAGGATCTCGGGATTGCGTTCGAACGTGGTCTTGAGCGCCAGGTTAAGTTCTTCACGCAATGTCGCAGCCGCCAACCCGCGCTGGGCGGCCATGGTGCGCAAGCCGGCCGCCTGGTCGGAAAAAGCGCTGATGATCTGCCCGCTGCGGGCGAATTCGCCCTGCAGGTTCTTCGCCTGTTCCGCCGCCCTGGCCAGCAGCAGGGTCTTGCCGCTTTCAGTCAGCATCGTACTGCTCGAGGTGCTGATCAACTGGTTGTTCTGGTTGCCCTGGTAGAGATTCATGCCGACGATCAGACCGATCACGCCAAGCAGGCACAAACCCGACAAGAGGACGAATTTCAAACGGATGGAAAGGGCGTCGAGCATTGGGCTATCTCACTGGTAAACCGCGTGTTGATCGATCATCGGTTGGTGTGGCACCACCGACTTTTTATTGGATGTGTCACTGCATCGGCTGATGTCACTGATTCATGACACCCGTTTGCGTGGCCTGACCAGCAGCGCTGCCATCAACAGCAATGCCGCACAGGTGGCCAGTACGGCGACGAAACCCGCGTCGAACGCCGAACGGGCCGACCCGATCAGCATCGCCGCGTCCTCCGGCGCCAGCGTCGCGGCGACCACCAGCGCATCGTCGAGGCTCTCGAAGATCATGGGGTTCAGGGCCAGCCATGGCGCAATCGTCTGGCTCGCCGAGTAGGCGTAGATGGCCGATAACAGGCTGCCCGCCAGTGTCACGCCTGCGGCGCCGCCCAGTTCAAAGGAGACTTCCTCAAGGGAGGCGGCCATGCCGGCTTTATCGGCGGGCACGCTGAGCATGATCGTGCTGGACGCTGCGGTCAGCGCGGCGCCCATCGTAAGGCCCAGCAGCGCGAGGCTGACGATCTGCACTGGCACTGCGGCGTTGTGCGCCAGCAAGTAGGTGAGCATCGCGGCAGCCGAGAGCAGCAGCGTCCAGAACAGCATGCGCTGCTCTCCCAGGCGCGGCAGGTAATGCCCGGCAAGCGGCCCGGCGACGAACGAACCCAGCGGCAGCGGCAGGATGAACAGCGCCGCCTCCAGCGGCGACAGGCCCAGCACCAGTTGCAGGCGTTGGCTGAAGACCAGTTCCATGCCGATCAAGGCGGCGGCTGATACCACCGCTGAAATCACTGCATTTCTGAAGCCAGACGTGGAGAACAGCGACAGATCCAGCATCGGCTGATCGGCACGCCGTTGACGTCGAATGAAAAGCGCCAGAAATAGCGTGCCCAGGACCAGTGCTATCAGCATGGCCTCGAAGGAGGGTTGCCGTTTACCCAGCTCCTTGACCGCATAAGCTATGCTGATCAAACCGATCATGACCTGCAGCGAACCCAGCCAGTCCCAGCGTGTCTGGCTATTTCCCGGATGATCGGGAATGGCTAGCGCCCCCAGCAGCAAGGCCAACAGCACAATTGGCACGTTGATGAGGAATACCGAACCCCACCAGAAATGCTCCAGCAACAATCCACCTACCACCGGTCCGAATGCAGCGCCCCCTGAGGCCACTGATGCCCATAGGCCGAACGCCATCGCCTGTTCGCCTCGGTCGGTAAACGTCAACCTTACCAGGGCCAATGTGGCGGGCATCATCATCGCCGCGCCCACCGCCAGGAACCCACGGGCGACGATCAAGACGCTGGCCGATGGCGAGAACGCAGCGATCAGCGAGAACAGGCCGAAAACGCTCAGGCCGCCGATAAACAGCCGTTTGTGCCCGAGACGGTCGCCGAGGGTGCCCATGCCCAACAGCAGGCCGGCGGCGATCAGCGCGTAGATATTGATGATCCAGAGCTTTTGCGACGCCGTGGCGCTGAGCTCCCGCGTGAGTGTGGGCAGCGCGGTGTACAGCACCGTCATGTCTATGACGATAAGCAGCAGCGCGCTGGAAATGATGGCAAGTATCAGCCAGCGACGTTTGGAGTCGGTAAAGGGCATGGCTGGCGTCCGTAAAAGAGGGCTGGACCTAGCATGCCTGAATGCAGAAGGGCACCGTTATCCCAAATCGGCCGTGACGGTCGGGGCATTGCCGGTCGGGTGTGATGCCGGCGATGTTACCGATTTGGGATAGCGGGGTGTTCGTGGGCGGGCATAGGATCGAATACAGCGTGCAATCCCAAAAACAAAAGCGCTATCTGGTACCGATGGCGCCTTGATCGGTCCTTTACCACAGCGACTGCCTCATACAATAAGGTTAATAAGATGAGTGTATCTATCCCGGTCAACAGCTCCACGGAGCTCAAGCGTGGCGCCTTGGGTGTCGGCTTTATCATCTTCTTCGTGATTTCGGCGGCGAGCCCGCTCAGCGTTATCGCCGGAGGTTTCCCGATTGGCATCATGCTGGGCAACGGTGCCGGCACCCCGGCGTTGTTATTGCTGGCCCTGGCGGTGCTGCTGGCGTTTTCGGTCGGTTACACCACCATGGCCAGGCATGTCACCAACGCAGGTGGTTTTTACGCCTTTACCTCGCGCGGCCTGGGTGGCCTGGCCGGAGGGGCGGCGGGCGTGCTGGCGATGTTTGCCTACAACATCCTGCAGGTCGGCCTCTATGGCATGTTCGGCGGCGTGGTCAGCGGCACCATGGAAAGCGTATACGGCTTGGTATTGCCCTGGTGGTCCTACTCGCTGATGGCGATGGTCAGCATCGCGATCCTGGGCTATCGCAAGATCGATCTGTCCGCCCGCGTCTTGTCGGTGGTGGTGATTGCCGAATACCTGGCGATCCTGACCCTGGATATTGCGATTCTCAAGACTGGCGGCGACAGCGGTGTCAATCTCGACTCGTTCACCCGCCAGCATGTGCTCAGCGGTACCCCGTCGATCGGCCTGCTGTTCTGCTTCGCGGCTTTTATCGGCTTCGAGGCCACGACGATTTACGGCGAAGAAGCGAAAAATCCGCACCGTACCATTCCGATTGCCACCTACAGCTCGGTGCTGCTGATCGGCGGCTTCTACGCGCTGTCGGTCTGGTCGATGGTGGTGGGCGTAGGTACGGATAAAATCGTGCCGATGCTGCAAGCCCTGCAGGACCCAACCACCTTTATCTACGGCATGTCGGACCACTTTGTCGGCCCGTACCTGACGCAGATTATCCGGGTGCTGTTCATGGTCAGCATCTACGCCGGGCTGCTGGCGTTCCATAACGCCGCGGCGCGCTATTTCTACGCGATCGGGCGCGACGGTCTGCTGCACAGTCTGTTGGGCACCACCCACCGTGTGCACCAGAGCCCGCATATGGGCTCGGCGTTGCAAAGCCTGATCGCCGCCGTGGTGGTGCTGATCTTCGCTGCGATGGATGCCGATCCGATCCTGCAACTGTTCGCCTGGTTCTCCAACCTCGCCACCTTGTGCGTGATTTTGCTCATGGCGATGACTTCGGTCTCGGTGTGTGTGTATTTCCACCGGCACCCGGAGCTCAATGTCGGCCTCTGGCGCGGGCGTATCCTGCCGATTTTCTCCAGCCTGGCCTTGCTGATGGTGCTGATACTGGCGGTGGTGCATTTCGATGTACTCACCGGCGCCAGCCAGCTCTTGTCCTACGCACTGTGCGCGGTCATTCCAGCGGCGCTGCTGGGCGGCATTTTTCTCGCCGCGCGACTGCGCAAGGTCTCGCCGCAGCGCTTCCTGGCGCTGGGCAGCCACAAACTCTAAGGCATCGAGCGATACCGCCCCACTGCACACTGTTCGCTTGCCGTTGTCCGGCAAGGTTCGCCAGCGTTAAAGGAAGATGACACATGCACCACTACAAGATGCTTATCAATGGGATTCAGGTTGCCGGTGAAAACGGGCAGTTTGATGTGATCAATCCGGCTACCGGCGCCGCATTCGCCCAATGCCCGGCCGGCTCGCTGGCTCAATTGGACGACGCGGTGGCCGCCGCTCAAGTGGCCTTCAAGGCGTGGCGTCACGTTTCCCATGCTCAGCGCTGCGAGAGGCTGTTGGCGATTGCCGAGAGTATCGAGCAGGGCGCCGATGAGTTGGCCCGGTTGATCGTGCAGGAACAAGGCAAACCGTTGGAACTGGCGTTTTCCGAAGTCATGGGCGCCACTGCGTGGACCCGCTATGCGGCCGGACAGCAGATTGAAGTGGAGCTGGTGGAAGAAACCCCGACCCAGCGCATTGAGCTGCACCGCAAACCCCTGGGTGTGGTGGCGTCCATCACGCCATGGAACTGGCCGTTCATGATTGCCGTGTGGCACATCATGCCGGCGCTGCGGGCCGGCAACTGCGTGGTCAGCAAACCGTCGAGCCTGACGCCGCTGAGTACCTTGCGACTGGCGGAAATCATTGCCAGGCATGTGCCCAACGGTGTGATCAACTGCGTGACCGGCGAGCAGGGTTTCGGCAGTGCGATCACTTCGCACCCCGGCATTCAGAAGATTGTCTTCACCGGTTCCACCGCCACCGGCCAGAGCGTGATGCGCGGCGCTGCCACCAATCTCAAGCGCCTGACCCTTGAACTGGGCGGCAACGACGCTGCGATTGTATTGCCCGGCACATCGGTGGAAGAGGTCGCCGAGGAAGTTTTCCAGGCAGCCTTCCTCAACATGGGCCAGACGTGCGCAGCCCTCAAGCGTTTGTACATTCACGAATCCCAATACGAGGCCTTCGCCGACGCGCTGACGCTGATTGCCCAGCGCCAGGTGGTGGGTGATGGCCTGGAGCCCGGCGTCAACTTCGGGCCGGTGCAGAACCTTGAGCAATTGCAGTTGGTTGAAGCCCTGGTCGCCGATGCACGGGGTCAGGGGGCACGGGTCCTGTGTGGCGGCGCCCGTCTGGACCGTCCGGGGTTCTTTTACCCACCGACATTGGTCGCGGATGTGACCGATGGTCAGCGCCTGGTGGACGAGGAGCAATTCGGCCCGGTGTTGCCGCTGATCGCTTACAGCGACGTCGAGGACGTGCTGCGCCGCGCCAACGCCGGTGACATGGGCCTGGGCGGCTCGGTATGGGGCCCGGATGGCGAACAGGCGCAGGCATTGGCCAGCCGCCTGGAAAGTGGCGTGGCCTGGGTCAACTGTCACGCCCGGATCCAACCGAATACGCCATTCGGCGGCAGCAAGATGTCCGGCTTCGGTGTCGAGTTCGGCCTCGAAGGGCTATTGGAATTTACCGGCCAGCAATTGCTGTTCGTCAATAAGCGCGCGGGCGAGTAATGCTCGGCCAACAGGGACGCAGCGTCGCTGCGCCCCTGTTGCCACTATCTGTCTTTAAAGACGCGCTTCAAGGAGCTTCGATCATGCGCTACCCATCCACTTTATTCTTCGGCGGTACGCTGGCATGCAGCTTGACGCTCTGCGCCATCAGCCAGGCCCAGGCCTATGAGCTGTACAGCGATGACAGCCGCCATCTCAACGCAGACATGACTGCCGTATTCGGTATGTTCAACAGTCGCAAGAACTACAACGGCACGTCGGGCGGCTCGACCTGGCGTGAAGGCTTTATCAAATATGGCCTGAGCGGCGACCAGTCCCTGGCGGGCAACGGCACCGCCTACGGTGCGTTCGCCCTGCTCAGCTCCGCCACCTGGGGCGACGGCGACGCGGCCGGCAATACCCTGGGCACCGAACGCACCACCAAAATCGAAGACGCTTACCTCGGGTGGCGCTCCGGCGACCTGTTCCCGGCACTGGGCCAGGACGGCGTGGATATCTCCGGCGGGCGCCAGGTGGTCAAGCTCGGCAGGGGCTTCCTGGTCAACGATGACGGGCCGAACCTGGGCAAGGGCCCGGCCGATGGCGCGCTGAACCGCGGCGGTGCCTACTATCTGGCGGCGCGGCATGCGTTCGATCAGACCGCGTTCCTGCGCCTGGGTGGCAAGGACGGCCTGCATGGCAGCCTGCTGTGGCTCAAGTCCGACAACCGCGCCCAGGCTGAAACCGAAGTGGCCGCCGGTACCCTCGATTACACCACCAAGCCCGGCACCCTGGGGTTGACCTGGGTGCATGGCATCGATGTGAACGATCGCTGGGCCAGTGATTTTCAGCGCCAGCGCAAGGGTATGAATATCTACAGCGTGCGTGGCGAAGGCGACGCGGGCCTGCCCAATGTCAGCCTGGCCTTCGAATACGCCTGGCAGGACAAGGACAGCGGGCCGGAAAAAGCCTGGTACGGCGAAGCCGGTTACACCTTTGCCGATGTCGCCTGGGCACCCAAGGTCACCTACCGTTACGCCCGCTACTCACAAAAATGGGATTCGCTGTTCACCGGCCAAAGCACGGGCTACGGCACCTGGCTGCAAGGCGAAGTCGGCGGCAACTATTCCGGACCGTTCAACAGCAACACCCGCATCCATCATGTGGGCCTCAAGGCCACGCCGCTGGAAAACCTGACCCTGGGCGCGTTGTACTTCGACTTCGAGACCGTGCGCAAAAGCAATGCACTGAACCTCGATGCGCGGGAGCTGGACGTGTACGCCGAGTGGGCGGTCAACCCGCACCTGATCATCACGCCGCTGATCGGTCTCTACAAACCGAAACAGGATTCCACCACGGGCGGCAACCAGGCGGTCGGCAACGGCACCAATGTGTACAGCCAAGTGACCGTCGCCGTACCGTTCTGAACCATGCTAGCTGTCGCGTCTTGACCTCAGGACGCGGCAGCGCCCGGCTGATTGCGCATGTTCTCGGCAATCCGCCGCGTGGTGTCCATCACCATCTCGATCACGGTTTCCTGGCGCAGCAGCTTGAAGCTCTGGGTGCTGCCGACAGCGGACAGGCTGCCCACTACCTCGTCGATATCCGGCTGGATGATCGGCGCCGCGATGCCGGTCAGGCCCAGGTTCAGTTCATCGTGGGTCATGCAATAGCCGTCCTTGCGAATCTTCTTCGTGGCCTTGGAAAAGCTTGCCCAGTCGTAGGCACTGTCCGCATCGCCGGCCATGTGTTCTTCGAACAGGCGTTGCAGGCGACGGCCTTTCTGAAAGGCGATCAATACCTTCGATTGCGCGCCACGAAAAAACGGCAGCGGGTGCCCGCGCCCGAAGGAGAAGTGGTAAGTGTCGGTGGGTTCGGCGATGTAGGTGTTGATGATGCGTCCGTCATAGAAAACGCTGGCGAACACCGCCAGGCCGGTCTGCGCCGACAACTCATGCATCAGTTCGCGCCCGGCGAGGAGGATGGGGTCGTACTGGCGCATCATCCAGTCCAGCTCGATCACGCGGGGCCCCAGGCCATAGTTGCCGGCGTCCACGCGCGTCAGCAGCCCGGCGTCGCATAACTCCTTGACGTAGCGGTAAGCGGTGGCACGCGACAGGCCCATGCGCTCGGCGATGGTGTCCGGGTCGATCTTCAGCGTGGCTGGACCGAACAGGTCCAGGACATTCAGCAATTTACTCAGGCTGCTCATTTCGTTCCTAGAGAAGGGATGGCACGCGGGTAAGCACTATAGGCGAAAACGCCCCGGATCCATTGTAGGAGCGAGCTTGCTCGCGAAAAACGTCAACGATAACGCGTGCCTCCTGAGGGAACGCGGTGCCTGTGAGTTTTTCGCGAGCAAGCTCGCTCCTACAGGTCATCACACTAACGTATCTCGGCTCAAATATCGCATAAATCTCAGAATAAGAGATTTATATTAATAAAAACTTGTATGGTTGGTTTTTGTATGTGATAAATCTCATCAAAGAAAACGCTCAAGTGAGAGGGCTGACAATGAATGGTGCGCAACTGATAGTGAATGCGGCAGCGGCAAGCGGTATCGAGTACTGCTTCGCCAACCCGGGAACCACCGAGATTCCACTGGTGGCCGCGATGGCCAGTGCACCCGCCCTCAAGCCGGTGTTGTCGTTGTTCGAAGGGGTGTGTACCGGTGCCGCGGATGGTTACGGCCGTATCGCCGGCAAACCGGCAATGACCCTGACGCACCTGGGCCCGGGCTTTGCCAACGGCATCGCCAACCTGCACAACGCACGGCGCGCCAACACGCCCATCGTCAATGTGATTGGCGACCACGCGTCCTGGCACGTCAATTACGACCCGCCTTTGGCCAGCGACATCCAGGCCCTGGCCGGTACTGTGTCCAATTGGGTACGCACCTCACGCACCGCGTCGGGTGTGGGCGAGGACTTGCAGGAAGCCATGCGCGCCGCCTGGCAAGCCAAGGGCCAGATCGCCAGCTTGATCCTGCCCATGGACCTGCAATCCAATACCGTGACCCACAACGGCCAGTTCAGCCCGCTGCGTGCGCCGGTGCGGCGCTTTGCCAGCGACCGCATCGAAGCCGTGGCCCAGGCCCTGCGCGACGGCCAGCGCCTGGTGTTCATCGTCGGTGACCAGGGCTTGTCGGTCGCCGGCCTGGAAGCGGCGGGGCGCCTGGCACAACTGCCCGGCGTGCGTATGTTTGCCGAAACCTTCCCGCGCCTGAGCTACCGGGGTGGTGGCTTGCCCGACCTGGATCGCCTGCCGTACTTCCCGGAAGTGGCCATCGAGATCCTTGAACAGTACGACAAGGTTGTGTGCGCCGGTGTCGTGGAGCCCATCAGTTATTTCGGCTACGAAGGTATCCCGTCGCGACTGGCTGAGCGTGAGCGTCTGCTGTCTCTGGCCGAAGTGGGCGACGATGTGGCCGGGGCGCTGACCGCGCTGGCCGATGCGCTGGACGCGCCTGCCTACATACCGACACCGCAGGACATCCAGCTGCCGCCGGGCGAGGCCGCGTTGAGCCCGCAGTCGGTGGGGCAAGTGTTGGCCGCCGCGCTGCCGGACGACTGCATTGTCTCGGTCGAGGGCGGCACCTGCGGCTATCCGTTTTTCACCGCCTCTGCCCGTGCCGCGCGGCACCGTGTATTGACCAATACCGGTGGCGCGATCGGCCAGGGCATTCCGGTGGGGTTTGGCGCGGCCCTGGCTGAGCGTGGCAACCGGGTGTTCTGCCTGCAATCGGACGGCAGCGCCCAGTACACCATCCAGACCCTGTGGAGCATTGCCCGCGAGCAGTTGCCGGTGGTGATCCTGATTGCCGCCAACCACCGCTACGCAATCTTGCAGAACGAACTGCGCCGTTTCGGCATGACCGAGCTCGACCCGCAGTCGCTCAAGCTGACCGTGCTCGACACTCCGCGCATCGACTGGAAGGCCCTGGCCAAAGGCTATGGCGTGCCGTCCTGCACCGTACACACCAATGCCGAACTGCAACGGGCGCTGGCCAATGCCGCCGCCGATGCCGGGCCTTGCCTGATCGAAATGGCGCTTTGAAGGAGTCGACCATGAACCAGCTCCCATTATTACCTGCCGTCCAGGCGTTCCTGGACCAGCCCGGTCGCCTGTTCATCGGCGGTACCTGGCAGGACGCCGCCAGCGGTCGCCGCTTTGCCGTGGAAAACCCGGCCACTGAACAGACCCTGACCGAAGTCGCCCAGGGCGATGAGCGCGATGTGAATGCGGCCGTTGCGGCCGCCCGCGCAGCGTTTACCGGCGCCTGGGCCTTCCAGTCACCGGCGCAGCGCGGCCTGTTGCTGTTTCGCCTGGCCGATCTGTTGGACCAGCACCGCGAGGAGCTGGCGCAACTGATCACCCTGGAGAACGGCAAGCCGATCGCCAACGCACGGGGTGAAGCGGCCAGCGCGGCCAACATCATTCGCTACTTCGCCGGCTGGCCCAGCAAGATTGAAGGCAGCACGCTGCCCGTCTCGCCGGCCAGCGGCGCGCCGATGCTCAACTACACGTTGCGTGAACCGGTCGGTGTCTGCGCGCTGATCGTGCCGTGGAACTTCCCGTTGACCATGTGCGTGTGGAAGCTCGGCCCGGCGCTGGCCACCGGTTGCGTGGCGGTGCTCAAGCCCGCCGAGCAGACGCCGTTGGTGGCGATTCGCCTGGTGCAACTGATCGAGGCCGCCGGTTTCCCCGCCGGCGTAGTCAACCTGATCACCGGCCTGGGCGCCGACACCGGCGCACCGCTGGCACAGCACCCGGACGTGGACAAGATCGCCTTTACCGGCTCGACCCAGGTCGGTCGGCTGATCGCCCAGGCGGCCACCGGCAACATGAAAAAGGTTTCGCTGGAGCTGGGCGGCAAGTCACCCAACATCATCCTGCCCGACGCCGACATCGTACGCGCCGCCAAGGGTGCGGCCGACGGGATTTTCTACAACCAGGGCCAGGTGTGTACGGCCGGCTCGCGCCTGTATGTGCACGACAGCGTGCTCGACCAGGTGCTTGAAGAACTGCAGCGCCATGCCGCCGCCTATGTGCTCGGCAATGGCCTGGACCCGGCCAACAGCATGGGCCCGCTGGTATCCGGCCGGCAGTTGAACACGGTCAAGGGCTACCTGCAGCGGGGCCAGGAAGAGGGCGCCGAATTGATCTGCGGCGGTGGCCGTCCTGAGCACCTTGAGCGCGGTCACTTCATTGAACCCAGCGTGTTCCTGGACCGTGCCGAGCGGGCCTGCGTGGCCCGCGAAGAAATCTTCGGCCCGGTGCTGACCGTGATGAGCTGGAGCGAAATCGACGACCTGGTGCTGCGCGCTAATGACTCGCCCTACGGCCTTGCCGCCGGCCTGTGGACCCGCGACCTGCGTTCGGCGCACCGCGTGGCCGCGCAGCTCAAGGCCGGGTCGGTGTGGATCAACTGTTGGAACGTGGTCGATCCGGCGTCGCCGTTCGGCGGTTACAAGCAGTCCGGCTGGGGCCGGGAAATGGGCAAGAACGTGATTGACGCCTACACCGAAACCAAAAGCGTCTTCGTCGATCTGGCCTGAATCGAATAATCACAAGAGGAAATGGCAATGGATCTGGAATTGAAAGGCCGCGTGGCAATCGTCACCGGTGGTGGCATGGGTATCGGCAAGGAAGTCGCACGCTTTCTCTCCGAGGAAGGCTGCAAGGTGGTGATCTGCGCGCGGCGCATGGCGTTCCTGCAACTGGCCGCCGAAGAGATCACGGCACAGACCGGCAATGAAGTGCTGCCGCTGTTCTGTGACACCAATGACATGAAGGCCGTGTCCGAGATGGTCGATGCGGCGTACAAGCATTTCGGCCGTATCGACATCCTGGTCAACGGTGCTGCCGCGCCATCGGGCGTGGTGCGCAATGACATCGAACACGCTGGCGACGATGAGTTGCTGTCGGACCTCAACACCAAGGTGATCGGCTACTTCCGCTGCGCCAAGGCCGTGACCCCGCACATGAAGGCGGCCGGCTTCGGTCGCATCATCAACATCGGCGGGCTCACCGGGCGCAGCAGCAAAGTGCTGTCGGGCATGCGCAACCTGGCGATTGCCCACATGACCAAAACCCTGTCCGACCAGCTCGGCCCGTCGGGCATCACGGTCAACCTGATTCACCCAGGCGTGGTGGATACCCCGCATATCCAGGAGCTGTACGACCGCGAAGCGGTCAAGCAGGGCAAGACGGCGGAACAGGTCGAGCAGGCCTACATCGACGCAACGCCGATTCGCCGCACCCTGGCGCCGATTGAAATGGGCTGGTTGATCGGCTTCCTGGCGTCACCGAAGGCCGGCGCGGTAACCGGTGAGTCCATCGGCATCGACGGTGGTTTGACGCGTGGCATCTATATCTGAGGAGTATCAGAGATGAGTAACGGAACCCTTTTGGTCGCGACCGTCGGGCAAGCGGTGATTCGCAGCGCCGACGATGGCAAGACCTGGCACCGCCTGGGCCTGGGGCAGGACCTTGAGTTCGATGCAATCACCCGGTCCCTGAGTGTGCATCCCGACACCCCGGAGCGGATCTACGCCGGTACCGACGTGGGCTTGTGTGTCAGCCAGGACACCGGCGGGCATTGGCAGCGCATCGATTCGCCGTTCAACGGGCAGACCGTGTGGAAGGTGGCGGTCGACCCACAGGACGCCCAACGGATTTTCGTCGGCACCGGCGCGCCGTCGCGTGCTGTGTTGTGGCGCACCCTGGACGGTGGCCTGAGCTGGGATCGCGCCCCGGTGGAGATCCCGGAATTCTGCGACGGCGTCAGCCGCCCGCGTTTGCTGGCCTTCGCCTATGACCCCACCGACCGCAACCAACTATGGTTCGGCCTGGAAGAGGGTGGGCTGTTTCACTCCCGTGACGGCGGTGACAGCTGGACCCGCGTCGACGACCGGCTGCTGTGGGACTACAACTCGGACATCCACAACATTGTGGTACTGCCCAATCACGGTGAAAAAGTCATCGTGGTGGTTTGCGTCAATGCGGTCTACCGCAGCCTGGACGAGGGGCTGACCTGGACCGGCATTGTCGGTCGCGAAGCCTTCGGCCTGTATTACCTGCGCGCCATGAACGCGCCGCTGGGCACGGAAAACGAGCTGTACCTGAGTATTTCCGACGGTACGCCGGGCACCACCAGCAAGATCCTGATATCCCGTGACGCTGCACTCACGTGGACCGTGCTGCCCCTGCCGCAACAACCCAACTCCTGCGTTTGGGCGATTGCCTTCAACCCGGCCAACCCGCGCCAGATCGTGGCGGGCACCAAGTATGGGCATTTGTTCACCTCCGACAATGGTGGGGATAGCTGGCAGAAGCACTGGCGCGAATTCAGCGAGATCGCAGATGTGCTCTGGACGCCTGCCGTGGCGCAGATCAAGGCCGGGCATCAATCCATCGTCAAGAAGAACTGAGGTAATCAGTGATGAAAGTCAAAATCCTTCGGACTCACTTATCGCTATTTGTGAGTGATCCTGATGTGTCGGCACTGTGGTACGCCGACATCCTGGGCATGCACGAAAGTGCCCGGGGCGAAAGTTGGGTCATGATGGCATTTGGCACCAAGCATCACGACATCGCCTTGATTCGTGCAGAACCGGGCGCCCACCAGGGCGGCCTGGGCCTGCAGCACTACGGATTGGAAATCGAAGGTGACATGACCACCTTGCGCCAGCTCTACGGCATGTTGCTGAAGAAAGGGGTGGAGGTGGTGAAAATTACCGATCATGAAATCGGCAACGGCCTGTATTTCAACGACCCCGATTGCAATCGCATGGAATTCTTTCTCGAGACCGAGCATGACGATGCGTGCGGCAAGGCCCGCTTCAAGGCCGCCCGTGCGCCGAGTCGCAACATCACGCTTGATCCCCTTGACCCGATTTGAACCGAGGTTCACCTGATGAAAACCGCGAATTTCGCCAGCTATCACATCCGCAAATGGTACAGCTTCGTCGAAGAAACCCTGGCTAACGAAAGTGGCCAGTTGGCCGATGGCGAACCGGTGTTCAAATACGCCGTGGCTGCCGTGATCGCCAACCCGTATGCCGGCCGCTACAGTGAAGACCTTGCGCAATTGATCGAGCCGTCGCCGCTGCTGGGCGAAGAGTTCGGCCGGCGCATTCAGGCCCTGGCCGGTGCCCGCAAGATCGAAAGCTACGGCAAGGCTATCCTGGTAGGTAGCGCGGGTGAGTACGAGCACGGCAACGCGTTCCTCACCAACCCGGCCGCCGACCCGATCCGCGTTGCCCTGGGCGGTGGCAAGTCGTGGGTGCCGTCCACCGGCAAACGTGGCGGCCCGGGTTCGACCATCGACGTGCCGCTGGCGCACAAGGACGCACTTTACGTGCGCTCGCACTACGACACGTTCTCGGTGACATTCGGCGACGGTCCTTCGCCGGATGAGCTCGTCGTGATCTGGGCTTTCGCCACGCGTGGACGTCTGCATGCACGCCTGGGCGGGCTGAAAGTAGAAGATGTAAAGGGCCTTGACGGCCTGCACTGATAAAAGCACAGCAATTGTAGGAGCGAGCTTGCTCGCGAAAAACGTCAACGATAACGCGTTCATCCTGGATAAATGCAGTGTCTATGCGTTCTTCGCGAGCAAGCTCGCTCCTACGCGGTGCCGGAACCAAACCACAACAAGAAAGCGGTGAATAGCGATGAAGCAGGAGAAAACCCAGGTTGTCATCGTGGGCGGTGGCCCCAACGGCATTACGGCCGCGCACTACATGGGAATGTACGGTATCGACTGCATCGTCCTTGAGCTGGCCGATGGCATACTGCCTTATCCGCGTGCCGTGGGCATGGACGATGAGGCACTGCGTGTGTTGCAGGGCATCGGTATCGCCGAACTGGCGGTACGCGACATGATTTGCGATGTGCCGCTGCGCTACTACAACGCGCGCGGCGTGTGTTTTGCCGAGGTCAAGCCAAGTGCTGCGCAATATGGCTGGCCGATGCGCAATATTTTCATGCAGCAACTGCTCGAAGGCACCTTGCGCGAAAACCTTGGGCAGCACACCAGTGTCGAGTTGCGCCAGGGGCATGAACTGCTTGAGCTTGAGCAGGACGGGCAGGGCGTGACGCTGCAGGTGCGCGGCGCCGACGGCGAGATCTACCAGCTCCAGGCCGACTATGCGATCGGTGCGGACGGCGGCCGCTCCACGGTGCGTAAAAAACTCGGCATTGAACTGCTGGGGTTGACCCATCCACGCAAATGGGTAGTGGTCGATACCGCCAACGACACGCTGGACGCACCTTATACAGCCCTGCATGCCGACCCGCAGCGGCCCTTCGTGTGCATCTACTTGCCTTACCAGCAGCGGCGCTGGGAGTTCATGCTGATGGAAGGCGAGGACGAAGCAAAAATGTGCGAAGAGGCGACGATTCGCAAGCTGATCCACGGTCATATCGGCGACGCCGTCGACCAGCTCAACGTCATTCGCATTCGTGCCTATACGCACCACTCGCGCGTCGCGGCGCGCTTTGTCGAAGGGCGTGTGGCACTGGTGGGTGATGCGGCGCATATTTCCCCGCCATGGGCCGGGCAAGGCCTCAATTCCGGCCTGCGCGACGTGGCCAACGTGGCCTGGAAGCTCGCGGCGATCATCCAGGGCCGGGCGGCGCCATCGATCCTGGCCAGTTACGACCAGGAGCGACGTGGCCACGCCACCGAACTGGTTGCCCTGGCCGACAATATGGGCGCTGTCCTTGGCTTGACCAACCCGCTGATGGCCGGCGTGCGCGACTGGCTGTTCCAGGCCGTCAACAGCGTCGACAACCTGCGCTCGCACTTGCTGGAGTTCAAGTTCAAACCCAAGGCGACCATCACCAAGGGGCTGGTCCATCACGAGCGGGCCGAATTGCGTGAGGATGATCTGGTCGGGCAACTGTTCATCCAGCCCAATATCGAAGACGCCCAGGGCCAGCGCCGGCGCCTGGACGAAGTCCTCGGCAACGGCTATGCCGTGCTGGGTTATCGAGTGAACCCGCGCGAACACCTCAGCGAACCGATGGCCGAGTATTGGGCTCGTTGGGGCACGCGTTTCATCCAGGTCAATCGGTCGCGCAGCGGCGTGGGGCGTAACCAGCCGCTGACGGCCAATGACGCCGTGAGTGTGGAGGACGTGGATAACCGCTTGGGCGAATGGTTCTCCAAGGTGCGTGACTGCATCGTGGTGGTGCGTCCGGACCGTTTTGTCGCGGCGATTACCACCCCGGAGCGGCTTGATGGGGTACTGCGCAAGTTGGCGGAGCAATTGTCATGAGCGGCGCCAACGCGTTGCTCGTCCAACTGGACGAGGCCTTGCGCAGCGTCCAGCCCATTGAACCCTTGGCGCCCGAAGCGCTGGACCGGCTGGAAGGCTACGGTCTGCAGCGCCAGGGGCTCGTGCGGCGCCAGGCCGGCGGCGAGCGGTTGAGCGGCTGGAAGGTCGCCTTTGCCGGCCGTGCGGCGCAAGCACGCTTCGGCCTCGACGAACCGGTGTACGGCGGCCTCACCACGGTCATGCAGGTCGAGCCGGGCAGTGCGGTGTCACTCGGGCGGTTGATCCAGCCCAAGCTTGAGATCGAACTGGCGTTCGTCTTCGGGCGCGCGCTGGAACCGGGCGACTACGCGGATGAGGAGATTCTGGCGGCCATCGCCCAAGTGGCGCCGGCCTTCGAAATCGCCGACTGCCGCTGGCAAGGCTGGCGTTTCGGGCTTGGCGCGTTCCTGGCCGATAACGCCGCCGCCGCACTTTACTGTGTAGGACCGCATGTGCCGTTCGACCCTGTCCGGCATGCCTGCGTGGCGTATCACCTGGAACATGAGGGTGTGTATCTGGGGAGCGGCGATACCCTGGACCGAGAAGACACGCCCCTGTTCAACCTGTGCTGGCTGGTGCGACGCCTGCTGGCCGATGGTCATCGCGTGGAGGCCGGGCAGGTGGTGCTCTCCGGTGCGCTACTGGCGCCGATGGATATTCAACCGGGCACTTATCATCTGCACATGCTTGGCACGGAACTGGCTTTGGTTTTCCAGGCGGGCGTTGTGCCTGTCTAACGCCAACCAATGTCACGGACGACTGAGCCCCTTCGGGCCAATAGCAATAACCCGGCGGCCGAGGAGTGACGAATATGCTCGCTGAAGTCCGAACCTTCAATGACTCCCAACAGCACGCCGGCTCGATCCATGGCTGGCAGCAGGTGTATGACCAGCTCGGTCGTGGCTGCCTGACCAGTGAGCTGCGGCAGCTGTCCGGCGATCGCTTCCAGATCTTCCAGGAGGTGCTGGACAAGCGCGTGGTGCAGCATGGCCGCTCGCCCCAGGGCCGCTTGTGCGCAGCCATGTCACTGGGCAACCCTCCGGTGGTCCAGGGGCAGCGGGTAAGTGCGCAGAGCGTGGTGCTGCTGCGTGATGCCGAAGAGTTCGTATTGCATGCGCCGGAAGGCACGCATTTTTTTGCGTTCAACGTCGATGCCGTGCGTTTCGCCAAACTGGCGGCCTTCGAGTTATCCAATGAGCAACTCAAGCGTTTGACCAGCGTGCCTGCGCTTAACGTGGATGAAACGTTACTGCTGCGCATTCGTCAGCGCATTCACCCCTTGTTTCGTCACTTTCTGCAACACGCTGACGCCATCAACCCGGCGTCGGAAAAAATCCTCGAAGACGAACTGCTCGGCGCCTTTCTCGATCTGTTCAGCCATGCCGGCGATGAAGTCCGTTGCCGGCGTGGCAATTTTGCCGTCAGCGCCTATCTGGTCAGGCGCAGCCAGGAATTGATCATCGCCAGTGGCGATACCCCGTTGAGCATCCTGGACCTGTGCGAGCAGTTGCGTGTCAGTCGCAGGACGCTGCAGAACAGTTTTCAGGCGGTAACCGGTATGCGGCCGGTTGAATACTTGCGCAATTTGCGCCTCAACGCGGTCAGGCGACGCCTGATTGAAACCTGCCCAAGCCAGAAAAACGTCGGAGATATCGCCGTGGCCATGGGCTTTTTTCACCTGAGCCATTTCGCCACGCATTACCGCGAGCTGTTCGGTGAATCGCCCTCCGAAACGCGCAGGTCACCGCGCTGAATCACGCCAGGCCTGGGTCCACGCGCTTGCCGATATCCTTGAGCCGCGCCAGTTGGTCGATCATCGAGGGGGCTTCATCCAGGCAACTGACGAAGGTCCACAGGTAGGTCATCACCGCATAGATATGCCCGGCTTTCACCGCCGGCGCCAAGGCCAGTTGGGTGATCGCGACCACGAACAGCAGCGCCGCCAGAATGCCGATGGACAGGAAAGCCACGGCTTCACGATCCGACAGCCAGATGCGCAGCCGCGACAGCACCTGATAGTGGCGGTGCAAGGTGTGCGCTCCGACCGTTTCCACCAGGCCGATTTCCTTCTCCAGTCGATTGTTCAGGCGTTCGTGCAAGCGTTGGTTGCGTCGCGCAAAACCCGGCATGAGCGTGACGCACAGCAGCAGTGCCAGCAGACAGGCCAGGCCGACCCAGGGCTCGATCACCAGCAGCATGCCCGCCGCCCCGACGATTGACACCAGCGCGGTGGCGATTGTCGGCACGTGCTTTTCAAAAAAGTCGACGAATTCCCGTGCCAGCACGACCCGCGCCGCCGCCTTGGAGGTGCTGTGGCGCTGCAGGCGCTGGTTGAGAATCACCGGCACCGCAAGGTCGGCGTAGATGCGCGTAAAGGTCCGCGTGTCCAGCGCCCGCCGGGCCGCGCCGACTACCCAGAAGCCGAGGACCACGGCGGCATACCACAATGCACTGGCGGCATCGCCGCGAATGATCGAGTCCACGGCAAACCCGGCGAACAGCGGGTAAGCCAGCAACAGCGCATTTTCCAGTGCGACAAGCGACAAGGTGCCGAACAATTTACCGGGGTAGGCCCGGGCGATGGCCTTGAGCGTCTGGCTGGCGGATTGCTGCCCCAGCTTTTTACTTTCTTCGAGCAGAATCGGCGGTGTTACGGATGCCATGGTGCACCTGTGGCGCGCGTTGCGCGTTGATGATCGTCGCGGGAGATGCCCAGGCGATAACGCGCTTCATCGGTCATCAACAACAGATCGGTCTGGACTTCTTCGATAATGATTTCCAGGGTGATCAGGATGCAAATGGCCGGCGCCATCAACAGCCAGTGATAATAGGACTGAGTGAGCAACGACGCACAGACGCCCACCAGCCACAGCGCCAGGACACACGACGGCGCATGCCGCTGCAGTGGAATCCAGAAACGCTGCAACTTTCTGAGTTTGAACGTATAGAGCATCAATGATGCTTCCAGTTGTTTAAGGGTAATAGTGTTGCGAGCTGAATGCATTGTAGGCATAACAGTTATCCACGCTAGAGCGTTAAACAAGGGAGCCAGGCGTTACACAGTGCGGTTATTCGCTGCCTGGCGTTCCAGTTCAGGCAGCGGTTTATTGAGCCAGGCGAGATTGACTGCTTCGACTTCCACCCAGTCACCCGGGCTTGGTACTCCTTCGCAACTCATGAAAGCGATACAACGTCCGTGTATGTCCAGTAAGGCAAAGTGGCGATATTTAGTTGCTCTTTTGAA
The DNA here is from genome assembly GCF_900004785.1 of Pseudomonas sp. 28 E 9. Classification (NCBI taxonomy): domain Bacteria; kingdom Pseudomonadati; phylum Pseudomonadota; class Gammaproteobacteria; order Pseudomonadales; family Pseudomonadaceae; genus Pseudomonas; species Pseudomonas sp. 28 E 9. The sequence continues at coordinate 402,860 of NZ_CVTK01000040.1, read as the reverse complement.
TAGGGAAATACACAGGCGCATGCCATCACCTTGGTGAGTGCTGATAAAGCAAACCTCGCTCTACGGTTGTCAGGATTGGATAGTCAAATGGGTGCCGTTGGCCAACTGAGTTCAAATAACGTGCCGCCGTTTACAAGTGTTCGACAGGCCACGGCGCCGCCATGGGTCAGTGCAATCGAACGCACCACGGCAAGGCCAAGGCCGCTGCCGCCCTGGGCACGGGAACGCGAACTGTCGCCGCGTTGAAACGCATCGAAAATAAGCTCGGCGAACGGTTCGGCGACCCCCGGCCCCTCATCCGCAACCCTGAGGAAATGACTGCGTTCGTCATTGCCGAGCTGGACGCTGACCTTGCCCGGCGTGGCATGCCGGCGCACGTTGTCCAGCAGCGCCAGCAACGCCTGGCGGATGCGGGCAGGGTCGCAGTTCACGGGGCCTTTGCGCAGGTCCAGCAGCAGCACGAACCCGGCAGCGTTCAGGCTGGGTTCGAACAACCGCGCTTCGGCCTCCAGCGCGTCGGACAACTCAACCTGCTGGATTTCAAGTTTCAGGTAGCCGTTATCCCCCATGCCCACGACACGCAAGTCTTCGACCATGCGGGTCAAGCCTTCGACCTGGCTCAGCAGGCTGTAGAACTGCGCGGTGTCCGGCTCGAACACGCCCTCGGCCAACCCCTGCAAACGGCCCCGCAGGATGGTCAGCGGGGTGCGCAGTTCATGGGCAATCGCGGCGTTCCAGAAGGCTTGTTCTTCGGCCATGCGTTTCAATCGGTTCGCCATGCTATTGAAGTCATTCACCAGCCGGGCGGCTTCGCCCGGAGAAACGTCGGGCGCCACTGCCCGTGCATCCAGGTCGCCGTCAGCCAGGCTGCGCAGACTGGCCGCCACCGAGTTCAGCGGCATGAGAATGCGTCGGGCCAATTTGACGGCCACCGCCACGCCGACGCCCAGACTGATGCTGGTGATCAAGCCCATCCAGGCCCATTCCACGCCGCTGGGCAGCCATTCATCCGCCTCCAGCTCCAACTGCGTCGGCGGCGACAGCGCCCACAGCAACGAATAGAACACGTAGGTGCCGACGACCGCGAGTGCGATGACGCAGAGCACCACGGCGGTCATCGATAAGATAATCTGGCGGCTCATGCCGCTGCCGACGTTCATGCCTGGCTCCCGAAGCGGTAGCCGACGCCACGGATACTGGTCGGCACGCCGCGCAGGCCGAGGTCTTCGATCTTGCGGCGCAGCTTGCTGATATGGCTGTCGACCGTACGCTCCAGGCTGTCGCTCTCGGGGGAGCAGAGCACCAGCAGTTCGGCTCGGCTGAACACGCGACGCGGCGACTTTGCCAACTGCGCGAGCAACCTGAATTCGGTCACCGTCAGCTGCAACGGCTGTTTTCGCGTGCCGATGCGCACGCTTACCTCATGGTTGTCGATGTCGATCTCGAAGGGGTCGACGCGCAGCACACTGTGGCCACCGCCATGCCCCTGGTCGGCGCATCGGCGCAGCACGGCCTGGACCCTGGCGATGACTTCCGCCGGGTTGAAGGGTTTGACGATGTAGTCATCGGCGCCTATGCGCAGCCCCATGAGCTTGTCCATGTCCTGATCCTGGGCCGTCAGCATGATCACGGGCGTGTTACCGCGATGACGGACTTCGGCCAGCACCATCCAGCCGTCCAGCTTCGGCATCAGCACATCGAGCAGCAACAGATCGGGCTTGAGCGTCTGATGCAGCTCCAGCGCGCGCCGCCCGTCCTGAGCATGCGCGGTTTTAAAACCGGCGCGCTTGAGGTAGGCCGAGAGGATGTCGGCAATTTCCGGCTCGTCTTCGGCGATCAGGACCAGTGCCTGGTTGGAGCTCGATGCAAGGAGTGATTCAGTCATGGTGTGCTCGGTCGATGTGCTGGGCGGTGGCTCAATGCTGCAACGGCGCGCAGGCGTTCAGCAACGGATAGGATGATGCCTCGTCAGCATGCACGTTCAGCGTAGGATTTATGGAGAAATGATGGAGGCGCTAAATAATTTTTTCTGCGAGGGCAGGGGACAGGGATTCAGGCGAAGCAGATGCGGTCGTTATAGGCGTTTCGCAGCATTTTGCGTTGGTATTCGCAGGGCGTGGTACTGACCAGTTTCTTGAAGTCGCGCAGGAAGTGCGACTGATCGGAAAAGCCCAGGTCCAGGGCCAGTTCCGAGAACGACACATCGTGTTGGGTATTGAGGGTTTCCAGCGCCGCCTGGCAGCGGATGATCCGGCAGAAGGTCTTGGGCGACAGGCCCGTGTCCTGGCTGAACTGACGATGAATGGTGCGGCTGGTGTAGCCACTGAGGTGTTCCAGCTGTTGGATGCGCAGGTCGCCGCGATGGGCGAGCGCCTGTTGAATGACCATGGCCGTCAACTTCGAGGTCCTGCCCATCAGGCGCGGGATCAGATAGTCGTTGAACAGCTTCATTTGCTCCTGCAACTGCGGGGCCTGGACGATGCTCTCGAAAATGCGCTGAGCAAACGCAGACACCTCCAGCAAGTCCCATTCCCGTTCGGTCAGGTCCTCGGCCATTACGGTGATAAAGCCGGGAATCACCCCCGGCGAAAAGCGCACGCCAAAATAATGATGACCCTGCAGCAACTCCACGCGCTGCGCCACCAATGGCGTGCCGCAAATCCTCACGCTGGGGCGCGTGGGGTCACAGTCAAACACGATGTCCACACAGCCATCCGGAACCGCCAGCAGGTCGGCGGAGTGGGCAACGTCGAAGGCGTAAAAATGCGAGATCGCCGGGTGATCCGAAGGCATTACCGAATAGCGCGATGAATTGAGTACGAACCAGGGTTGTTCGTATGCAGTGTGGTGCTTCAGCGGCGGCGCACACAGGTTGACCATGACCGGACCTTTAAATGGAGTTATGCGCGAATATTCACGCATTTATCGCGCCAGTTCCTGCGCGCGGAATAGATGTCGATGTCCGAAATTTACAATACCGCCCAGGTTCGCCCGCTGATACTCAAGGTCGATAGCGTGGAGCCGCGCCTACCGCGGCGATATCACCTTCAGTCCGAGAATAATTATGTCCATTACTACAAAAATAGACTTCATCTACTTGTCCGAGCAGGACATGATCCGCGCTGGCGTGACCGACATGCTCGCCTGTGTGAACACCATGGAAGAGATGTTCGCTCTGCTGTATAGCGGCGACTATCGCATGGCTGGCCCGAACAACGATTCCCACGGCGCAATGGTGATATTCCCGAAGGACTCGCCGTTCCCGAACATGCCCAAGCCCACCGCCGACCGGCGCATGATGGCGATGCCGGCCTACCTGGGCGGCAGTTTCTGCACCGCAGGCGTCAAATGGTACGGCTCCAATATTGCCAACCGGGACAAGGGCCTGCCCCGCTCGATCCTGATGTTTACCCTCAACGACCCCGACACCGGAGCACCGTTGGCGCATATGTCCGCCAACCTGCTGTCGGCCTATCGCACCGGTGCGATCCCCGGTGTGGGTGCGCGCCACCTGGCGCGCAAGGACTCGAAAGTGGTCGGCCTGCTCGGCCCGGGCGTGATGGGCAAGACCACGCTCGCCGCATTCATCGCCGTTTGCCCGTTAATCGATACCTTGAAGATCAAGGGCCGAGGCGAGAAAAGCCTGAATGATTTTCTTGCCTGGGTGAAGGACACCTACCCGCAGATCACCACGATTAAAGTGGTCGACAGCCTCGAAGAGGTGGTCCGTGATTCCGACCTTGTTACTTATTGTAGCTCCGGTGAGACGGGCGACCCCTCAAAGTACCCAATTGTGAAGCGCGAGTGGGTCAAGCCGGGTTGCTTCATGGCGATGCCGGCGGCCTGTTCGCTGGACGAAGGCATGGAGCGCGCCGACGTGCGCAAGGTGCTGGACAACACCGGCCTTTACGAAGCCTGGTTCGAAGAACTGCCCAAGCCTGCGCACCACAACGTGCCGGTGATTGGCGTGCGGTTCATGGACATGATCGCCGAAGGCAAGATGCAGCTCCAGGAGCTTGAAGACATCGGCAAGATCATCGCCGGCGATGCCCAGGGCCGCCGCAACGATGAAGAAATCATCATCATGTCGGTCGGCGGCATGCCGGTCGAAGACGTGGCCTGGGGCACGGTGGTGTACCGCAATGCGATCGAAAGAGGCATCGGCGTGAAGTTGAATCTGTGGGAAACCCCGGAGCTGCGCTGAGCCATTCCCTTTACAACTGACGAGACCTTCGACATGACAAAAATCATCAAGCTCAAGACCGGTTCCCCGTTTGAAGACCAGGCCAGCTATTCGCGCCTGGTGGTGGTGGACAACTGGATCTATGTGTCCAACACCGCCGGCCGCAACCCGCAAACCAAGCTGATCCCCGAAGACATCCTCGAGCAGACGCACCAGGTGTTCGCCAACATCGAGTCGGCCTTGAAGGCAGTCGATGCCAGCCTGGCCGATGTGGTGTGCTCGCGGGTGTTCATCCAGGACCCCAAGGACGTGCCGGCGGTAATGGCCTTGATCGGCGAGAAGTTTCGCGGCGTCGACCCGGCCAGCACCGTCACGTGCCCGCCGCTGGGCTCGACGGTCTACAAGGTGGAACTGGAAGTGACGGCTTATCGCAACGCTTCCAAGGCGCAAGTCGAAGTCATTCGCCTGTCGCAGTAACCCGTTATGCGGCCGTGCGTGTGCGCGGCCGACCTCTATTGCTTATCGAGTCTTGATCATGGCCCCGACGATTGCGCCCGTGAATACGTCCACCGAGTTTCCCACTGCGACCAGCGTCGTCATTATCGGCGGCGGCATCATTGGCCTGACGGCTGCGCTGACGCTGGCCGAACGCAATATTGCGGTAGTGGTGCTGGAAAAAGGCCGTATCGCCGGCGAGCAGTCCTCACGCAACCTGGGTTGGGTGCGCAAGACCAGCCGCCACGCGCACGATATTCCGCTGGCCCTGGCCGCAGACCGTTTGTGGGCACAAATGCCTGAGCGGGTGGGCGCGGATGTGGGCTACCGGCAAGAGGGCATCATGTTCGTCGCCCGCAACGACACGCAGCTGGCCATGCATGAAGGCTGGCTCAAGTCGGTCGACCACCTGTCCCTTGATTCTCGGATGCTGAGCAAACGCGAGATCGAACAGTTGGTGCCGGGCGGCGCGGGCAATTGGTCCGGCGGCATCTACACGCCGTCCGACGCGCGTGCGGAACCGACGCTGGCCAGCAGTGCGATTGCCAAGGCCGCCATGGCCCTGGGCGTGGTCATCATCGAGCAGTGTGCGGTGCGTACGCTGCAGATGTCCGCCGGCAAAGTCAGTGGCGTGGTCACGGAAAAAGGCGAGATCCGCTGCGACCAGGTATTGCTCGCGGGCGGTATGTGGTCGCGGCGCTTCTTGGGTAACCTCGGGGTGTCATTGCCGACCCTGGCCTTGACCTGCTCGGTGTTGCGTACCCACCCGATGGAGGGCCCGACGGAAATTGCCGTGGGCGCACCGGACTTTTCGTTTCGCAAACACAAGGATGGCGGTTTCATCGTTACTCAGCGAGGCAAGCTGGACGCTTTTCTGACCCTCGATCACCTGTTGCTTGCCAAGCAATACATGCCGCAATTTCGTGCGCAGCGCAGCGTGTTGAACGTGTCGCTGGGCAAGTATTTTTTCAACGACCTGGCGCTGCCCAGGCGTTGGTCGGCCGACAGTGTCAGCCCGTTCGAACGTGTACGCATGCAAGACCCCGCCGCCAACCCGCGGCTCAACAATGATGCGATGAACAACCTCAAGGCGGCCTGGCCGGTATTCGAGCAAGCCCGGATCGCCCAGACCTGGGCAGGCACTATCGACGTGACCCCCGATTCCAACCCGGTAATAGGCCCGGTCGCACAGATTCCCGGCCTGACCGTGGCGACCGGTTTTTCCGGGCACGGTTTTGGTACTTCACCAGCGGCGGGTCACCTGGCGGCGGATATCGTCAGTGGGCACACGCCCATCATCGATCCAAGCCCTTATCGTTTCGACCGTTTCTAAGTCGACCCAGGCCTCTGATGCCACTGTAGGAGCGAGCTTGCTCGCGAAAAACGTCAACGATAACGCGTGTTTCCTGGATGCATGCGTCGCCTGTGCGTTTTTCGCGAGCAAGCTCGCTCCTACAGGAAAATCTTAACTGTACTTACGGAGCAAACCCATGTCCCCAGACAGCCGCTTTTTCATCAATCGCACCGGCTTGCGTTTGCATTTTCTACGTTGGGGCTACCCGAGCGGCGTGCCGCTGGTGTTGTTGCATGGCTTGCGCGCCTATGCACAGACCTGGGAGTCGCTGGTCGAGGCCCTGGGTGCCGGTTATTGTGTTTACGCGCTCGACCAGCGCGGTCGCGGCCTGAGTGACTGGGGCCCGGCCGCGAGCTATCACACGCAATCCTATGTCGAGGACCTGCAGGACTTCGTCGCCCATGTCGGCTTGCAGCGCTTTGTGTTGCTGGGGCATTCGCTGGGCGGCGCCAATGCCCTTGAATACGCACGGCAGGCACCGGGACGCTTGATGGGGCTGATCATCGAAGACATCGGCCCCGGCTCGTCGAGCCAGGGCGACGGTGCGGCGCGCATCCGCCGCGAGATGAACCAGACCCCCCTGCGGTTCGACGACTGGCAAGCCGCCCGCGCTTTCTGGCAGGCGTCCCGCCCGGGCTTGTCGGAGCAGGGCCTGGCGTCACGCCTCGCGCATTCGATGAAGGAGAGCGAGGGCGCGATCATTTGGCGCCACGATCAGCAAGGCATCGCCGAGGCGCGCCTGAGCATCGAACCGACGGACTTGTGGCCGGCGGTGCGCGCCCTGGATTGCCCGACCCTGTTTATCCGCGGCGCGCGTTCGGACTTTCTGCCGGCGGCGACGCTGCAGGCGATGCGCGACTGCAATGCGCAGGTGCGCACCGCCGAAGTGGCGGACGCGAGCCATTATGTGCATGACGATCAAGGCGAGGTGTTCAACGGGCTGGTCATTGAGTTTCTTGAGAGCCTGGCGACGCCGGCGCCGTTAGCATAGGTATCTATCTACAGCGCTCCTGGCCCAAATGTGGGAGGGGGCTTGCCCCCGATGGCGGCCTCAGGGCCGACCAGGATTTTGTGTCGATCCAGGCCCAATGTGGGAGGGGGCTTGCTCCCGATGGCGGCCTCAGAGCCGACCAGGATTTTGAGTCGACCCTGGCTCAAATGTGGGAGGGGGCTTGCCCCCGATGGCGGCCTCAGAGCCGACCAGGATGCTGGATCAGTCGAGTACATATCCGTTGCTGCGGTAACGGCTGCTTGGGGTTCCGCCCTGACGGCGGCTCACTTTTGAAAAGCGCAAAAGTAAGCAAAACGCTCTTGCCCCACCACTCGGCACCTCGCTTAGGCTCGGTGTGCCCTCACTCCGGCTTGAATCCGTGGGCCGCCGCAATGGGCCATCCATGGCCCAGTGCGGCTAACCCGGCGTCCTGCCGGGTTACCCACGGATTCAAGCCTGCGTTCGGCCAGCGTGGTTTAACGGGGCGCCTGAGATCAAAAGCAGATCAAGAGCGACTCGCTTCGCATCGTGGTTACAGTGGGCGCTACATCGACACAACATCCTGGTCGGCTCTGAGGCCGCCATCGGGGGCAAACCCCTCCCACTGGCTGTGTCAGCGGCAACTGACGCAGGTTATTTCATGTCCTTGACCTGCACCCACAACACCGCATCCTGAGACAACGGTTTGCCCTTATAGGTTTTGGTCGAACCGACGTTAAGCGCTGCAATCCCCCACCAGCCGGCCCGTGGCAGGCCGATCGTCACGACACCCTGGGCGTCCGAATAGGTACTCAAGGATTTGAATGAAGCCTGGGGCGCCTTGACATAGTCCTGCTGGCCAAAGGCGTTGTTCTTGATGTCGACAGAATGGTTGACGTATTCGATCTCTATTTCGGCGAACGGCACAGGTTTGCCGTCCGCCAGCACCACGCCTCGGAACACTCCGCCCGTCCAGTTTGCATACGGCTTGTTGAGGGGTTGAATCTCGACCGCCTGCCCCTGGGGCTCCGACCAGTCGCCGGGGACGCCGCCCACGTTCACGATGAGTTTGGTGAACTGCTGGATGTAGACGCCTTCCTCGTTTTCCAGATACGGCTCAGGTTCGAGTACGAAAATATGGTCGCCCAATGAGCGCACCAGCTCCCGTGGAATCGACGCGCGGTAGGAGGCCGCTGGTTTATCGCGACTCTGCCATTGCACAGGGTGCAGGTATTGGCGCAGGTCGGTTTTTTCTCCGCCGTGGGCGCCGACAAGGTTGAACGCGCGAGGCTCGCCCATGTTCATCGTCGGCCCGCCGGAGAACGGGTGCGTGAACACGATCGCGAACTCCAGGTCGGCCGCACGTTGCAGCGCCGTTTCGTCGAGGTAGAGCATCTGGAAGTGGGCTTGCGCGGCGCAGGTCACGCCACCGAAGGTCGCGGCGGCAAGGGCTTGAAGCAATCGTCGTTTGATCAGCATGGTCGATTTCACTGTGTAATGTCGGAAGACTGGATCGTGGCGCCGTGGTTTTCGCCGCCTATGAACTCAACGGAGTACGCGCCGGTAGGGGCCTTGAAGGTGTAGGTGTTGTCTTTGTCGACCGTGCCTTCGAGCAGCAGCTTGTTGCTGGTGTCCTGGACATGAATTTTTTTACCCACGGCGGAACTGCCGTCGGTAAAGCCCGCTTCACACTTCACGGTGTCATCGTGCTCGATATAGCAGTCAAACACGGGGCCATGGGCCAGGGCGGCCTGGCAGAACAGCAGTGCACTTGCCAGCAGGATCGGGTGGGTCAGATTTCGCGGTTTCATAGCGTTTGAGTCTCCATGGTCAAAGTGATCACTGGGGCGTGGCTGCTTGAACGCCAGCGAAGGCCGCGAGCAAGGCGTCCAGGTTCGAACTCAGCAGCGCCTCGTAGCTGCTGGAGGTATTCGCAAGCAGGCCGGGGTTGCCGATATCCAGGATCAGCAGGCGTGCGCCGCCGTCCTCGATGGCCTTTATAATCCCGGCGTCCGGCGCCCACTTGTGGACCACCACGCGGATATCACGCTCGCGCAGGTAGCGGCTCAGGGCGCTGCGGTCAGCGTCCGTCCAGTCGATGTCCTGGCGCACGAACCAACCGTCCACATACACGCCGAACTCGCCGAGCAGATACACCGGCTCGCTGCTCAGCGACAGCACGCGCAGGTCCGGCACTTTCAGCAGCCGGTCGCCGTAGTCAGCCTTGAGTTGGCGTATGCGGCCGTCGAGCGCGGCGAGGTTGCGCGTGATACGGGGCGCGTCGCTCGGCGAGAGGCGTGCCAGGTCGGCGGCAATCAGCGCGGACATGCGCATGGCATTGATGGGGCTCAACCAGGCGTAAGGCGAGGGGCCCGCTTCGGCGTTACGGGCGCCGGCCCAGGGCACATCGTTTGAGGGCACGCGTGTGACGGCCACGCCGGGCTTGAGGCCGTCCCATGAATGCGATGCATCGATTTCGACGATCCGCAGGTTGTGCCGACGGGCCGTCGCGTACAGCGGGTCGGCGCGCCACAGGCTGCTCAGGGTGACCACGGCCACCGCATTCTGGAACACGGCCGGGTCCAGGCGTGACAGCGCGTTGGCCTGGCTTTCCATGGGCACGGCGGCGTCCATCGGTACACGTACGACCTCGATGTGCGTACCTTCGCCGAGCGCCGAGGTGAGCGCATACACCGCCGGCAGGGCGACCAGCACTCGTTGCTGGTCGACCTGCGCAAAAGCCGACGGCGCGACGCCCACCAGCACTGCCAGCAGCACCAGCCAAGGCCGAACAAATGAGTTGAACCGTGTCATACGCTGGCCCCTCTGAACTGCGGCGCGGTGCCGCGAATGATGGTGGTAAACACGAACACCAGGGCCGCGACGATCACGATGGCGCCGCCCGTGGGGACGGGAATATGGAACTGCATCGGTGCCAGGATTCCGACCACGCAGGAAAAAGTCGCAATCACCACCGCCCAGGTGACCAGGCCCGGCAGAGAGCGGCTGATGTTGCGGGCGGCCGCTGCCGGTATCAGTAGCAGGGCCTCGACCAGTACGGCGCCGATGATCTTCAGGCAGGCGACCGTGACCAGGGTGACCAGCACCACGAACAGGTACTCGACGCTGCGCACCTTCACGCCGCGCGCATGGGCCAGGCTTGGATTGAGGCTGGAGAGCAGCATGCCGTTGTACAGCGGCAGCCCGATCAGGGTGCAAATCACTGTCACGCCCAGCAGGACGTTCATGTCGGTGTGGTCAACGGCCAGGATCGAGCCGAACAGCACACCCTCCATCACATGGGTGTTGATTTTCGCTGACACGAACAGCAGCAACGAAGCACCGACCGCCAGGGAGATGGAGAGGAACACGCCGATTAACGTGTCATTGGCCAGGGTGGTGCGGTGCTGCGTGTACTTGAGGGTCAGGGCAAAAAGCAGGCAGAAGCCGAACATCGAGAAGTACGGCGAGGTGTAGGATTCGCCGATCAGCACGCCGATGGCCACGCCGGTCATCGCCGCATTGCCCACGGACTGGCTGAAGAACGCCATCCGCTTGATCATTACCATCGACCCCAGCACACCCAGCAACGGCCCGATCAGCACCGAGCACATCAACGCATTGATCACGAACTCGTATTCGAACGGTTGCGGCAACAGGTGGCTCGCGGCAAGCGCCTGCAGGTGGTCTCGGATAAAGTCGTAAAAGGCATTCATCGAATGACCTCCAGTCGGCTGTCGATCTGGTCGGCGGGGCCGTGGTACAGCACCCGCTGGTTGATAACGGTCACCGATTGCGCGATGCGCTTGACCTGTTCGAGGTCATGGTTGATCCACAGGATGGTCACCCCACGGCCGTTCAGTTCGGCCACCAGCGCCTCTACCAGGCGCACACCGGCCTCGTCGATCCCGGCGGTCGGTTCATCGAGGATCAGCAGCCACGGCGCCGGGCTGATCGCCTGGGCCAGCAGCACGCGCTGACGCTGGCCGCCGGACAGGCTGCCAAACGGCTTTTTACCCATCCCCGCCATGCCGGTTCGCTCCAGGGCCTGGGCATTGGCCGCCTTGGCCGCGCGGCTCGCGCCCAGAAAGGCGGGGCGGCGTTGACCCAGCAGCGCCATGAGATCGTTGACCGTCATCGGCACGTTGCGGTCGAAGTCCGGCAATTGCGGGACATACCCCAGGGGCGTGGTGAATGGCCCCTCGAGCCGGATCGCGCCCGAGTGCGGCATCTGGCCCAGCAGCGCACGCACCAGTGAGGTCTTGCCGCCGCCGTTGGGGCCTACCAGGCAATGCAACGCGCCGGCTTCGATGCGTATGTTCACCTGATCGAGCACCTGCGTGCCGCCCAGGCGCAGGGAGACGTTGTCGAACACAATGGCGGGGCCGCGCATCGCGTGTTCCTCTCTCAGCGCGTTCATTGCTGGGTGTACTCAACGGCTTGCGCCAGGGTCTCGAGGTTTTCGCGCATCGCCACCTCGAACTCGTCCGCGCTGTAGGTATCGCCGGTGATATGGGACAGGGCGAACACCTTCACGCCGGTGGCCGCTTCAATGGGTTTGGCCAGGTCCAGGGAGAAGTTCTTCTCGGCGAACAGCACTTTGACGTTGGCCTTCTTGATCGCCTCGATGGTGTTGGCCAGTTGGCGGGCCGTCGGCGCGACACCGTGGCGCGGCTCGATCACGGCGCTTACGAACAGGCCGAACTCCTGCATCATGTAGTCGTAGCCGGCATGGGTCGTCGCGCAGCGGAACGAAGACAGGTCCAGTGCGGCGAAGCGTGTCATGAAGCCTGCACGCAGCGCGCGGATACGGCCGGCATAGGCCAGGGCGTTTTTTCGATACGCGGTAGCGTTGTCCGGGTCCAGTTCACCGAGCCGGCGCGCGATCTCGAACACCTGTTGTATCGCCGCCGTGGTGGAGACGAACGTGTGCGGATTGACCACCTTCACGCCTTCCTGGTCACCGCCGATGGGAATCAGCGCCACCGTGGCATTGGCCTGGATAATCGGCAGGTTTTCCGTACGGCCGGCGGCCTTGATGATCTGCGAGGCCCACTCATCGTGGCCGATGCCGTTGACCACCAGCACATCGATATTCATTGCGCGGGTGATGTCATCGGGCTGCGGCTGGTAATTGTGCGGGTTGGCCTCCGCCGGGATCAGGGCAATAACCTCTGCCCGATCGCCGACGATATTGGCCACAAAGCTGTAGTAGGGATGCAGCGTGATGCCGACCCTGAGCTTCTTCGCCGACGCAAAAGCCGGGGCGGCGAGCGCGATGGCGGGTATCAATACCAACAGCGCGATGCAACGGCGCCACAAGGCGCGGTGTTTCGTGGCAACAGTCATGGCTGGGTTCCTTTAACGCGTTCGATTTCGCTGGCGCCGTCGTACGGGATGACTTGCCGCCATCCCTCGCCGACCAGGGATTCAGGCTTGACGATGGCGGGGTAGGGCGCGTTCGGGTCACGGTGGACCCAGATCGTCGCCTGGTTGGCCCACATCACACCGGCATGGGCATGCCCGATGATCAGCAGGTAGGCGCTCTGGCCCGGCGCGTGGCCGGCTGAGCCGTAATAGACCGTCGCACCCTGGCCCAGGGTGGCCTTGGACACGTCGCTGACGGTTGGGCCCGCTACCGTGGCATCGTCATCAGCGCCCTTGTGAACCAGGTGGGTGCCGGGCAGAACCAACTGCCAGTGCACCTCGCCATTGGCCTTCCAGAAGGCATCCTGGTAGAAGGGCGGCAGCAACAATTCCTGGGCACGTTCCAGGCTGATCCAGCCGCCGGTGTCGTTGTTGTCCCAGATGATTTCTTCACCGGCCGGCAGCAATGCGCTGTGAATGGCCTGATCGACCGCACCCAGGCCATCGAAGGAGCGCACCTGCCAGCTCAACGGGGTGGGCGGGCCGACACGTTCGGGGCGCAGCAGCACATAGCCTGCCACGCTGGTGATGACGGCCAGGGTCGCCAGCACCAGGGCCAGCGACTCCCATCCGCCGGAGCGTGGGCGCACCTGCGTGATTGCAGCGCTCGGGCGCGCCATCAGAGAAACGCAATCCAGCGGCCGAGGAAGACCACGCCGGCCCACAACAGCAACGAGCTGAAGCCGGCGACACGCGCCTGACGGGGCGGCGGCAGCGTGGTGTCCCATTCGGCAATGCGGCGAAAGGCGCCCAGATGGAAAACCGCCATGTTGATACCTGCCAGCATCAACAGGCCCATTTTGAAAAGGAACGCGGTGTTCTGCACATACGTCGTGCCATTGGCGCAGAACATCAGCAGGCCGGTGATCACGCAGGTCACGAATGCCACCCAGGTGTAGGGCAGCAAATCCTGAATCAGCTTTAATGCGCCGCGCCGGTGGGCGGTCACGCCAAGCAGGCGCAAGTCCACCACGGCGATGGTGCCGTAGACGATGGCAATGCCGATGACGTGCACCGATTCAAGCATCGGAAAAGCCGAGCCTGATTCGCGGATGAACGTCGCGACCGAGGTGTCCTGGACAGCTTGCAGCAGGGGTTGGATATCCATGGCGAGTACCTGAGAACTTGGTTGAAAACGCTTAGATCGTGTAGGCGATCCAGCGACCGCAGATGATCACGACGCACCACAGACCGATCGACAGCCACGCAAACGCCTTGACGGAACGCGACGTGTCGTCGCTGCCTGCAGTGTCGGCAGGGCGCAGCAGCGGACGCCGAAGCAGCCAGGTCAGGCCGAACGCCGTCACCACCAGGACCATCTTCAGCCAGAACGTGGAGTTGACGAGCACCCGGTCGGGCTCGGCGATGATCATCACCAGCCCGGTACACAGCAGGACGATCAGCGCATTGCGCATCCACGGGTAGTAACGCCGTACGATGCCGCGCAAGGGCTCATCGCCGGCGAACACGCCCGCCAGGCGTAGATCGGAAATCAGCGCCGAGCCGAAAAGCACGGTGATGGCGATGATATGAATGCTCTGCACGGTGGGGATCACCCACAGGATGTCGCGGATCGCAGTGCTCAACGGTGACGCGTAGATCCAGGCAATGATGAGTGAAGATGACATCGGCTTTTCTTCCGCAGTGGGTTAGAAATCTTGAGGGGTTGCGATCGGATGCAGGCCCGCCGCATCCTCCGGCAGCAAGTACCCTTCCTTGATCGAAACGGCTTTGGCGTCTTCGAATTTCTGTGCGTAGCGGCTGAAGTTTCCATAGCGCTTGCCCAGCACTTCTTTGGAATACGGCACCTTGGTGTCGTAGATCAGCCCGCAGCCGGTCTCTTGATCGGTGAGGTAGCTGGCGCTGGGCACCTGGACCCACGGCGGGCGCACCCCGCCTTGCAGGTTGCCGGTAGCGGGCGCACGGGCGACCGCCTTGCCGTCACGTATCACCCGAGGCGCTTTGGGCATCGGTTTACCGTCACGCACCCATTGGTCCATGCCATCGAGCAGTGCCGAGACCACCAATTCAACCGGTTCGTCATACAGCGTCCGGCAGCGTGGGTCGTCGCCCTTGCCGACGTCGGCAGCGAGCTGTTCGGTGTGCTCGGTGCCAAGGTCGGCCAGGCGCAGATGGGGCATGCCGGTGACTTCGTAGTAGCGCAATTGCGGAGAGTCGGTGTCCGGCGGCGTGGGGATGCCTTCGATCACGTCGTGCAGCAGTTCGGACTGGCTGAAGACCGTCACGAACGGCACGCCTTCGGGCATCTGGCGGGGCACCCGGATCACGTCGCCGCCCACTTCTCCGTAGGCCATGCGGCCGGTCATGTAGGCGTCGATCAGCGGTGTGTCGTCGGGCATGCGCCATTGCTGGTGACGGCCCTGGTCGAGATAGTCCATCCAGACTTGCGCGGTGACGGCCCAGCTATTCACATAGACGCGCTGCACGTCGAGGCCTTCCAGCGGGCTCTGTGCACCGTTGGTTTTGAGCAGCAACGCCAGTTGCGCGCCGATGCCCTGGGACTGCGGCACAAACGGATCGGGCGCGGCGCCACGCGTGAAGTGTGCCGGGTCGTAGTAGGTGCCCAGCGGCGCGTAGCGGGCATAGTCGAAGCGGCGCATGAACTCGAAGTTCACGATGCGTCCGTACTGGGCGATCTGCTCGGCTTCGGCCGCCGGGGTATCGGAGATGAACTTGGGGTCCACCGGCGGCTTGTTCACATTCAGCGTGTACCCGACATACGCGTAGCCGCGCCGCAGCAGGTAGTCGCGTGTCAGGATCCAGCCCGCGGCACGTTCGCCGAACCAACTGAACGGCTCGATCACCACCGTGCCATTGAAGCGTGCCGGGTCCGCTGGTTTGCGCACCAGAATGCGCGTGGTGTAAGGCGCTTCCAGCACGGTTTTGCCGGCGGCGGTGATGGCCGGGGCAACGCCTTGCAGGTAGAACTCTTGCTCGATGTAGCCGTAGTGATCGAGGTCACTGTATTCGGTGCCCGGGCGTGTCGCCGACGACAGCGGCGCCTTGTCGGACGGTGGTACCGCGATCGCCATGGGCATGCGCGGGACCTCGGCGAAGGCGTTCGCTGCGATGAACAGCGACAGCACCACGCAGAGGCTCAGGGGTGTCAGGCGTTCCATTCGTAAAGCTCCAGCAGGAGAGGGTGGGGTGGTTTCACTCAAGGCTCAGGGATGCCTTGCCCTCGCTGTCGATCACGATCTGGTTGTTCTCGCACACGTACTCCTGGATGGCGTAGTTGGAGCGCTTGTACTCAAACGTGAAGCGATATGGGGTATTGAGTACCTGCGGGTCTTCGATCAGGACCTGGTTTTCCAGGTGATCGGGGCCGCGCAACCGGATGCGTTCAGTGATCTTCATCGCCGGCCCGTGGGGCACGTCGTAGAAAAGTACATCGGTGCGCACGCGCTGGGTCTCGACCACCAGCGTGTCGCCTTCCCAGTGGCCACGTGAATGACCTTGATACAGCGGGTCGAGCTTTTCTATTGGTGGCATGGCCTGGTTCAACAGAATCCGCCGCACTTGCTGCAGGTACTCGCCGAGGACGATCACTTGCTTGTCGTCGTGAATGATCTGGATCGGGAAGAGGGCTGCCATCATGGTCGGCATGCCTTCAGGCAGGCACTTGGAACTGGTTGTGGCAATCGGCGTTCCGGCTTCGTTGGCCACCGCCTGTTTTTTCTTGAGCTCAACGTACTCGGCGGCGTAGGGCGCCTTGAGGTCCATTGGGCCACCGGGGTGTACCGGGTCGTCCGGGTTCTCGCCGAACCAGTCATCCGGGGTTCTTTCCCAGGTACCGCTGATGTCTGGCCGCTTGGCTACGCTGTGCTTGTCGGTTTGGGGTTTCGACGCTGTCGCGGCGCTGCTCATCCCGGTGAAGGTGACGAGCACCACCCCGAGGAAAATCATCGCTGTGCGGGAAGTGAGTGCTGATTTCATTGAAATGTCTCCACGTTGCTGGTTTGCCCAGTTCTGTTATTGCTGCATTCGGGAGAGGTCGCGTTCAGCCGCCACCCGAGAGCACCACGTCACCGATCTTGATCTCCACCAGCAGCCCGCCGGGTTCACCGTTCTTCAACGGTTTGAAGGAGACTTCGGCGTTATCGCCAGCCTTGATCGAGTCGGCTGTCCAGCCCGTGCGCTTGAGCGCGTTGACACTGCCCGTCTCGATCTTGAAGCGCTGGGCCGGCGGGCCGGGAGCATCGACGTAGATCGTGATGTGCGGGTTGGTCCAGGCGAAGCGCTCGACCACGCCCTTGATCGTGAGCGTCTGGGTCTGGTCGAACAGCGCGAAAGAGTGGTGAGCACTGGCAGCAGGCGGTAAGGCACTGCAGGCGATGAGGGTCAGAAGACAGAGCCCCTGACGGAAAAACGGGAAGCGTGACGAAGGGGTCATGACGGGTGCCTCGATTTTTTATGGTTCTTATGGGCCCAGCATAGGGCGCTCGCGTCCACGGGACATAGCCCAAAACGGCAACCATTGAGGGCTTTGCGGGCGTGCCTGCACCGTTCTAGACCTCGCACGACGAGGGGAGGACGACTAATCCCTCGCAGGGTGCTGATTTGGGTTACCGTGTGCCTGCGCCAAGCCGTAACACTCCTACCTCGCCTCACAACAATAAAAACAGGAGAGACGTCATGCGCATGCGCCCTTACGCGCCAATGCTGTCGCTGGTTGCACTCTGTGCAGTCGGCTGGCAGGCACAGGCCTACACGCTTTACAACGAAGAGGGCGGTGGAACCGTCTTGAATGCCGACCTGGGTGCTGCATTTGGCTGGTTCGGCGGCACCCATAACTACCTGGGCGATCCAGACAAACAACCCGGCGGCATGCACTGGCAAGAGGGCTACGTCAAATACGGACTCAATGGTTCCACGGACAAGCTCTTCGCCGGCTCGGTCTATGGTGGCTTCAGCCTGCTGAGCAGTGGGTCATGGGGTGACGGAGACATGGGGGCGACCACGGCGGGCGACGAGCGACGCACCGCTGTGGAAGACGCGTTCCTGGGCTGGCGATCGGGCGACTTGCTACCCGCCCTCGGCAAGGATGGCGTGGATTTCTCTTTCGGACGTCAGATTGTCACGGTGGACGGCTTTCTGATCACCGACGATGGATTCGACGCAGGTAACGCGTTCAGCCCCATCGAGGGCGTGCGTGATGGCCGGTTCGATCGGGGTGGCGCCTTTTACCTGGGCCAACGCCTGGCATTTGGCAACACAGCGGTACTCAAGCTGGGCGGCAAGGAAGGGTTGCACGGCAGCGTAATATGGTTGAAGTCCGATAACCCCGGGCAGTCCAAGACCGAACTGGCAGTGGGGACCATCGATTACACCACACCCATTGGTTCTATCGGTTCGACCTACGTGCACGGCCTGGATGTGGAAGAGAAATACGCCTTCGCAGATCGGGCTGAGCGCAAGGGCATGAACGTCTACAGCATCCGTGGACAGGGCAATGCCGGGATCGAGAACGCCGATTTTGCGTTCGAAGTGGCCCGTCAGGAAAAGCGTTCGGGCTCGCAGCGGGCGATGTTCTTCGACGCGGGTTACACCTTCGTCGACAAGCCATGGCAACCGACCGTCAGCTATCGTTATTCGCGCTATTCCGAAGGCTGGGACTTCCTGTTCCAGGGCGGTTATCGCAAGCGCCTGCAGGGAGAAATCGGGCTTAATTATGCGGGCTCCGTGACCTCGAATATGGAGATCCACGACGTGCTCCTCTCGGTCAAGCCGACCGAGAAGTTGACCCTTAATGCGATGGCGTTCAACTATCACCAGCTTTCCCGTCGCCATGAGTTGGACTTCGCTGCGCAGGAGGTCGATTTTTTTGTCGATTGGGCGGTCACGGAGAACATCACGCTGTCGCCGCTGATTGGCTTCTACAAACCGGAGAAGTGGCTGGGCAACGGTGGCCGGCAGAGCGGCGACGCCTCAACCAACACCTACATGCAGTTCATTGTGTGGGCGACGTTCTGAGTCGTCATTGAGGGCTGGTGCAGTCCGGGCAGGCGTTGACGTTTTGCGTCAACGCCTCCTTGCGGTCCTGCAAACCACCTCCCAGAGACTTGTACAGCGCGACCGTGTTGACGATATCGTCACGTCGCAACTCCAACAACGCCTGGCGTGCGGCGTAGAGCAGACGCTGTGCGTCCAGCAGCTCCAGCCTGCCATCCAGCCCCGCCTGATAGCGCAGGTTTGACAGCCCAAGGCGGCGTTCCGCGGTCTTTACGGCACGTAGTTGCGCTTCGATCTGTCTATCGAATGTCGCCGTACCGGCCAAGGCGTCCGCGACCTCCCGAAAAGCCGTCTGGATGGTGCGCTCATAGAGGGCAATGGCTTCGGATTTACGGACCTTGGCCAGGTCCAGTTCGGCGCGTAGCTGCCCGGCCTGGAACAGCGGTTGGGTCACTTGAGGCACGAATCTCCAGACCTGCCGCGAGGGATCGAACAAGTCCCCGATTGATGAGCTGGCATAACCAAAAGAGGCGGTCAGTGAAATTCGCGGAAAGAACGCCGCACGCGCGGCGCCGATGTTGGCGTTGCTGGCGATAAGGTGTTGTTCGGCCTGGCGCACATCGGGACGCGTCAAGAGCACGTCAGCCCGCAGTTCGGCGGGCAGTCGTGCGATGACGGGTTGCCGTTCCAGCGGCAGTGCCGAAGGCAGATCGTTGGGCAGCTCGCTGCCGACAATCAATTGCAGGGCGTTGCCGGCCTTGGCAAGCGTACGCTGACGTGCCTGCAGGTCGGCTTCGGCCAGTGCTACCTGGTTTTCGGCCTGGGCGACGTCCAACTCACTGCTCTGCATCGACGTCTTCATCAGGCGAGCCAGTTCCAGGGACACTCGCCAATCCGCGAGTGTGCGCTCGGCCAATTGGCACTGCTCACGGGCCAGTTGCTGCGCGAAATACGTCTCGGCAACGGCACTCACCAGGATGATCTGAGCAGCTTCACGGCCATTTTCACTGGCGAAGTAGCGTGCCAGCGCGGCATCGGAAAGTGCCCGTACACGTCCGAACAGATCCAGCTCGAACGCATTGATGCCCACGTTCACACCCACCTGCTGAGTGACTTGGCGATTTTCGCTGCCCTGGCCGCTCACGCCTGCGGCCCGCTCGCGAGTGGCGCTTGCATCGGCGGACACGGAAGGAAAACGTCCGGCGATCTGAATCTGTGACATGGCCCGGGCGGCTTCGACATTCAGCGTAGCCAGACGCAGATCACGGTTGTTCTGCAGCGCCAGGTCAATCAACCGCTGCAAACGCAGATCGCCGAACATCGTTCGCCAGCCCAGGGCTGCAGCCGTCAACGAAGCGCCTGAGTTCATCGCGGCCCCTTCCTGCAGTGGAAAGTGCGAAGGAACGGGCAGCGCCGGACTGTCCAGCTTGGGCGTCAGCACACAGGCGGACAGGCAGCCAGCCAGGGACAAGCAAATCAACAAACGCATGTTTAATTTTCCGGGGTCATGGTTGAGGTGCTCTTGGAGCGGCGTGCACGCCATGCCTGCAAGCGTTCCTGGCTGCCGATTACGAAGACGAAGAACGCGGGCACAAAGAACACCGCCAGCAAGGTGCCACTGAGCATTCCGCCGAATACGCCAGTGCCGATCGCATGCTGGGTTTCCGCGCTGGCGCCCGAAGCGAGCATCAGGGGGACAACGCCGAGAGTGAAGGCCATGGACGTCATCAGAATCGGGCGCAGGCGTAGCCGAGAGGCGGTGACTGCCGCGTCGATCAATGTTCGGCCTTCAGCATGCAACTGGCGCGCGAACTCTACGATCAAGATGGCATTTTTTGCCGACAAACCGATGATGGTGATCATCCCGACCTTGAAAAATACATCGTTGGGCAAGCCTCGCAGCATCACTGCGGCGACTGCCCCGAGCAGGCCCAATGGCACCACCAGCACCACTGAAAGAGGAATCGACCAGCTTTCGTACAATGCCGCGAGCACCAGGAAAACCACCAGCGCTGACAACAACATCAACAACGGCGCCTGCGCTGCCGACTGTTTTTCCTGTAGCGATTGGCCTGTCCACGCCACAGCGAAGCCCTGGGGCAACTGCGCGACCAGGCGCTCCATTTGCGCCATTGCCGCTCCGCTTGAGACACCTTCGGCAGCGCCACCGGTAATGCGCACCGCCGGGAAACCCTGGAAGCGCATCATTTGCTGGGGGGACTCGGTCCACACCGGCGTCACCACTTCGCGCAACGGCACCATGCCATTTGTCGAGTTGCGTACACGCAGGCTCAGTACGTCTTCCAATTGCATACGCGCAGCGGCATCGGCTTGCAAAATGACGGATTGCAGGCGTCCTGCGTTGGGAAAGTCGTTGACGTAGAGTGAGCCCATGGCCGAAGACAACGTGCTGTTCACGGCGGCGAACGACAGGCCCATTGATTCGGCCTTCTGCCGATCGATCTCCAGCCGGACGCTCTCGCCAGGTGGCAGGCCATCGGCGTAAACGCCGCTGACGAGCTTGTCCTGCACGGCCAGTTTCAGCAGTTGCGCCTGGGCCGCCAGGAGCGCGTGCTCTCCACGATTTGCCCGGTCCTGTAGAAAAAAGGTGTAGCCGGACGACGTCCCCAGGTCATCTATCGGAGGCGGCATCAGGCTCATCGTGGTGCCTTCGACACTGTCGGTCATCGCGCTTTGGGCCAGTGCGGCCTCATTGCTCGCTGTCGCACCATTGCGTTGATTCCAGTCCTTGAGCATGGTGAACGCCATGGCCGTGTTGGGGCCGGAACCTGCGAAGCTGAAGCCCTGTACCACCAGGTTGGCGGCGAGCGCCGGACGTGACGCCACATGGGCTTCGAACACCTTGACCACATCCAATGTGCGCTCGCTGGTCGCGCCGGTTGGCAACTGGATCGATGTCATGAAATAACCCTGATCTTCCTCAGGCAGAAACGAGGAGGGCAACTGCGCCATGGCAACGGTCAATACGGCGCATATCGCCGCAAAAATCAGCATCATCCTGCCGCTGCGCCCGACCATTTGGCCTACGCGCTCGCTGTAGCGGCCAGTGAGTCGCTCGAAGGCTCGGTTGAACGCACCGAAAAAGCCGCGCTTGTCGTAATGACCAGGCGTGACCGGGCGCAGCAGCGTTGCGCAAAGCGCGGGCGTCAGGGTCAACGCCAGCAGCGCCGAGAACAGGATCGATACCACCATGGACAGGGTGAATTGCTGGTAGATGACGCCGACGGACCCGGTGCCGAATGCCATGGGTATGAACACCGCCGTGAGCACCAGGGTGATCCCGATCACCGCACCGCTGATTTCCTTCATGGCCTGGGACGTCGCCGCTCTTGGCGATAACCCCTGGGTAGCCATCAGGCGTTCCACGTTTTCCACCACGACGATGGCATCATCGACAATGATGCCAATGGCCAGCACCATGCCAAACATGGTCAATGCGTTGATCGAGAACCCCGCCAGCAACATCACGGCGAAGGTGCCGAGCAGGGCGATGGGTGCAACGATGGCGGGGATCAACGTGTAACGTACTTTTTGCAGGAACAGGTACATCACCAGAAACACCAGGACCATGGCTTCGAGCAAGGTATACACGACCTTCTCGATAGAGACCTTGACGAAGGGTGCTGTGTCGAAGGGGATGGAGTACGACATGCCTGTCGGCATGCTGGGTGCGAGCTCTGCCAATCTGTCGCGCACCGCCTGGGCGGTGCGCACGGCGTTTGCGCCTGGCGCGAGCTGAATGGCGGCGCTGGTCGCGACCTTGCCGTTTTCTCGATTGGAGAATGCGTAGGATTGCGCACCCAGCTCGACACGCGCTACGTCGCCAATCAGCACTTTTGAACCGTCCACATTGGCGCGCAGTACGATAGCCGCAAACTGCTCGGGGGTTGATAGCTGCCCTTGCACGGTCAACGGGATCGTCAGGCGCTGGCCGGGCAGTGTGGGTTCGTCACCCAATCGACCCGGGGCGATCTGCGCATTCTGCTGCTCGACTGCCTGGGCCACATCACTCATGGTCAAGCCGAACGCCGTCAGCTTGGCCGGCTCCACCCAGATACGCATGGCCTGCTCAGCGCCGAATAACTGCACGCGACCCACGCCTTTGATCCGTCTCAGCTCCTGCACCACGTTGCGCGCCAGGTAATCGTTGAGGGCGAGTTCACCGAAGCGCAAGTCGGGCGATGTCATGCCGATCATCATCAGGAAACCCGACGCCGCCGACTCGACCTGCATG
This sequence comes from Pseudomonas sp. 28 E 9, assembly GCF_900004785.1. NCBI lineage: Bacteria > Pseudomonadati > Pseudomonadota > Gammaproteobacteria > Pseudomonadales > Pseudomonadaceae > Pseudomonas > Pseudomonas sp. 28 E 9. Next base: position 380,203 of record NZ_CVTK01000040.1, on the reverse strand, counting down.
CCGTTCTGACGCACCACCTGCGGCAGGCGTGTTTCCACCGCCTTGACGCGATTTTGTACATCGATCTGGGCCATTTCGGGGTTGGTGCCAGGCACAAAAGTGGCGCTGATCTGCGCGGTGCCCGATGCGTCGACAGCGGATTCGAAGTACAGCAGATTCTTCACGCCTGATAGCTCACGTTCAATCAGGCTGACGACCGAGTCGTTAAGCGTTTGCGGCGAAGCCCCCGGATAACTGGCCGTCAGGCTGACTGACGGAGGCGCTACCGAGGGGTAACGCGCGATCGGCAGTTGCGGAATGGCAATAAGGCCGAACAATACAATGAACAACGCGATCACCCAGGCGAACACCGGGCGATTGATGAAAAACTGAGACATGAGGGGGTTCTCTGCCTAACGCGCAGTGGCGTTGAGTGGGAGCGCAGCGGCATTCGCCTGCCAGGAGGCGGCGCTGACTGGCGCGTTTTCGGTCAGGCGCTCCAGACCCTCGATGACCACGAGCTGTCCAGCGCTGAGCCCGGACACCACGCGGTAGCGGCGATCGACCAGTTCCCCCAGTTCGATTGCGACAGCATGTGCCTGCTCCTTGGCATCTATCACCCACACGCGTGCCTGGCCGCCGCTACGCAGTACGGCTTGCTGCGGTACGCTCAGCGCCTGCGGATAATCGGCCAGTGGCACCCGCGCTTGTACAAACAGGCCTGGCAGCAGCTGGCGATGGGGGTTGTCGACCAGTATGCGGAGCAACACGTCTCCGGTACCCGCATCTACGTTGATCCCGGAGAACAGGATGCTGCCGTTGAGGCCGGTGGGGTTGCCGGAACTGTCGAGAATCTCTACGGGCAAGCCAGGCGCGCGTTGACCGTCCTGGGCGCTGAGTGATTCACGCAGCGAGCGCAGTGTCGATGCGGTTTGACGAACATCGACATACACTTGGTCAATCTGCTGGATTCTCGCCATCGGTGCGCTGTCAGTTGATGATACAAGCGCGCCTTCGCTCACCAGGGTCTGGTCAATGCGTCCGGCAATCGGCGCGTCGACTGTCGCGAACCTCAGGTCCAGCCGGCGTCGAGCCAGGGTTGCCTTGGACTGGGCGACATCCGCCTCGGCCTGATCGCGCAGTGATATGGCATCGTCGTAGACTTGGCGGCTGACTGCCTCGGCGTGCATCAAAGGCGAAAGCCGTTCGGCCTGGATACGTGCGCGTTTCAATGCGGCCTGCGCTTTGAGCACCAGCGCTGCAGCGCTATCGACTTCGGCTTTGAAGGGGGCCGGGTTAATCTGAAACAAGGCCGTGCCGGCAGTCACTTCAACGCCCTGATCAAATAGACGCTTGTGCACGATGCCGCTGATCTGCGCGCGAATGTCGGCAGTGCGAACTGCCGAAACACGGCCAGGCAGTACCTCGCTGACTTTTATGGAAGCGGGTTCAAGGGCCATTACGGAAACCTGTGGGATAGGCACGTCGTCGGCGACTTGCCCCTCGGGGTGACACCCGGTTAAGGCGAACATAAAAAGCCCGATCCAAAAGGGACGCGGTCGCCCGGATCTGAAAGACATACCTGAATAACCTCATTGAAAATGTTGCCAGGCTCAAGGCCGTGGCGATCAAATGGAATGTTCAACTAAAAGGGTTGGGATTCATTCGACGTTATGTGTAGATAATGTGGATTTGGAAACTAAACGTGACGTGCGGCAATGATGTTCGGAGTAGCCGAAAACATTGGCGTTGTTCAATCTCCATCAAAACTCCATCGTTTCTCCACACGGTCTTGGCATTGTTCATGGAGCATGCGTTATATATAAAGAGCCCCTGGAAACCCGGCGCTGAATCGATCTGGCTGTTCGCAATAACGGTTGAGTCAGGGTGCGCAGAGGCAAGTTGGCACAGGTCGATATAATGAAATTTGATGGTTTTAATCAGCGGCTTAGACAGGCGATTGGCGGTGAAACAATCTATTCATTCGCGAAGAAAAGTGGTGTTTCCGAACCCTTGTTGCGCAAATACTTGAGTGGTGAATCTGTCCCGAGTCTGGAAAAAGCCTGGAAAATGGCCGTCACGGCCAATGTCTCGCTTGATTGGTTGGCGGGGAAGGGAGCCCCGCACGTTATCGGGCAATCAAGCAGTACAGTATCCCTGAATCACAACTCACAACGTTTGAGCGTTCCTCCTGGCGACGGCGCTGTCAAAGAATTTGGCGGGTTCAGCGCACGCTTGAAAAAAGCGCTGGGCGATGAAACACCCCACGCATTTTCAAATAAATGCGCAATCGCTAACAGTTCGCTATACAGTTATCTAAAAGGACGGGTTGTACCTAATATTGAAAAGGCCTGGAGAATGGCTGTCGTCGCCAACGTATCACTTGATTGGTTGGCGGGTGGGGGCTGTAAGGAGAGTCAGCCCGATCAAAATGGAGCAGGCAGTGGGAATAATGACGCCTACGTCTATATTCCACTTTACGAGCCCGTTTTGCATGGCCGTAAGGGGCCAGGGAGTCTCAGCGCAAACGTTCTCACCCACCTGGTGTTCCCCGCTGACTCATTGCACAAACAGAAACTGTGCCCGCAGCAGCTTCTAGCGATTCCAGTAATGGGTGATTCGATGGCTGGAATATTGAATGCGGGCGATATCGTAATGATTGACCTGGAACGCAACCAGCTCGATGCCGATGCCCTCTATGTGATTCGTTTGAACGACCAGTTGTATGCCAAGCGGCTGCAGCGACTTTCGGACGGTTCGGCATGCATCATTAATGAAAACAAGGCATACCGCGATGTGCTCGTAACAAAGGCACAGGTCAATGATATTGACATCATGGGCCGTGTGATATGGACCTCCAGCTGGATGTAGGCGCTCAATATTGGGAAGCCTGCGTAGCGGCGTTGGCGCACAAGCGACACGCCGCAGTAAAGTCAGAAGCGAGTGTGTTATTCCGCATCAGCGGGAAAAGGGCTATGAAACCGTTTGCGCTGGCTGCGATCAACGCCAAAATGTACCAACATCCTTTGTCCTATACGTACGGAAGCGGGCACCGCCTGATCGAGCACCAATATGCATTCGACGGTACGCAGATTACCGCGTGTCTGCGGATCGTCCTCAAGCGTGCTAGTACCAAACACAGGGCTGACACGCAGTACATGGGCAGATATGGCCGGTAGTCCGCTGCCGGTATCATCGGTAACTTGTGCCTTCATACCCGGGACAACGATGCCGATAAATGACTCGTTCAACTCGGCCCGTATGATGCGCTCTGTAGTGGGCAATAATATGAATGCGGGTCCTGATGACGCGGAGAGGGACGCGCCCAGTTGAACAAAACTACGAACAATCTGCGCATCCGCGGGTGAAACAATATTGCGCTGTTCCAGTTCATAGCGCGCACTGGCCAGTTTTCTCCTGGTGACGGCTGCGTCCGCGTCATTATCTTCAATTCGATCGTGCAACTGCTGCGCAGCCTCACGCGCATCGTCAGCACTCTGTTGATCGCCGGCCCCGACGCTTGCAGCGGTCGTCAACCGTTTGGCCTTTAGATCAGCGGCCTTGAAGTGCCTGGCCAATTGCTTGGCGCGAACCTCGAGTTGTTGTTGCTCGGCCTGCGCCGCACTGACGGCCAGTTGCGCAAGTTCGCTGTCCAGGGAGGCTAGCAATTGGCCTTTACGTACCTGATCGCCCTCGCTTACCCCGATTTTTTTCACGACGCCCTCTCGCTGCGTGCCAAGCTTCAAGACCCCGCCTTCAACATCGAGACGGCCGCGCGCGATGGCCAGGTAGGGAGGGGCGGCAGGCACTGCCCCTGAAGAGGCGTCTTCCATACCGCAACCGGTAAGACCCAGGGCGAGAACCAGTGCCAGCAATGGCCGAAACGAACCCGGATTCATAACACATGTTCCTTTTTACTGGCGATGTTGATTGCGTGGGAGAAAGAGGCGTGGTCAGCCAGGATTCGACCGTCTTCAATGGTCAAGACACGGTCGCTATGATTTATCAGTCGTGGGTCATGGCTTACGCACAACACCGTTGTGCCTCGATTGCGCGCAATCTTGTGCAGTATGTCGATAATGATCTGGCCGTTGGCCGCATCCAATGCGCTGGTGGGTTCGTCGGCGAACAGCAGTTCAGGTTCCTTTGCCACGGCTCGCGCAATGGCGACGCGCTGCTTTTCACCGCCGGACAACTCGGAAGGACGCAGGTGCATGCGCGGCCCCAGGCCAACGTCTTCCAGGGCTTGGGTAGCACGTCTGGTGACGTCCTTGGCCGAGAGACCGAGGTAGCTCAGGGGCAGCTCGACCTGTTGCAGCGCATTCAAGGCAGGAAACAGATTGAAACCCTGGAAAATAAATCCCGTGTGTTGCAGGCGAAATTTTTCCAGCTCATGGGTATCGAGTTTCCCAAGGTCATGCCCCAGCGCGGTAACACGGCCTTGTTCCGGCCGTTGCAAGCCGCTGAGAATTGCCAGTAACGTACTCTTGCCACAGCCGGACGGTCCTGAGATCAACGTCAGCTCGCCTGGCCTTATCGCCAGATTGACATCATGCAGCACAGGCGTAGTCACGCCACCCGCTATAAAGGATTTGCGAATATTGCTTGCCTGAAGTGTGGCTGGAATTGCTGATCTTAACGGTTTCATAAGGCCTATCTCAGAAGACTCGCCGGATCGGCTTGACGTAAGGTTCGAATGGCTGCCAGTCCGGATACCAGCGCCAGAATCATGCTTAGCAGCAGGCAAGCGCCCACCGCAGCGGGTGAAATTTCCACGGGAACGTTGAAATGCCAGGCGATGGCGAACAATCCGCAAGCCAGGATGCTGCTGCCCAACAGGCCGATCGCCCCGACCCAGAACGCTTGCTCCATCACTACTTTGCGCAGCGCGTTCACGCCGACGCCAAGGGCGTTCAAGGTCGCGTATTCACGAATGGAACCGGCCACGGCGGCCACCAGGGTTTGGCTGGTAATCACCGCACCGACCAAAAATACGATGGCGGCCATGAACAACACCCCAGCCCCGGCCCCGGTATCGAAAATCCAATACATCTGTGAGCGATGAGCAAATTGCTCTGCAGTCCAGACCGCGTAGCTGCCGAACGCCGTCGCCCCTTCGAGACGACCGGCAACCGCATCCGCCTGGGCCGGATCGCGCACTTTGGCCACCAGGTAGGTGGTGCGGTCACTGGCGATGGCGGTATCGAGTAGTCGGGCGGTGGACAACGACGTCAGCACATTCACACCCCCCAACGCCCGCAAGCCGCCGGTGATGCCCACGACGTGTACGCGACGGCCGTTAATGGTGGCCACGTCCCCCAGATTGACGCCCAGGGTGACCAGGTCGGCGCGGTCGACGATGACGGCTCCCGGCTCGTTCAAAAGTGCGCGTAGCGGCGTAGCCAGTAGTTGCTGAAACATCAATCCACGTGGCCCAGCCTCAATACCGGAGACAAATACCGAGACACCGCCGGTATCGCGTGCGCCTCGCCAATCGGCATCCAGCCATTGAAATTGCTCAACCCTGGTGATGTCGGGATCCATGCGCAGACGCATCTCCACGCCGGCGTCTATTGTTCGGCCCAGGTTGACGCTTTGAGTGCCTGGGAATCCCACCCAGAGATCAGCGGCGGAGCGGGTGATATAAACACTGGCACTACTGAAGATTCCCGTCACCAGACCCACTTGGAGCAATTGCAGCAATCCGGCAAAACCCACCGCAATAATCGCGGGAAGGAACCGGCGCCATTCGTAGAGGAGCGTTTGACGCGCAAGGGCAACCATCAGTCAATGTCCTTCAGGGTATCTGCCGGCAATGGCGCACCGCCTAGTGCTTTGTACAACGTGATGTAGGCCAAACCTCGCTCGGCGTTGGCGCGAGCGACCTGTTGCTGGGCGTTCAGCTTCTCAATCCGGGCATCGTCGATGTCCAGTTCACTCAGCAAACCCAATCGGGCACGTTGCTCCAGCGCGTCAAGGTAAGCTTGAGATTCGGTCAACGCGTGCAGGGACGACTGTTCATACACACGCAACTGTTCGAGGTCTCCCAGCGCGGTTTCGGTTTCAGCGACGCCCTGTAATACGGATTGTTGATAGGCCAGGACTGCGGCCTGCAATTGATGGTCCTTGGCCTGTGCATTGGCCAATCGCTGACCCCAGTCGAACAACGGGATACTTATCCCGGGTCCGGCCGAGAAGATGCTGTCGCCACTGCGCGTTCGTTTGCGGTTGCTGGCAATATTGACTGACCACTGCAATGACGCACCCAAACTGATACGCGGATAGATATCGGCCCGACTCATACCCAGTTCGCCCGCGGCAATGAGTACCTGAGCTTCGGCAATACTGATCTCAGGCCGCGTTCGCAACAGGTCAGCCGGTAAGCTGGTCAGTTGCCAAGGCCCCAGTTTGGGTGGGGGGCCGGGCTGCAGCCACAGCGGATCCGGCTCGCTTTGCCCGACCAGTAGCGCTAACTGTTGCGCGCTTCGGTTTATGGTTTGTCGTGGTGCACTCAGCGCCATTGTGGAACGCGCCAGTTCGGCCCGAGCCTTTGCAATTTCGGTAGAGGCGGTGAGAGTCAGGTGCTCGCGAACAAGCAATAATTCCAGCTTTTTACGTTGCACTTGCTCAATGGCGCTCAAGGTAGCTTCAAGCTGCTGCGCCGCGCGCAGTTCAATCCAACGACTGCTCACTTCTGCGACCAATGACACGCGTACCGTGCGTAAGTCGCCCGTCATCAGCGCTTCATGGCCATGGGCAAGACGATCGGCACTCTGTTTTGCCCCAAACAACGGGAGTTCCCATTGTGCGTCGAGCCCCAGGAGCAAGTAAGAGGTGCTGGTGTCGGGGCTGACGGCATCGGTGGTCTTTATTCCCAGTGCGGGCAAGTAGGGCGACTGCGCGCGTCGACTGAGTATTCGTGTTGCCCGTAATCGCTCTGTTGCCTCGGCAACATCCAGGTTTTTCTGTAAGGCGCGAATCACCAATGCGTCCAGCTCGGGATCACCGAACGCATGCCACCACTGCTTGAACTCCGGGTGTGCAGGCGCGGTATAGGCGCGTGAATTACGCCATGCGTCAGGTGCCGCCGGGTTCAGCGGAGGCAGCGGCGCCACGGAGCAACCGGCAAGCACCAATAGCACTATTAGCGAAAGAGCCAACCTAGTCCTACTTGTTCTAAGTCTGATAAAAGGCTTGATGTTCTTCACCTGGTAGTAAATGGCTGTTCGAGGCTTTAGGGGCATGTGGTTAATTGCAAGAACCGCATCGTAGGCTGCGGTTCTGTATGGTTATTTTATTTTTTCAATAAGGATGGATCTTGTGAGCGCAGAGGTAGGGTTTTGCCCGCATGCTGATAGTTGGGTTTTAAACATCATATTTGGAAATGGCGGATACCCCGCAGCGGATGCAATGGTACTCACCCAATGTGTGCTTTTGCCCAAGGGTTGATGGAGAGTTTGTGGAGAAAGCGCTTTTGATTAGCGAGACGGTGTAGTGATATGGGTATTACGGGAAACCGGCATGCAGCCGCGTCAGAAAAAAGTGAGCCATAAATTGCCTGAAGAATTTCCAGAATTCTCGCTCAGGAGAATCAAACTGAGAAAAGTCCGCCCTGGGGATGTTGCCTCTGTTTACGCGGGACTGTCGGATCCCCGTGTGGTCGCTCAGTACGGTGTTTCCTATACAAGCCTGGCTGCTACCGATGAGCAGATGAGGTGGTTTGAGCACATAGTCGTGCAGAAGACAGGAATGTGGTGGGCTATCGCCCTGAAGACCGATGACGCAATGATCGGAGCATGCGGGCTGAATGATTGGTGCCACAGGCACCGCAAGGCTGAAATCGGCTATTGGTTGATGCCAGAGCACTGGCGACAAGGCCTTTTGACTGAAGCTCTGCCGTCAGTTGTGCGGTACGGCTTGCGCAATATGGGACTCCATCGTATCCACGCAGACGTAGAGCCCGATAACGAGCCCAGCTGCGCGCTTTTGAAAAAACTTGGGTTTCGCCTTGAAGGAACGCTTCGTGACGTTGAGCTGAAGGATGGCAAGTTTTTAAGCCTCCACCAGTTCAGCTTGCTTGCATCAGACGCGGGTGCAGGGCGGTTCCTCTTTTAATTGGCGAGACGGTTATGGTGGGTGAAATTGGGTTTGCCTAAAAAGCCCCGCAAAAAGGGCGGGGCGTTACCATTTTCATTTACCGAGTTTTTTACGCACGTCGGCGACCATTGGGCCAACAGCCTTCACTGCATCCTTGAGCTGTTGCTCAGTCACGCCAAACTCTTTCGTCCAATGCTTCAGCTCCCAGGCTTCGGAGGTGTTTACTCGAGCACGGTCTTGCGGGCCACGGTTGTTCAGATCGTCAGACATATTCAGCTCCCTGCGGGTTGACCTGGAAACGTCCAGGAGTCTTTCGATAGAGCGTTGGTAGAGGTGGGTAGTTCGGTCGGAATACAGCGGTGGGGATTTCGTTCGGCAGAACGCCGCAGCGGTCCCATCTTTCCTGGCCATGATTCGATCAATCACAACCTTCAGCTCAGCCGTTATCTCAATTCTCCTTTTTGCATGCGTCTTGCCTTGCTTTACGGACACCCCGTTGTCGCGGATGTCTCGCTCATCCATTTTCACGGTGTCAGCGATGCGCCGCCCGGTCAGGTGGAACAAATCGAGCGCATCCCGTAGCGGCTGTTCAGCGTGCTTATACACCAGGCATAAGGGATCCGCGCAGGCTGGCGTGATTCGTTTAAGTGGGTGATATGCTTTGCTGCTTTTCAAACAAGGAGGTGGTGATGGCCGGTAAAAAGCTTGAAGCGTTCCGCGAGTGGTTCACGCCGCGTAAGCGGTTATGGGCAGGTGTGTCTTTCCTTGTGGTCGGTGCATTCGGGCCGTTTTTCTATCCAAGTACAAATGGTTATTGGGCTTGCTTGATTGGTCCTGGGGCCATACTTCTCGGCAGCACATGGAATCCCAATCCTCACGATAAGCGCTGAACTCCTCGCCGGCTGGCGCTGTTCAGTGACATAGGGTATTACGGGTGACCGGCATGGAGCCAGCCCACGGGGGCGAAAATGAAGCTTGGTTTTGAAGAGTTTAGCGGCGTCAAATGTTGGCTGTCTGCCTCCAAGAAAGGCGATAACCCATGGCGCGGCGAGGCAAACGTGCGAATAAAGGTAGGAGCCGAATATGGACAAAAAACCATCTCTGCGCCTGAAGCCTTTCGAACCGGAGAGGAAGCCATGGACGGCGCGAGACAGATGTTGCAGGCGCTTTGCTTGAGTGGCGCCCTTCGCAATATGCTGCCAAACGCCTACGAAGTGATTGAAGGGGAAAACGGCTCCAAACCCGCAAATGCCGGGTGGTCTCCCGGCAAACCAGGGACGAAAACGATGAGATTGATGTTTGTGATGCTGCTAATGGTTAGCGGCTATGCCTTTGCCGGTTGCGACAGCATTGGCGATTCGGACCAGCGTGCTTACTGCAAAGCCAAGGAAGGCCGTGGTAATTGCGGTTCGATCAACGATAGGGACTTGCGCTATGCCTGCAATGCGCAAACCAATGGAGGCAGTTGCAATAGCATTGACGACCGCGACCAGCGCTATCTATGTAATGCAAGAACCAACCGTGGCAGTTGCGGTTCGATCGACGATAGGGACCTGCGCTATGCCTGCAATGCGGAAACCAACGGAGGCAGCTGCAATAGTATTGACGACCGCGATCAGCGCTATCTGTGTAACGCAAGAACCAACAACGGTAGTTGCGGTTCGATCAACGATCGGGACCTACGTGCACAGTGTGATGCTTTGAAACACTGATTGAAGATGAAGAGAGCGGTTTTTCTTCGTGAAAAAGATGGGTTGGGAGACAGGTCGGCAGGACGCCGAAAGAAGGTAATTGCGCAGCGAATTCTAAAATTACGGAACAAAAACGATAAGGGCCTGCCCAGGTTTCCCCGGCAAGCCCTTGATATCTATGGTGCCCGAACCCGGAATCGAACCGGGACGCCCTTACGAGCGGGGGATTTTAAGTCCCATGCGTCTACCAGTTTCGCCATTCGGGCGGTAGCGCGGTGCAGCAGGGTTGCGAATATATAGATCCAAACGCTCCGGCGCAACCTCGATGCATCCTTTCCTGCACAAACACAGGTCTGAAAAAACCTGCCAGATCAGTGATCTACGCTGCGAGGCAGGCTCCGCTCAGTCAATCAGCGCGAGCAGGTCGGTATCACCCACGTCCACGCCGGCTTGACTCAATAATGTGGTCACCTGGCCGCGATGATGGGTCTGGTGGTTGAAGAAGTGCATCAGCAGGCCGAAAAACGGTTTTTCAGACGCTACGCCGCCCATGGTGTGATAACTCAATCGCAGGTCCAGGTGGGCGTCGTGCAAGCTGTGGGCCCAATCGAGGATGAGTTGATCCAGCCAGGCCCGATGGGTTGAGAGTTCACGGATGTCTGCGAACGCCAATTGCCTGAGGTCGCCGGGTGTGGCGATGGCGTTCAAGGGCGCCAACGCGCTGAATCCCGCCGGGTGCTGGGCAAAGCGTTTGAGCCAGACGGTGTCGCCCAGCGCCAGGTGATTGAGGGTGCCGAGGATCGAGCCGAAAAATGCCTGGCGGTCCGCAGTCAACGCTGCGTCTGTGAGCGTGCCGGCAGCCTCATAGACCTTGCGATTCATCCATTGATTGTAGTTGGCCATCAACCCGATGTGCTCGATGCGGTTCACCTGGGTTCTCCCTTGAGGTTGTTGTGGCGCCATCATAAAGCTTGCCCGCCCGGCGGTCATGGTGTTCCATCAAGGTCGGACTAAGGTTGATTAACGCCACTACGTACCTGGGAGGGCGACACCATGAATACCGGCGATTTACTGGAGCAACTGTTGCGCGGCGCAGGGCAGGGCGGCGCTTCTTCGAGCGGCGGTTTGGGCGGAGTACTTGGAGGACTGCTCAAGGGCAACCGCGCCGGTAATGCTTCGGGCGGCGGCCTCGGCGATTTGTTGGGTGGGCTCGGCGGCATGCTGGGCGGTGGCGCGGCTACGCGTCCAACACAAGGGCGCGCGGGTGGGATGAACTATGCCGCGTTGGCGTCTCTCGGGATGATGGCCTACAAAGCGTATCAGGCCTGGCAGAGCCAGCAGGCGAGCCACGCACAACCAGCGTTCCAGACAGCCGACCAGCTCTCGGGCGCGCAAGTCGAAGCGCACAGCCACGCAGTGCTGCGCGCACTGATCGCTGCCGCCAAGGCCGACGGCCACATTGATGAAAAAGAGCAGCAGCTGATTTCCAATGAGCTGGGCAAGCATACTGACGACCCGCAATTGCAGCAGTGGCTCGACGCTGAAGTCGCCAAGCCGCTGGATGCTGCGGATTTCGCCGAGTTTGCCGCAGACCCGGCGGTGGCGGCCGAGGTGTATCTGGCCAGTGTCCTGTTGGTCGATGATCAGCAGGATGCAGAGCGCAATTACCTGGACGACCTGGCGGGGCAGCTGCACATCGATCCGCAGTTGCAACTGCACCTGGAGCAGCAGGCCAAGGCTTAAAACCTCAGGGTTGCCGCCGTGGTCAGCCACTGGTCACGCTCACCGATCAGGCTGCGCCCGAGTACCAGGTCCACGTCGACACGCTTGCCGACGTGGAATGGGTACCGCCAGCGTGGCGGTTGGCGGTGTGCCAAGCGTCGACGTTGCATTCGCCCGGGGCATTGATGGCGCCATCGTCGACCACATAGGCGCCGCCTGCCGCATGAGCCTTGGCAAAAAACGCCATGAGCAGGACAACGCCCAGGCTCACCCCGATAAATATCAGATTGCGCTGCAGCGCCCGGCGCCTGGCCGGCGGCAACAGCAGCAGGCTGGGACGTACGGGGCGCGAGTGACGCGCGCGGTATTTGGCAAACCCGTCCGCCTGCTTTGGTTTGTGAGGGTTGTGCATGATGCACCTCGCTTGAATTTCAGCTTTCTACGCTCAGCACCGAAATGCCACTGGCTCTGGCCTGGCAGACCAGCTCCGAGGTGTCATCACCGCCCGGCAGGGCGATGATTACGTCGGGGCGGCTGTCGGCCAGCATGAAGTGATTGCGCTGGCGTTCCGCCTGTTTGCCGTGGCGTTGCCAATTCGGCGGATAGCGCACCACGTCAATCGCGTTTTCGCGGGCCCATTCCTCGATGTCGCTGCCCAGGAACTGGTTGCCGCCATGGATCAGCACCTGCACCGGGCGCAGGCGGTGGTAAGCGTCCAGCACCTGGCGGGACTTTTTGCTGTCGGCGTAATGCCGACCTGCACAGATCAACACGCGCATGAGTAAATCCTTGTGTTGCACGGTGAGGGCCGGGCGGCCTTCACCGATTGAACGGAGGGGGTCAGTACCACTGCTTGAAGCGGCGGATGTAGATCGTCTTCATCAGTTGGGCGACGCAGCAGTAGGCGAGCAGGGTGCCCACCAGCCATGGGAAGTACGCCAGCGGCAGCGGTTGCAGGCCCACCAGGGTGCCCAGGGGCGAGAACGGTACGTAGATGCCCAGGGCAATGACGATGCAGGTCATCATCAATACCGGCCAGGCGGCCGTGCTCTGGAAGAACGGGATCTTGCGGGTGCGCAGCATATGCACCACCAGGGTTTGCGAGAGCAGGCCCTCGATAAACCAGCCGGACTGGAACAGGGTCTGCATTTCCACGCTGTTGGCCGAGAACACGTACCACATCAGGGCAAAGGTGGTGATGTCGAAGATTGACGAGGTTGGTCCGATCCAGATCATGAAGCGGCCGATGTTCTTCGCATCCCATTTACGTGGCTTTGCCAGGTATTCCTTGTCCATCTTGTCCCACGGCAGGGCCAGCTGGGAGATGTCGTACATCAGGTTCTGCAGCAACAGGTGAATCGCCAGCATCGGCATGAACGGAATGAACGCACTGGCCACCAGCACCGAGAACACGTTGCCGAAGTTGGAACTGGCGGTCATGTTCAGGTACTTCATGATATTGCCGAAGGTCTCGCGGCCCTTGAGCACGCCTTCTTCGAGCACCATCAGGCTCTTTTCCAACAGGATGATATCGGCCGACTCCTTGGCGATATCCGTGCCGCTGTCCACCGAAATGCCCACGTCGGCATCGCGCAGGGCGGGCGCATCGTTGATCCCGTCGCCGAGGAAACCGACGGTGTGGCCGTTGGCTTGCAGCGCCTTGAGCACCCGCGATTTCTGCAGCGGCGTGAGCTTGGCAAACACCGTGCGTTGTTCCACGCAGCGCAGCAGCGTCGCGTCGTCCATCGCCTCGATTTGCGGACCCAGCAGCGGTTGGCCGGGTTCGAGGCCGACCTGGCGGCAGATCTTGCTGGTCACGACCGCGTTGTCGCCGGTCAGCACTTTGACCGCCACACCGATTTGTTGCAGCGCTGCAATCGCCGGGCCGGCGGTTTCCTTGGGTGGATCAAGGAACGTCAGGAAGCCATGGATCACCAGGTTGCGTTCATCGGCGGTGGTGTACTGCTGGCGCGCCAGCGCTGCAGGGATAGTGCGGGTGGCGACGACCAGTACGCGAAAGCCGTCTTCGTTGTAGTCATTGGCGATCGCCAGCAACTGCTCGCGGCGGCGCTCATCCAGCGGTACCGCGGCGCCGTTTTCCAGGGTGTGGGTGGAAATGCTCAGCATCTCTTCCACGGCGCCCTTGCACACCAGCAGATGATCGCCGGCGGCGTCCTTGACCATGATCGACAGGCGCCGGCGGACGAAATCGAACGGCAATTCATCGACCTTGCTGTAGGCAAACGGCACTTCGAACCTGGGATTCTGCGCAGCGAACTGCACCACGGCCTGATCCATCAGGTTCTTCATGCCGCTCTGGTGAAAGCTGTTGAGCCAGGCCAGGGACAGCACCGCATCATCGCGCTGGCCGCAGGCGTTGACGTGATGCTCGAGGATAATCTTGTCCTGGGTCAGGGTGCCGGTCTTGTCGGTGCACAGCACATCCATCGAGCCGAAGTTCTGGATCGCATTGAGGCGCTTGACCACCACTTTGCGCCGGGCCATGGCCGTGGCGCCCTTGGCCAGGTTGGCGCTGACAATCATCGGCAGCATTTCCGGGGTGAGGCCTACGGCAACGGCAAGGGCGAACAGGAAGGCATCGCCCCAATCGCCTTTGGAGAAGCCGTTGAGCAAGAACACAATCGGCACCATCACCAGCATGAAGCGGATCAGCAGCCAACTGACGCTGTTCACGCCACGGTCGAACGCGGTTTGCACCCTTGAGCCGACAATCGCCTTGGCCAGCGAGCCGAAATACGTGCGCGGCCCGGTGGCGACCACCACGGCTGTCGCCCGGCCGCTGACCACATTGGTGCCCATGAAGCAGATGTTCGGCAGGTCCAGCAGGTTGTCCGGGTCGGCAGACAACGGGGACGCGGACTTTTGCGTGACATCGCCCAGGGTGTCGTATTTTTCCACCGGCAAGGCTTCGCCGGTGAGCACTGCCTGGCTGATAAACAGGTCGCGGGATTCGATCAGGCGGATGTCGGCGGGGATCATGTCGCCGGCCGACAGGTGCACGATGTCACCGGCGACCAGCTCGCGCATCGGCACTTCGCGCAGGGTCGGCCGGGCGCCTACCTGTTCGCGGCGCAGCACAGTAGCGGTGGTGCGCACCATGGCCTTGAGCGCCTCGGCGGACTTGGCCGAGCGGTGTTCCTGCCAGAAACGCAGCAGGCTGCTGAGCAGCACCATGGTCATGATAATGATGACCTTGGTCGGGTCGGCTGCTTCGCCGTCCTGCATCGGCAGCCAGCAATCGGTGATGAAACTGATGCCGCCCAGGGTCAGCAACACATAGATAAACGGATTGTTCAGTGCCTGCAGGAACTGGACGAGGGCGTGAGGCGGCTTGTCATGGGCCACTTCGTTGTAGCCTTCGCGATGCAGGCGCGCCGAGGCGTCCAGCTCGGTCAGGCCATCCTGGGTGGCGCGCACGTTGGCCAGGGTGGCGGACAGGCCGTTTCGGGCCTCACGGGCGGCGCGCATCGACAGTTTGGGGGTGCTGCCGTCGCTGCCTTTTTTGTGCTGCAGTGGCGTGTTTTTTACGGCGCTCATGGTGTGTACTCCTGTCGCCAACTCTCGACGCAACATGCCCGATACTTGCCTGATAACAGGCGAGCGAAAGCAGGCCGAGCCGCGAACTTTGCGATCGGTTTAAATAGGATCTGGATAATCCATAACAGTGAATACTGACGGCGCGCTAATTAACGTGCGCGCAGCCATCCACGACTGGGAAAGTTCATAAGGAACTCCAGTGCGTCAATAAGAAAGTTGCTGTTTCCAGACAGGTCAGGCGGCGCGAGCGCTCAAGTAAAAACCGAGCATCACGGCAGCCTGGGCCAGGCTGGAAACGATCGGTCTCTGCGGGTCCTGAGGGTCTGCGTGATCCCACTGCTGCACCAATTGGCCGCTTTGCGGGCAGACACGCCAATGCGCCAGCGGACGGGCCGGACGCACTTGGAGGGAGGATGAATCAAAGGCCGCGCGGGCAGGGCGCAAGCCGGTGGGCGCACGACCCAGCTTGGCGCGCAGGGCCGCGGCCAGGGTGCATACATCAGGTAAAACAAGGGTTTGCAAGGTCATAACACACCTCGGGACCGGACACGCGACCGGCGAGGCAGTTACGGTGGAGCATCAAGCTCTAGCGCAGCTTACCGGGCCTGGAAGGCAAGTCCCGTCATGTTCTGGGTTTGGCGCCCGACGCCCGCTGAGGCGGTGCTCGGACAGCGACTAGATACTGTGTCCATTGGCTTCTTTTGTGAGGTTTAAAAAAGGCCCCTGTTGCGGGCAGGGGCAATTTACTCAGGCAGTTACAGAATGTCAACGCATGGTTAATTAAATGAGTCGATGTTCAGAATTTATTCAGATAAGTGGCGGCCTATGTAACTTCAAATACTCTGTGCCGCGAGGACTGCCAAATAAATCAATACAATACCGCAAGCGCCATAGCTGATGCGTTGCCAAGTCGGCGAAGCATTCTTGCGCAGCAAGTTGACCAGCGCGGCAGTAAGAAAGCAGGACAGCACCGACGCAAGCATAAAGCCTGCAAAAAACATCAGTGTTTGTCCATGGCTCGGAGTAGCACCAACGATGCCCGACAACGCGCTGCCCAAGGCCCCCCAGTAAACGATGTTCTTGGGGTTGGCCAGGGAGATCGTCGCGCCCACGACCAGTGCGTTTTTTGCCGAACTGGCGGGTGCGCTTTCGACTTGAGGTAGCTGCCAGGCATCGATCAGGCTGCGGATGCCCAGCCAGGCCAGGTAAAGCGCGCAGATCACCGTCAGCGGCACGCGTACCGCCTCATGCTGGATCAACAGCGCGATGCCCGTCAGCCCGATCACCGCCCAGACCGCATCGCCCACCAGCGAGCCAACCTGTACCAACAGGGCCGGTGTGAAACCGTGGAGCAAACCACGGCGAAGGGTTTCGGCGAGCACTGCGCCGGGAGACAGGCAAAATACAAAGCCGAAAACCAGCGCGTAGAAAAAGATCGTCAGCATGCCCGTGTCCTTTCGAGAAAGTGCGAAAGCATACGTCAGTCCGAGGGCAGGAAACCATGCAGCATTGAATGTGCAAGAGCGGGCGCCTAGCTCTTGCTCGCGAAAAACTCATAGGCACCGCGTTCATTTAGAAAGCACGCGTTATCGTTGACGTTTTTCGCGAGCAAGCTCGCTCCTACAGACGGCCGTATACGCTCAACTGAATGGTATTCCTCAGACACTCAGGCGCAAGGCGAGGGCGGCGAGGGTGATCAACAGCACCGGCACGGTCAGCACAATCCCGACCTTGAAGTAGTAGCCCCAGGTGATGGTGATGCCCTTGCGTGCCAGGATATGCAGCCACAGCAGGGTGGCGAGGCTGCCGATAGGGGTGATTTTCGGGCCCAGGTCGCTGCCGATCACGTTGGCGTAGATCATTGCGTCCTTGACCACGCCCACGGCATGGCTGGACTCGATGGACAGCGCGCCGATCAACACCGTCGGCAGGTTGTTCATCGCCGAAGACAACAGCGCGGTCAGCACACCGGTGCCCATGGCCGCGCCCCACACGCCATGGGCGGCGAAGGTGTCGAGCCAGGTGGCCAGGTAATCGGTCAGGCCGGCGTTACGCAAGCCGTACACCACCAGGTACATGCCCAGGGAAAAGACCACGATTTGCCATGGCGCGTCTTTCAAGACCTTGCGCGTGGAAATCGTGTGGCCCTTGGCGGCGATCACCAGCAACAGCACGGCGCAGACCGCGGAAATCGCGCTGATGGGAATGCCCAGGGGCTCCAGCGCGAAGCAGCCGACCAGCAGAATACCCAGCACCCACCAGCCGGCACGAAACGTCGCACGGTCGTGGATGGCACTGTCGGGTTGTTCCAGGTCGGCCGGGTCGTAGCTCTGCGGAATATCGCGGCGGAAGAACCACAGCAGCACCGCCAGGGTCGCGGCGACGCTGACCAGGTTCACCGGCACCATCACGGCGGCATATTCGTTGAAGCCGATCTTGAAATAATCCGCCGAGACGATATTCACCAGGTTCGACACCACCAGCGGCAGGCTCGCCGTGTCGGCGATAAAGCCTGCGCCCATGACGAATGCCAGCGTCGCCGCCGGAGAAAAACGCAGGGCCAGCAGCATCGACATCACAATGGGGGTGAGGATCAACGCCGCGCCGTCATTGGCGAACAGCGCCGACACCAGTGCGCCGAGCAGCACCATATAGGCAAACAGGCGCCGGCCTCGGCCACGCCCCCAGCGCGCCACATGCAGCGCGGTCCAGGCAAAGAACCCGGCTTCATCCAGCAACAGGCTGATGATGATCAAGGCGACAAAAGTACCGGTGGCGTTCCAGATGATGTGCCATACCACCGGGATGTCCGCCAGGCTGATTACCCCGCAGGCCAGGGCCAGGATCGCGCCCAGGCTGGCGCTCCAGCCCACGCCCAGGCCCTTGGGTTGCCAGATGACCAGCACGATGGTGACAAGGAAAATCGCAATTGCGACAAGCATGAATTAACGCTCCGATGGCTCAGCAGCAAGTGCTGGCCGGTTATGGTCTGTCGCCCAGTGCATCCGGACGCGGCGCGTCGTTCTGCCAGCAGGGCCGGCTGTCATCCAAGGCATGGATCAGTTCGCCTGCGTAAAGTTCGCGCACGCGCAGGATTAATAGCGTCAGCCGTGCCCGGGCGGCAGCGGCCAGCATTTGAACAGGATTGCGGATAAAGGGCCACGTAGGTCAAATCCTGATTTCGGTTGACGTGGATCAACTGCCCGATGATCGACCACAAGTGATTGAAATTAAAATGAAACATCAATGTCCTAAAGTGCCCGCCCATTGCTGATGAAGGAAGTTCCCGCGTGACCCGAGCCACTCGTAACCTGCGCAAAACCCTGGATTCCGTCGCGGATAATAACGAAACCGCGGCGTTTGACCTGATGCGTGCCGTCGAAAAACTCGGCGATGAAGTGCTGCGCCAGCGCCTGCTCAACACCATCCACCGGTTGAACCAGGACGCCTACGAACTGCGCGAAGCGCGCGATTCGGTGGAACTGGTCTCGGTAAAACTGGCCTGAGCAAGATCGTTCAAGACAAGCGCCCGCGTGCGCCGGCATGCTGGCCGACTGTTTGTCGATGAGCCCCGTCCATGCCTGCTGCCCTCCCTTATGACGCGTTCACACGTGGCGCGATTGCTGTCATTCCGTTATCCCTGGCCTGCGCCCCCTGGGGGTTGCTCGCCGGCTCCATGGCCATCGATGCGCAGTTCACGCCGCTGCAAGCCCAGGGCTTGTCCGCCATCGTGTTTGCCGGCGCGGCCCAACTGGTGGCGATCGGCATGGTCAAAAGCGGCGCCAGCCTGATCTCCATCGTGCTGACCACCTTGCTGCTGACCTCCCAGCATTTGCTCTACGGCATGCACATGCGCCCGACGCTGTCCTCGCTCAACACCCGCTGGCGCATGAGCCTGGGTTTTCTGTTGACCGACGAGTTCTTTGCCCTGGTCAGCCACTATGACCGTCAGACCTTCAATCGCTGGTATGCCCTGGGTGTGGGCCTCACGTTCTATATCATCTGGAACCTGTTCACCCTGGCCGGCATTGTGCTGGGCAAAAGCATTCCCGGCCTCGACCAGTTGGGGCTGGAGTTTTCGATTGCCGCGACCTTTATCGCGCTGATCACGCCGGTGGTGCGCGACGTGCCGACGCTGGTCTGCGTCGCCGTCTCGCTGTTGTGTTCGGTGTGGCTGAGTTACCTGCACTGGGAATCGGCGGTGGTGGTCTCGGGCGTGTTGGGGATGAGCGCAGGGTTCGCCTGCAAACGCCTGGGAGTCGGGCAGCGATGATCTACCTGATGATTGTGGCAATGGCGCTGGTGGTGTTTTTCAACCGCTACCTGTTTATCGAGCCGCGCCTGCCGGTACGACTCAATCGGGGGACGCGTGAGTTCCTCGGGTTTGCCGTACCGGGCATGCTCACCGCGATTTGCGGGCCGATTATTTTCATCAAAGACCACCAGCTCGACCTGAGCCCGAGCAACCCCTATTTGCTGGCCGGGGTCTGCGCCGTGGGGTTGATGCTGTGGACGCGCAGCGTGCTGGTCACGGTGCTGTCGAGCATGGCGCTGTTTTATCTGCTGCGCTGGTGGTTGTGAACCGCAGGCGAAAAAAAGCCCGCGGGAGGGCGGGCAGAAGGGAGACTTCTAAAAATGAGCGTGGCCACTATAAGCGGCCGGCTTGGCCTTTACAGTGAAACAAAGTTCATGGGCGCGTCAGTTGGCGGCGGCGCAATGGTAGAGTCACGTTTTTTCCAAGGAAGCACAGGCATGTACAAAGTGGTGATAGGCGCAGTGGTACTGGCGACGCTGGCCGGCTGCGCGGGTTCGAAGATGAAGGAGGCGCGTGCGGGCAGCCCGTACAAGACCATGGCGTCGGACAAGGCCACTCTGGTGGTCGCCCAATGCATTCAGTACGGCTGGCAGGACGAAGGCGTGTTCGGCGTCGATGCCGGCGGCTTCAAGGAAGCAGCCGAGGCCGGGGGCTTTACGGTGTACACCACGGGCGGTGATTACTTTGTGGATGTGCTGAGCACGGGCGCAGGTTCGACCGTCAAGTATTACGCTGCAGAGGACACGATGCCCGCCAAACGTCGTCTGGCTGCGCTCGCCACTTGTCTGTAATACCTTGCCTTAGTCATATTCAGAAACGCCCGGCGGGACAGCCGTCGGGCATTGGCTTATTATTCACCGGCTCGCCCGACGTGATGGCTCTTTACCGGTACACGGATGTCGAGGCCGAAACGTCGGGCGGGCACCTTTTTTCCATACCCTGCCGTTCAGCGTGGCATGAAACCCAACTGCCAGCGCCGGGGTATCGCCAGGGTCGCCAGGCCCAGTGACCCCGCCAGCGCGCCACTGACCCACAGCGCGCGCAGCCCGATCTGCTGTTCCAGCAGTGCCCCGATCACCGCGCCGACAAACATCCCTGCCCACGGCACCAGCTGCATGCGCCAGCCATTGCGGCGTTCGCCCATCAACCAGCGGCCCAGCCCGCGACCGAAGCGTGAGAGCGCCCCGGTGACATAGGTGAGCCCCACGGGCACGCCATTGACTTGCTCGACAGCCGCGTTAAGCATGCCCATGGCGATAATCGCCGCCAACAGCGCGGGCAGCGTATCGGACCATGGCAGCAGTGCCGCACCGCAGAGCAGGGCGCCGATGCTGAGCAACAGGGGCAGCGCGTGGCGCTTGCTCAAGCGGCTGACAATCACCCCCAACGCGTTGCCGATGATGAAGGTGGCAACCAGCAATACCAGGCGTGCGGTAAGCCCTCCGTCGCCTGCACTGATCGCGACCGCCAGGCGCGTGGTGTTGCCGCTCATGAACGAGACAAAATCGCCGCTGGCCATGAAACCAATGGCATCGGTCATGCCGGCAAGTACCGACAAACCAGCCACCAGCAGCAGTCCCACGCGTCCACGCCAGCGTTGTCGATGGGCGAGCGCGGCATTGGCGTAAGGCTTGACGGGTGAAGGCAGCATCGGCCGGTTTCCAGTGAGATTATCCGGCCACTACCCTAGGACGCTTTGCGACGGCGTGCAATCAGATCACACAGGCTCCAGGCGCCACCCGGTGCTGTACCAGCTCAGGTAATGGCTGGGTTGGATCGCCTGCAGGAACGCCTCGTCGTGGGACACCGCCATCAGCGCGCCAGTAAATCCCTGCAAGGCCTGCTCAAAGGCCACCACCGTCTCCAGGTCCAGGTGATTGGTCGGTTCGTCCAACAGCAACAGTTGCGCCGGTGCCCCGCGCCATAAAGCGATCGCCATCGCCGCCTTCAACCGCTCGCCACCGCTGAGTTGCCCGGCGGGTTGGGTCACGCGCCGGGCATCCAGCTGCAGCAAGGCCAGGCGTGTGCGCAGTTCGGCTTCCATCAGCGGCGTGTCGAGCAGGTTGAGCTGTTCGACGATGCTGCGCTGGTCGTCCAGCAGCGTCAGGTGCTGGTCGATATAGGCGCAGGGCACCGTGACCGCACAGGTTCCACTGACGGCGTGCCATTGCCCGGCAAGCAACTTGAGCAAAGTGGATTTGCCGCAACCGTTCGGCCCACGCACTGCCACGCGCACCGGTCCGGTCAGGTCCAGGCTCAGGTAGGTCGAAGGTGCACGCGGGTCCAGCCAGGGCAACTGCGCCTGGTGCAGGCTGACCACCTGGCGACCGTTGGCCAGCGCCGAACCGGGCAGGGCGAGCAGGGTCGGCGTTTCGTCCACCACACGTGCGTAGGCCTGGCGCACCTGCGCGTCGAGGGTGTCTTTGTGATCGCGATGGGCGCTGCCCCGTGCACTGACGATTTGCGTGGCGGCGCTCTTCCAGCGCGCCCTGGTAAAGCGGTCGACGTTGGCGGTTTCTGCCTGTTTACGTGAGCGCGCCGCGTGGCGCTGCAGGCTGTCATGGGCCTTTTGCAAGCGTTGACGTTCGCGGCTGCGCTGCTCGCGGGCGTATTCCCACGCTGCGGTAGCCGCCTGCTGTTGGGCGTCGCGTTGCTCAAGATAGGCGGCGTAGTTGCCGCCGTAAGCCTGCACACCGAGGGGCGACAGTTCGATGATCCGGCCCATGGTGTTGAGCAACTGCCGATCATGGCTGACCACCACCAGGCCACCGCGCCAGGCGGCCAATTGCTGCAGCAGCCAGGCCCGCCCGCCACTGTCGAGGTGGTTGCTGGGCTCGTCGAGGATCAGCAACGGCGGCGCCGCCAGCAACGCGCCGATCAGCGCCACCCTGGCCAGTTGTCCTCCGCTGAGTTGATCGACCCGGGACGCGGCGCCAATTGACGTCAACCCCGCCGTATCCAGGGCCGTGCGCAGACGTTCGGCCAGGTCCCAGCGCTCATCGATCAGCGCCAGGTCGCCGGCCAGGCCCACGCCCTGATTCATGCGTTCAAGGGCGGCCAGGCACTGGGCGGTACCGGTGAGGTCAGCGACGCTCGCACCGGGTCGCACCACCACGTTCTGGGGCACATACACCACATGGGCCGGGGCCTTCAGCGTACCGGAGGTGGGCTGCAGGATGCCGGCCATCAATTGCGCCAGGATACTTTTGCCGCGCCCGTTGCGACCGACGATACCGGTGGGGGTCCGGTCTATGGACAGATTGAGGTCTTCCAGCACGGTTTCGCCATTGGCGAACTGGAAACACAGGTGTTGCAAGGAAATCAATGCGGGCAGCCGGTTGACGTGAGTCATCAGCACCTCCAGGAAAATGTCGAACAAGCCAACGTGCGCGCCAGGCGGCTCGTTGCAGATACATTTTTGGAAGGCTTAGTTGTTCACGTCGGCAATCGTCTCGAGAGTGACAGGGCTTCGCAGGCTAACCCGCCTTGGCGGGCTTGGGCAAGTCTGCGACCAGTTGCTCAAGGAACATCGCCAGGGCGACTTCCTCGGCCTTGAGGCCCTTGCGCACCCTCGGCTTGGGCAGCTTGGACAGCTCACCCAGGCTGAAATGCTCGAGCACCGCCGGGTGGATATAGCACTTGCGACACACCGCCGGCGTATTGCCCAGTTGCCTCGCGACGTCCTTGACCATCGCCACCACATGGCGCTTGGCGTCGGACTCCGGTTGCCACGCCAATTCGCGCAGCACCGCCAGCGCCATGGCCGTGCCGGCCCAGGTGCGGTAGTCCTTGGCGGTGAAATCCTCGCCGGTCAGGCTGTGCAGGTACGCGTTGACGTCCTGGGAGCTGACGGTATGGCGCTCGCCGTTTTCGTCCAGGTACTGGAACAGGTTCTGCCCGGGCAGTTCCATGCACCGCTTGACCACGCTGGCCAGGCGCCGGTCCTTGACGCTGATCTGGTGCTCCACGCCGCTCTTGCCGCGAAACTGGAATTTTATCTCGCTGCCCTTGATGTCCACGTGACGGTTGCGCAGGGTGGTCAAACCGTAGGATTTGTTGTCGCGGGCGTACTGGGTATTGCCGACGCGGATCAGCGTGGCATCAAGCAACATCACCACCGTGGCCAGCACCTTGTCGCGGGTGAATCCGGGCTGGGCGATCTGTGCTTCCAATTGTTTGCGCAACTTGGGCAAGGCCGCGCCGAATGCCTGCAGACGTGCGTACTTGTCGCTGTCACGCACCTCGCGCCAGCGCGCATGGTAGCGGTACTGCTTGCGACCACGGGCGTCGCGGCCGGTGGCTTGGAGGTGGCCACGCGGGTCGGCGCAGATCCACACATCGGTGTAGGCGGGCGGCACCGCCAGCGCATTCAGGCGCTTGATCTCATCGGCATCGGTGATGCGCTCGCCGTCGGGGCGGAAATACTGGAACTTGCCGCGCAGCTTTTTGCGGCGGATGCCGGGTTGGCTGTCGTCAACATAGTGCAGGTCGCGGGGCAGATCGGCGGGCAGCGAAGAGTCGGGCATGGTGCGGGTTCCTTGGCAACGGATCAGGCCGGTATGTCTGATTGACCGCGTCGCCCTGCGGTCGTGCCAAATGGTTTAGGCGAGCACCGCCACCGCCTTGATGTGCGCCCACAGCACTTGCCCCGGCTGCACATTCAGCTGGTCCCGCGAGAACCGCGTGATGCGTGCCAGCAGCGGCGTGCCGGCGGCATCCAGACGCACCAGTGCATGGGCACTGTTATCCGCTGCGACGTCCTGGATGACGGTCACCGGCAGGCGGTTGAGGATGCTGCTGTGCGTGTGCGCCTGGTGGCTGAGGCTTACGTCCCGTGCCTGAATCTTCACCCGCAGCTGTGTGCCCAGGGCCATCGGCGTGTGGGCTACGCGTATCTGCGAGAGGCAATCGGGCAGTTGCAGGGTGAGCAACTGATAGTGCTCGTCATAGGCAATCACGCGGCCAGTGACGACCACACCGGCATCGTCGCCCCGCGCCAGGGGCAGATCGAGGCGCGCCAGGGTTTCGCCGATGGGGCCGCTGGCCAGGGCCTTGCCGTCGCCGAGCAGGACGAGGTGGTCGGCCAGGCGCGCCACTTCGTCCTGGGCATGGCTGACGTACAGCACCGGAATATCCAGTTCGTCGTGCAGGCGTTCGAGGTAAGGCAGGATTTCGTTTTTGCGCTGGCTGTCGAGGGCCGCCAGGGGTTCATCCATCAGCAGCAAGCGGGGACTGGTGAGCAGGGCGCGGGCGATGCCGACGCGCTGGCGCTCACCACCGGACAGGTGCTGCGGGTCGCGCGCAAGCAAGTGAGCGATACCCAGCAGCTCAGTGGCCTGGGCCATTTTCACGCGTCGCTGCGCACGTGGGATGCGCTTGAAGCCGAACGCCAGATTGGCCTGCACCGACAGATGGGGAAACAGGCTCGCCTCCTGAAAAACGTAGCCCAGGGCGCGTTTGTGCGGCGGCACGAACACCCCGTTACGGCTGTCTTGCCAGACCTCGTCGTTGATCTGCACAACGCCGTCAGCGGCGCGCTCCAGGCCGGCGATACAGCGCAGGCAGGTGGTCTTGCCGGAGCCGGAAGGGCCGAAAAGGGCGGTGACGCCACGGCCCGGCAATTGCAGCTCCACGTCCAGCGCAAAGCCTGTGTACTTCAGGTGCAGGCGTACCTCAATCATCGCGATCAGCTCCAGCCCATTTTGGTTTTACGGCTGGAGTAGAGCGCCAGCAATACAAGGAACGCGAACACCACCATCGCCCCGGCCAGCCAGTGGGCCTGGGCATATTCCATGGCTTCGACGTGGTCGTAGATCTGCACCGAGACCACCCGGGTCTTGTCCGGGATATTGCCGCCGATCATCAGCACCACGCCGAACTCGCCGACAGTATGGGCGAAGCCGAGAATCGACGCGGTAATGAATCCTGGGCGAGCCAACGGCAGGATCACCGTGAAAAACGTGTCCCACGGGCCCGCACGCAAGGTCGCCGCCACTTCCAGCGGGCGCGTGCCGATGGCCGAGAACGCGTTTTGCAACGGTTGCACCACGAAGGGCATGGAGTAGATCACCGAGCCGATCACCAGCCCGGCGAAGCTGAAGGTCAGGGTGCCCAGGCCCAGCCACTGAGTGAACTGGCCGACGTAGCCATTGGGCCCCATGGTCAACAGCAGATAGAAACCGATGACCGTCGGCGGAAGTACCAACGGCAGTGCGACGACTGCACCAACGGGCCCGCGCCACCAAGAACGGGTACGCGACAGCCACAGGGCGATTGGCGTACCGATCAGCAGCAGGATCACCGTGGTCAGCGAGGCCAGTTTGACCGTCAACCAGATCGCGGAAAAATCAGCACTCGTGAGCGGCATTTACAGTTCATAACCGTAAGACTTGATTACCGCAGCGGCCGTCGGGCCTTTCAAATAATCGACCAGGGCCTTGGCGGCGGCGCTGTCCTTGCCTTTGGTGAGGATCACCGCGTCTTGTTTGATCGGGTCATGCAGGGACGACGGCACGATCCACGCCGAACCGCTGGACAACTTGCCGTCCTTGTAAATCTGCGACAGCGCCACGAAGCCCAACTCGGCGTTGCCGGTGGACACGAACTGATAGGCCTGGGTGATGTTCTGGCCTTCGACGATTTTGTCCCTGACCTGATCGGTCAAGCCTTCTTTGGCCAGCACCTGAGTGGCGGCCAGGCCGTACGGCGCGGCTTTCGGGTTGGCGATGGACAGGTGCTTGAACGCATTGCGCTTGAGCACTTCACCCTGGGCATCCACGTAGCCTTCTTTCGCCGACCACAGTGCCAGGGTGCCGACCGCGTAGGTAAAGCGTGAGCCCTTGACGGTATCGCCCTCGGCCTCGAGTTTTTGCGGGGTGGTGTCATCGGCACTGAGGAACACCTGGAACGGCGCGCCATTCTTGATCTGGGTATAGAACTGCCCGGTGGCGCCGAAGGACGCGACCAGTTTGTGGCCGGTGTCTTTCTCGAAGTCGGCGGCAATCGCCTGGATCGGCGCGGTAAAGTTGGCGGCGACGGCCACTTGCACCTCATCGGCCTGCGCCGAACCCAGGGCGAAGACGGCGAGCAGGGGGGCCAGGCGCGCGGCGCGGATCATCATGAAGCAACTCCTTGAGGGTGTACGGCCGATTGCCGCTATGTACGAGAATATATAGCGGTTGGCGGGTGCCGGTACAGTGCGAAGTTGCGCCACGTGCCGACAGGCCTAGCGCAGCCTGGCCAATGCCTGCTCGGCCAGGTCGCGGGTCAGGTCGTACGTCGAGCGGTCGTGCCCCAGACGCAAGGCCTGACCCGCCCACAGGTTGCTGAAGCCGGCTTCGTCCCTGGCCTTCAGCGGCAGCAATGCGCCACCGGCCCGTGGAAACGCTGGCGCGGCGGGGTTGATCGCGCCCAGCTCGCGCATCACGCGGTTGACAATGCCCCGCGCCGGGCGCCCGGTGAACAGGTTGGTGAGGGCCGTTTCGCTGGCCTGGGCATGGCGCAAGGCATGGTGATGGGAAGCGCTGATACTGGCTTCGGGGGTGAACAGGTATGCCGTGCCGATCTGCACCGCCGAGGCGCCCAGGGCAAACGCGGCGAGCATCCCGCGCGAATCCGCGATACCACCGGCCGCGATCACCGGCACGCTGACGGCGTCGACGACTTGCGGCAGCAGCGCCATCAAGCCGATCTGGCCGTTGAGGTCGTCACTGAGGAACATACCGCGGTGGCCACCGGCCTCAAGGCCCATTGCGATAATCGCATCACAGCCGTGCTGTTCCAGCCAGATCGCTTCCTCGACCGTCGTCGCCGATGAAAGCACCTTGGCTCCGGTGGCTTTTACCCGGTCCAGCAAGGCTTTTTCCGGCAGGCCAAAGTGAAAACTGACGACTTCGGGGCGAAAGGTTTCGATCACCTCACACGCCGCTTCATTGAAGGGCGCACGATTGGAGACCGGGGTCGGCGCATCAAAATCGGCGCTCAGTTCGCGGTAGTAGGGCTCCAGCAGCGCTTTCCAGCGCCGCTCGTGTTCCTCGTTCGCTGCGGGCGCCTGATGGCAGAAAAAGTTGACATTGACCGGGCGGGTGCCGGCCTGGCGGATGGCGGTCAACGCCTCACGCAGTTGCTCGATGCTCAGCGCAGCGGCAGGCATGGAGCCCAGTGCGCCGGCCTGGCAGGCGGCAATCACCATGGCGGTGGTGGTCGCGCCCGCCATGGGGGCCTGGATGATGGGCAGGTCGATGCCCAGCAGGTCGAGAATGCGCGTGTCTGGCCAAGTGCTCATGGGGTGCGTCTCCAGCGTCAGTGAGGCTTTTCGCTGTTTTAGCAGGCCCCTTGGCACCCGGCCACTCTGTTTTATTCACTGGACGAGGGCAGTGCTTTATGCAGCCGGGTCAGTCCGAGGTTTCCCGTGCCAGCAGTGTGCGCTTGCGCTCTACGCCCCAGCGGTAGCCGGACAGCGCGCCGTCGCTGCGCACCACGCGATGGCAGGGGATCGCCACCGCCAGGTGGTTGGCGCCACAGGCCTGGGCCACTGCGCGAAATGCCGTCGGCGCGCCGATACGCTGGGCAATCTGCGCGTAGCTGGCCGTGCTGCCCACCGGAATATCCCGCAGCGCCTGCCACACCCGTTCCTGGAAGGCCGTGCCGCGTAGATCCAGCGGCAGGTCCAGGCCCAGGGCGGGCGCTTCGATAAAGCCCACGACCTGGGCGATCAATTGTTCGAAATCCCGATCCGCGCCGACCAGTTCGGCGTTGGGGAATTGGTCCTGCAGGTCGCGCACCAGCGTATCCGGATCGTCACCCAGCAAAATCGCACACACACCGCGTTGACTCTGCGCCACCAGAATCGCCCCCAGCGAGCATTGGCCCACGGCAAAGCGAATCAGGTTGTTGGCACCGCCGGCCTTGTACTCCTGCGGCTTCATGCCCAGCACCTGGTCAGCCGCCGCGTAAAAGCGGCTGTTGGAATTGAAACCGGCGTCGTACAGCGTATCGGTGACCGACTGCTGCGCCTTGAGCCCATCACGCACTTTGCGCGAGCGCAGGGCGCTGGCGTAGCCCTTGGGGGTGAGGCCGGTGACGGCTTTGAACACGCGATGGAAATGGAACGAACTCAAGCCGGCCTGGCGGGCGAGGGCCTCCAGGCTGGGGGGTGTTTCGGCCTGTTCTATCTGGCGACACGCGTCGGCGACCAGCTTTGCATGGTGGGCGGCCAGTTGAGTCTGGTCGCCGGCGGCGCGTCGGCTGGGACGATAACCGGCAGCTTCAGCGTGTGCCGGGGTGTCGAAGAATTCGACATTTTCCGGACGCGGCAAACGTGAGGCGCTGCTGGGGCGGCAGTACACGCCGGTGGTTTTCACAGCGTAGACAAACAGTCCATCGGCCTTGGCATCGCGGGCAACGATGGCGGCCCAGCGTGGGTCTAGTGAGTGGTTCATGGCCTGCACTCTTGAGTGGTGATCGGCAGATTAACCCGACAGTTGGCGCTCGACACTCCGAAGCTTGCGGTCAAATCAGCCGGCGGTGCGAAAGGTCAGGTTAATGCGTTGCGGTCCCATGATCGGGTGCTCGCCTTGCTTGATCGGCATCACGCCATGGAAGCGCAGGCGATCCACCCCACCCCAGACCACCACATCACCGTGGAACAGCGAGACTTTTTGCGTCTTGTCACTGCGCTGATGGCCGCCGAACAGGAAAATCGCCGGCAGGCCGAGGGACACCGACACCACTGGCGCGTCATAGCGCTGCTCGTTCTTGTCCTGATGCAGCGAC
Organism: Pseudomonas sp. 28 E 9; assembly: GCF_900004785.1. Lineage (NCBI taxonomy): Bacteria > Pseudomonadati > Pseudomonadota > Gammaproteobacteria > Pseudomonadales > Pseudomonadaceae > Pseudomonas > Pseudomonas sp. 28 E 9. Next base: position 351,067 of record NZ_CVTK01000040.1, on the reverse strand, counting down.
ATTTTGGCGCCGGGTACGTAGCGGTTGATCAGGCAGGCATCCGGCGAAAAATCGCTGAAACCCGCCGCGTTCGCTGCCGAGATGGCCAATTCGCGCAGCGCGTCGGGCATTGCCGGCCAGGGTTGCTGGCTGCGCGGGTCGAGGGGGCTGTAGCGGTAGCCGCGGGTGTCGGTGGTCCAGCCCAGCGCGCCACAACTGCTCAGCGCGGCCGACATGGTAAAGCCGCCGGGCGTGACCATTTGCCGAAACGGCGACTGGGCCAGGACACGCCGCAATTCGGGCAATAAACGCTCAATCCAGGGCAGGGCGTAACCTCCCAGGACGTAAGACTCTTCGCCAATCTGTTCGCGCCTTGCAGGTTGCTGCAAGGCCTCATCGGCGAACAGGTCAGCGGTAGGCCCGGCCATGGCTTACAGCGCCTTGCTCACGTTGATGTCAGTGATTTCGTCGCTGGCATCGTGGATTTTCGCCAGGGCCTGCCGGGCCTCCTCGACGCTGTTGCTGGTCAATTGGGCAAATTCGAAGCGACGTTCGCCGTTGAGCTTGTACTTGATGACGTATTTGGTGGTGTTCACAGCTTTTTTCCTTACGGTGTTCAGGTCAGCTCAGCTTGGTGCTGGTGCGACGAACGATGCGAATCTTGTGGGACAGCGCCGGTTTGCGGGTAACGCTGATGGCGCGGCGCGTGACCACATCCAGGGTGATGTTCCAGAAACCGGTGCTGGGCGCGGTGATTTTCGCCGGGAATTTATCGAAGGCGCCACCGTGGTAGGTATGCCGCCCCCCGTTCTTGAAACTGCGAAAATTCGCATCGCTCATTAGACGAATATTACAGGTCTGTGAGCATTCGATGACGACAATGTCTCCCTCGTTGAGGTGCTCACGCTGGTGGATGAATTTCATGGGGTGTCTCCAGAAGGGCTTTTTCTGAAAAATCAGAACGATACGTAGGTTAAGATGGAGTTTATCAGCCCCAGCGCGTTTATTATCGGGCCGTCGTCGACGACTTCGACAATTTAAAACAGTTATTTACCGAGTTTTTAGAGATAAATCCTACATTGGCGGGAGAAATTTCCTATGCCCGCTGTCGTAGGGTCTTTATCGGAGGTTTTAGTATGAAGTGGAGTGTGTTGGTGCTGGCCTTGGCAATCGCTGGGTGTGCTTCGGTTGCAGATATCAAGCAGACCCCACCCACGTTGGTGGTCATTTCCGGGAAAAAGCCGCAGGAGTATGCGGCGTGCGTCGTGCGCAAGCTGGAGGCGACACGTCGTCCGCCACAGATCGAACCGCATAAGGAAGGTATTCAAGTGATCGTGCCGCAGAAATTTTCGTCCGATCCGTCAGCGATCTTTGAAATCGAGGACCGCTCCAGCGGCAGCAGCATCAAGCTCTATGAAAGCATGTCCAACGTGCCGATTCGGCCGGGCGACGTGAAAAAAGCCGGGGAGGATTGCATTTCCGGTTAAGCCAGGGCGTATGTCCACGAACTGAATCCGATGAGAGCCCCACCCGGCAGGACGAGCTTCTCCGCTCCTGCCGGGTGGGGTTTTTTATGCGTTATTCGGTATTGAGCCTATAAAGCCGATCATGCTGATGGGAAGGCCCAATGGCGTGTCGATCGGCAGGGCATCCGTTAAACTGTCGGTCACTGCCTACAAGCATGCCGCTCAAACCCGTTTGAGCAGCATCGCACCGCCTGGAATGTCCCATTATGAAGCGAGAACACGTCAAAGCCCGCCATGCTGAAGGTCAGATCACGGCGACCCACGTCATCCAGAACCCTGCCGACCTGGGCGAGTGGATCGTATTCTTCAAGAAAAGTGACGGCCGCAGTTACTTCCTGGTGGACGATCAGGATGAGGTCGAGTCATTCCCGCGCCTGGATGACTTGATCGAAACCCTGCGCGGCCTGGGGATCAAATTCGCCGAAGTTCACCTGTAGCACCAAGGCTTACTTGCACACCACCACGACGCTGCGGCCTTTGAAATTGCCGACATCCTTGCCCAGGGTCTGCTCGCTTTCCTTGAGTGACGGGGTGCCGTCGGTGCCGACGATGCGGTAACCGGTGCCTGCGCAGGAGGCGTCGGCTTTCTCATAGCAACTGGCCCATGAATTGGCTTCGCCCGAGCAGTCGATGGTCAGGCCTTGTTCACCATTTTTCAGGTAAGTGTCGGAGGTGGTGGTGCAACCGGCCAGCGCCAATACCGCAGTGAGTGCCAGGATTTTGTTCATAGAGAGTCGTCTTCGAAGGTGTGGGGGAGAGCGCTGACACTGACGTGGGGCGTTGGCGGAAGATTATAGCGAACTGCCATCTAGGTACAGCCAAACACAAAAAAAGCCCCGCTCTGCGGGGCTTTTGCTGCAAGACCGCGTGGCTTACTTGCCCTTCGGCCGCTTGCTCGACGCGTGACCGGCTTCATCGACGAACACCTCGGCCACCGCAATGGCCATGCTTTCGGTCTCGAAAACGCCCGCGACGCTGTCGCCATGGAAGTTGATCAAGTGCCAACCGTCCGCACGCTGGGTGATCAGGTAGCCGTTTACGCCTTTGGGTTCTGACATCTAATTAGCAATCTCGTAAGCTGATTCAAGGGTGCAATGATAGCCGCAAATACCCCGTCGTTGCCCAAGTAATTCCAGCCCGGTGCCAGGCTTGGAAAAGCGTGCTACAAAGGATCAGGCTCTTTGGAAAATCAACACTTGAGCGCCGGCCAGCCTGCCGGTTGAAAGATCAGCGGAACTTACGCCGACATTTTTTCTCTATGATGACATCGCGGCGCCAGCAGGACCCATTGTAAGGTGACTGCGGCCTGATTAGACTGCGCCGAATTCCGTACGCACAGCCCTTTGTAAGGACTCATATGATCAAGAAATGCTTGTTCCCGGCAGCCGGTTACGGCACTCGCTTCCTGCCAGCGACCAAAGCCATGCCCAAAGAGATGCTGCCGGTGGTGAACAAGCCACTGATTCAGTACGGCGTCGAAGAGGCACTGGATGCCGGCTTGAATGAAATCTCCATCGTGACCGGCCGCGGTAAACGCGCACTGGAAGACCACTTCGACATCAGCTATGAGTTGGAAAATCAGATCAAGGGCACCGACAAGGAAAAATACCTGGTCGGTATTCGCAAGCTGCTCGACGAATGCTCGTTCTCCTACACCCGTCAGACCCAGATGAAAGGCCTTGGCCACGCCATCCTCACCGGTCGCCCGCTGATCGGTGACGAACCGTTCGCCGTGGTACTGGCCGATGACCTGTGCGTAAACCTGGAAGGCGACGGCGTGCTGACCCAGATGGTCAAGCTCTACCAGAAATACCGCTGCACCATCGTTGCGGTAATGGAAGTCAACCCGGCGGAAACCAACAAGTACGGCGTGATCGCCGGCGACGACATTGGTGATGGCCTGATCCGCGTGCGTGACATGGTCGAGAAGCCAGCGCCGGAAGATGCACCGTCGAACCTGGCGATCATCGGCCGCTACATCCTGACCCCGGACATCTTCAAACTGATCGAAGAAACCGAGCCAGGCAAGGGCGGCGAGATTCAGATCACCGACGCCCTGCTCAAGCAGGCCAAAGATGGTTGCGTAATTGCCTACAAGTTCAAGGGCCAGCGTTTCGACTGCGGCGGCGCTGAAGGCTACATCGAGGCGACCAACTTCTGCTACGAGCACTTCTACAAGACTGGCAAGGCGTACTGATTTCACGCTTGCCGATCTGTTTCAACTGAAAGCCACCTTCGGGTGGCTTTTTCGTTTTTCAGCCCCATGTAAGTCGGTATGCTGGTGTCCTGCCGAGGAGAATGAAATGGCCTATGATTTTGACCTGTATGTAATTGGCGCCGGTTCCGGCGGTGTTCGCGCGGCGCGCTTTGCCGCAGGTTTTGGCGCCAAGGTGGCCGTGGCGGAAAGCCGCTACCTGGGCGGTACCTGCGTGAATGTCGGTTGCGTGCCGAAGAAACTATTGGTGTACGGCGCGCATTTTGCCGAAGACTTCGAACAGGCCAGCGGTTTCGGCTGGTCGCTGGGTGAGGCGAACTTTGACTGGGCGACCCTGATCGCCAACAAAGACCGGGAGATCAACCGTCTCAACGGTATCTATCGCAACCTGCTGGTCAACAGCGGCGTGACCCTGCACGAAGGGCATGCGCGCCTGGTGGATCCGCACCAGGTGGAAATCAATGGCGAGCGCTTCACCGCCAAGCATGTCCTGATCGCCACGGGCGGCTGGCCGCAGATCCCGGACATTCCAGGTCGCGAGCATGCCATTGGCTCCAACGAAGCGTTCTTTCTCAAAGAGCTGCCAAAGCGCGTACTGGTGGTAGGCGGTGGCTATATCGCCGTTGAGTTCGCGGGTATTTTCCATGGTTTGGGCGCGCAGACGTCGTTGCTGTATCGCGGCGACCTGTTCCTTCGCGGCTTCGATGGTTCGGTGCGCAAGCACTTGCAGGAAGAGCTGACCAAACGCGGCCTGGACCTGCAGTTCAATGCCGACATCGAGCGCATCGACAAGCAAGCCGATGGCAGTCTCAAGGCCACCTTGAAAGACGGTCGGGTGCTGGAAGCCGACTGCGTGTTCTACGCCACCGGCCGGCGCCCGATGCTGGACAACCTGGGCCTGGAAAATACCGGCGTCACCCTCGATGAGCGTGGTTTCGTCAGCGTGGACGAGCTGTATCAAACCAGCGAGCCGTCGATCCTGGCCATTGGCGATGTGATCGGCCGCGTCCAATTGACCCCGGTCGCCCTGGCCGAAGGCATGGCGGTGGCGCGTCGCCTGTTCAAGCCCGAGCAGTACCGTCCGGTGGATTACGCGATGATTCCGACGGCGGTGTTCAGCCTGCCGAATATCGGTACGGTGGGCCTTACGGAAGAGGAGGCGAAGAAGAACGGCCATAAGGTGCAGATCTTCGAGAGCCGTTTCCGGCCGATGAAGCTGACCCTGACGGACTGTCAGGAAAAGACCCTGATGAAGCTGGTGGTTGATGCCGACACCGACAAAGTGCTGGGCTGCCACATGGTCGGGCCCGATGCCGGCGAAATCGTGCAGGGCCTGGCGATCGCGCTCAAGGCCGGCGCGACCAAACAGCATTTTGACGAGACCATTGGCGTGCACCCGACGTCGGCGGAAGAGTTCGTCACCATGCGCACGCCTGTGGCGGACTGATCAGGTTTCGCCGGTTGCCTCTGGCGTCGTTGCAACGACGGCGGCCAGACGCAACGCTTCAATACTGGCCTGGGCCTTGAGAAGGTCCAGCTCCAGCGCCTTGTTGGCCTGCTGATGCTCAGTCAGCGCTGCCTGGCGTGACTGGCTTTCCAGCAGCGCCACCCGCAGGCGCTCCTGAAGCAGTGTGCGCTCGCTGTCGACCTGGCTGATCTTCTCGTTCAGCTCAAGCTGCAAGACCTGGTCTTTGCGCCGTTGCTCCTGCAATGCGTTCAGCTCCTTCGCGGTCACCCGGTGTTCGATCAACAAGCGTTCGTTGTCTCGATGCAATTGGGTGATTTCGTCCTGACGCACCAGCGCACTCTGCTGGGCCTGGCGCAGCTCGGCTTGTACCTGCTGCAACTGACCTTCATGACGGCGCTGCTCCTGTTCACGCTGCTCCTTGACCGCATTGCGGTAATGCTCAAGGGCATCGCGGGCGTGCAGGTGCTTATCTTCCAGGGAGCGAATCTGCTCGTCCTTGTCCTTGAGCCTCAATTCGTAATCGCTGCACGCCTGACTGAGCCCGGCGTTGCGCGTTTGCTCGGCCTGCAGGCTGGTGCCGGCGGTTTGCAGGGCGGCGCTTTCCTCGGCGAGGGCGGCGGCCTGGATATCGAACTGCTGTTGCAGCTGATCATGGGCTTCTTGCAACGTTTCAAGCTGAGTGAGCAGGGCGCTTTTGTGCTGCTCAAACTGCGCCAGGGCGAGGTCGATGGGCTCCTGGGCCTTCTCTTTCAGGCGCTGGGCGAGCCGTGCCACCAATTCGCCAAGCTCATCATCAATGGGGGCTTCGGTGATGGTCTGGCGGCTCTCACTTTCGTCCAGCTCCTTGAGATAGCGGTGAATGGTGGTTTTCGAGCCGGTATTGCCCATTTCGATGCGCACGGCGTCGATGCTGGGGTTTTCGCCACGGGCGAGGATCGCCAGGCGGGCCGTCTGAACGACTGCTTTGTTTATGCCACCACGAGCCATGGGGTCTCCGTCGATTTCGTACTGTGGTACAGGGTATGTATTTACATACTATATCACAGCTAAAAATGCTTTAAATTCATGATTTAACAGATGGGATATTGGCGTATTATCCCGTGTCATAAGCATTTTTAGCGTCGAACCAGGCGTTCGCAGTACGAATAGGCCCTGCCATGAGTGATCTTGATCGTTACCTCAACGCCGCGACCCGTGACAACACGCGTCGTAGCTACCGCGCAGCCATCGAGCACTTCGAAGTCAGTTGGGGTGGCTTCCTGCCCGCCACCAGCGACAGCGTGGCGCGCTACCTGGTCGCGCACGCGGGCGTGCTGGCCGTCAACACGCTGAAGTTGCGACTCTCGGCACTGGCGCAGTGGCACACCAGCCAGGGGTTTGCCGACCCGACCAAGGCCCCGGTGGTGCGCAAGGTACTCAAGGGTATCCGCGCCGTGCACCCTGCGCGGGAGCGGCAGGCCGAGCCGTTGCAGCTCAAGCACCTGGAGCAGGTGGTGGCGTCGCTTGAGCGTGAAGCCAGCGAAGCCAGTGACAAGCAGGACCGGCCTGGGTGGCTGCGCGCCAAACGCGACACGGCGCTGATCCTGCTGGGGTTCTGGCGTGGCTTTCGCAGTGATGAGCTGTGTCGCTTGAGTGTCGAGCATGTCCAGGCGGTGCCCGGAGCCGGCATCAGCCTGTACTTGCCGCGCAGCAAAAGTGACCGCGACAACCTCGGCAAGACCTACCACACACCCGCACTGCTGCGCCTGTGCCCGGTACAGGCCTACAGCGAATGGCTCAGCGCCTCGGCACTGGTGCGTGGCCCGGTGTTTCGCGGGATCGATCGCTGGGGCAACCTGGGCGAGGAGGGGCTGCACCCCAACAGCGTGATTCCACTGCTGCGCCAGGCGCTTGCGCGCGCGGGCATCCCGGCCGAGCAATACACCAGCCATTCCCTGCGACGCGGCTTCGCGACCTGGGCCCATCGCAGCGGCTGGGATCTGAAGTCGTTGATGAGTTACGTCGGCTGGAACGACATGAAATCGGCCATGCGCTATGTTGAAGCGACGCCTTTTCTCGGCATGACGCTGGCGACCCAAACGCTGCTATGAGATTTCTTCTATTAATACAGTCATCTGATAGAGAAACCCAATCGTCAGCATCAGGTTTGCCAATGAGCCATCGTCACAGAGAATGGGTAGGATTCACCCCATCAACTTGTTAAGCCTTTCTACAAACCCTGACGGAGAGTCAACGATGCCTATCATCAACAGCCAAGTAAAACCGTTCAAAGCCACCGCGTTCAAAAACGGCAGCTTCCTCGATGTGACCGACGCTGACCTGAAAGGCAAGTGGTCTGTGGTGTTCTTCTACCCAGCCGACTTCACCTTCGTTTGCCCAACCGAACTGGAAGACCTGGCTGACAACTACGCCGAATTCCAGAAACTGGGCGTAGAAATCTACAGCGTGTCCACCGACACCCACTTTGCCCACGCTGCCTGGCACAACACTTCGCCAGCCATCGGCAAGATCCAGTACACCATGATCGGTGACCCGACCCTGACCATCTCGCGCAACTTCGACGTGCTGATCGAAGAAGCCGGCCTGGCGGACCGCGGTACTTTCGTGATCAACCCGGAAGGCCAGATCAAGATCGTTGAACTGAATGACGGCGGTGTTGGCCGTGACGCCTCTGAGCTGCTGCGCAAGATCAAGGCCGCCCAGTACGTTGCTGCCCACCCGGGCGAAGTGTGCCCAGCCAAGTGGAAAGAAGGCGAGGCCACCCTGGCTCCGTCCCTGGACCTGGTCGGCAAGATCTAAGTCTGTGAAGTCTCAAGGGCGGGTATCCGCACCTACCCAGTAAGCTGCAACCGCCCTCAAAAACGCCCGGGCGAGATTCGCTCGGGCGTTTTTTTTACCCAGAATTAAAGGAAATCGCCCGTATGTTGGACGCCAATCTTAAAGCTCAGTTGAAGTCATACCTGGAGCGGGTTACCCAGCCGATCGAGATCGTCGCCTCCCTCGATGACGGCGCGAAATCCCAGGAGATGCTCGCTCTTTTGCAGGACGTAGCCAGCCTCTCCACGCTGATTACCCTGCACAGCGATGGCAATGATGCGCGCAAGCCGTCGTTCTCCATCAACCGCCCGGGTGCCGAGATCAGCCTGCGTTTCGCCGGCATCCCCATGGGCCATGAATTCACGTCCCTGGTGCTGGCCCTGCTGCAAGTCGGTGGCCATCCGTCCAAGGCCAGTGTCGAAGTGATTGAACAGATCCGCGCCTTGAAAGGCGAGTTCAGCTTCGAGACCTACTTTTCGCTGTCGTGCCAGAACTGCCCGGACGTGGTCCAGGCGCTGAACCTGATGGCCGTGCTCAACCCCAACATCCGCCACGTGGCCATTGACGGCGCGCTGTTCCAGGCTGAAGTCGATGAGCGCCAGATCATGGCGGTGCCCAGTGTCTACCTCAACGGTGTGAACTTCGGCCAGGGCCGTATGGGCCTGGAGGAAATCCTCGCCAAGCTCGACACCAGCGGTATCGAAAAGGCCGCCGAGAAAATCAGCGCCAAGGATGCCTTTGATGTATTGGTCGTCGGCGGTGGCCCGGCCGGTTCATCGGCTGCGATCTACGCTGCCCGCAAAGGCATTCGTACCGGTGTGGCCGCCGAGCGTTTTGGTGGTCAGGTACTGGACACCATGTCCATCGAGAACTTTATCTCGGTACAGGAAACCGAAGGCCCGAAACTGGCCAGTGCCCTGGAAGCCCATGTACGTCAGTACGACGTCGACATCATGAACCTGCAGCGTGCCAGCAGCCTGGTGCCGGCGAAAAACGCCGGTGAGTTGCACGAAATCCGCTTCGAAAGCGGTGCGACGCTCAAGTCCAAAACCGTGATCCTGGCCACTGGTGCGCGCTGGCGTGAAATGGGCGTGCCGGGCGAGCAGCAATACAAGGCCAAGGGCGTGTGCTTCTGCCCGCATTGCGACGGCCCGCTGTTCAAGGGCAAGCGCGTAGCGGTGATTGGTGGCGGTAACTCAGGCGTCGAAGCCGCCATCGATCTGGCCGGTATCGTTAGCCATGTCACGTTGCTGGAGTTCGACAGCAAGCTGCGCGCCGACGCTGTGTTGCAGCGCAAGCTGTACAGCCTGCCGAACGTCGACGTAATCACCAGCGCATTGACCAGTGAAGTCAAAGGCGATGGTCAGAAAGTCACCGGTCTTGCCTACAAGGATCGCGACAGCGGCGAGTTCAAGACCCTCGACCTGGAAGGCATCTTTGTGCAAATCGGTCTGTTGCCCAACACCGACTGGCTCAAAGGCACCGTGGAACTGACGCCTCGCGGCGAGATCATCGTCGATACACGTGGCGAGACCTCATTGCCGGGTGTATTCGCCGCCGGTGACGTCACGACCGTGCCGTACAAGCAGATCGTGATTGCCGTGGGCGAGGGCGCCAAGGCTTCCCTGAGTGCGTTCGACCACCTGATCCGCACGTCTGCCCCTGCGTAAAATCCGAAGCGCAAATAAAAAACCCCATGAGTGATCATGGGGTTTTCTCGTCACATCGGTGCTGGCTGAATGATTTCAACCCAGTACGCATCCGGGTCCTTGATAAAGGCCAGGCTTTTCATGCGGCCATCGCTCAGGCGCTTCTGGAAATCGCAGCCCAGGGCTTCGAAGCGTTCGCATGCCGCGACGATGTCCGGCACCGAGATGCAAATGTGGCCAAAGCCACGAGGGTCGGTGTTGCCATTGTGGTAGGCGAAATCGGCATCGTTTTCGGTGCCGTGGTTGTGGGTCAGTTCCAGGATGCCAGGGATCGACTTCATCCACTGGGTGCGCTCAGCCGCGTCAGCCGGGATCTGGGCCTTGTCCACCAGGGCGAGGAAATACAGGCTGAATTCGGCTTCCGGGAAGTCACGTTTTTCAACCAGGGAAAAACCCAGTACGCGGGTGTAGAAATCCAGCGACTTGGTGATGTCCTTGACCCGCAACATGGTGTGGTTGAACACGAAGTTTGCGGTGGCGGTATCAGGTTGGGCAGTAACGCCGGGGAAGGTGTTCAGTTCGTGCAGGCTCATGGGCCCTCCAGAAAAAATGGGGCAAAGCGGTCCCTTGGCTTGCGGCAAGCATCCGTGCAGATGGGCCATGATACGCAAGGCCTGCCGGTCACGCCAAATGAAAAAGCTGACGCAACCCTTGCGAGCTGTGGGTCCGGGGCCGCAAACTTTGGTGCTGGAACCCTGGATGCTTTTTGCAATGATCGAGTTTCGTAAAGCGCTGTTGAGTACCGTGTGTCTACTGCTGGCGTGCCCGCTCGTATGGGCGACCGCCCCCGAGATCCATTGGCCCAGCGGTTGGCAGGTGGAGGAAGTTGAACCCGACGCCGCCGGAAAGAGCCAGGCCGTGACGCGTCAGCGTGCGATCAAGAATGACGAAAATGGCCAGACCTTGATGGTGATGGAGTTGACCGGTACGCCAATTGAGGCCGGGCACCAGGTCAATCTTCAAGGCGTGTTGCTGGAAATGCGCAAGTCCATTCAAAAAGATTTTGCCCAGGGCGGTTATCAAAGCGTGTGCACCAAAATGCACGCCGCTACATTGAGCCGCCTTGACGCGCTGGAAACTACCTGCGTGATTACCGAGAACGGTCGGCATGTGCTATCGCAGACACTAGTGGGTGCGGTGGATAAGGAAAAAGCCTACGTGTTTTCATATGCGGGCCAGGCGCAAGCGTACGAGGCCAGTCAGGATGAAGTCAATTCAGTACGTGACAGTCTCAAACTTTGAATGGGTGTATGCGAAAGAAAGTGAACTTTAATTTAAGTTCGCTTGCGAACCTGAAAACGAAAAAGCCCCGCGTGAGCGGTAATGCCGTTCAGTTAAGGCTTTTTGTAGGAGCGAGCTTGCTCGCGAAAAACCACAGGCGCCGCGTTCAATCAGGAAACACGCGTTATCGTTGACGTTTTTCGCGAGCAAGCTCGCTCCTACAGAGGGCGATGTACGCTTAACTGAACAGCATTACCCGCGTGAGCGGGGCTTTCTATTAGTGCATGTTAATCAACCGCGAAGCCAGGAATCTACAGTGGCAGCGCCGTGCTCTTCTTTCCAGGCTTTCAGGCCACGATGGTTGCCGCCTTTGGTCTCGATCAGCTCACCGGTGTGCGGGTTCTGATAGACCTTGACCACGCGGGCGCGGCGCTGTTTCGGTGCGGCCGCGGGGGTGGCGCCGCGCTTGGCCGGGTTTGGATCAAGGATGGAGATCACATCGCGCAGGCTCTTGTCGTAGCTGCCCATCAGTTTTTTAAGTTTTTCTTCAAATTCGATTTCTTTCTTCAGCCCGGCGTCGTTCTTCAGTGATTCCAGCTGGGCAAGCTGCTCTTGAAGGGCTTTTTCTGCTGCGCGAAATTCGGCGAGTCTGGACAAAATCTGTACTCCAATAGTGTAGTTAGCTGATATCTACTGCGAAGAAAGCCTTAAGCCAAGAGGGTTAAGCTAACTCAAACGAAAACACCTGACTGTGAGTGTATCGCCGGCAAGAAAAATTGTAGTAGTTAATCCACTTCGAGTAAATCATGTCTTTTGTCTAAATAACATGCTGGCCGTGAAGGCAGTCGGTGACTGTTCACTGACGAGTCACCGACTTAATGAACTCATCGCCGGGTAATGGACGGCCGAACAGGTAGCCTTGCAAGAAGTCCACGCCTTTTGCGACGAGGTAATCACACTGTTGCGCTGTTTCCACACCCTCGGCCACGATGCCCAGGTCGAGTTTGACGGACAGTTCGATGATGCTGTCCAGAATATGCCGTGAGAGGGCATCCGCACCGATCATGGCGACAAAGCTTTGATCGATCTTCAAGTAGTCCACATTGAAGTGACGCAAGTAGCCCAGGCTGGAATGCCCGGTGCCGAAGTCGTCTATGGCGATCATCACGCCCAACTGGTGCAGCGCGTCGAACAAGCGCCGTGTGATGTCGGTGGGCTCGATCAACTCACGCTCGGTCAGTTCCAGTACCAGGGTTATCTGGCCGGGCGGGAAGGCCGCAAGGAACGCTCGGCAGTCGTCCACCAGCTCCAGGTCCTGGCAATGACGCGCGGTGATGTTCACGCCGATATGAAACCCCCGGCTGAAGCGCTCGGCGTGCGGCGCCAGTTGCGCGGCCGTCTGGCGCAGCAGGGCGCGTGTCATGGGCACGATCAACCCGGAGTGCTCGGCCAGGGGAATGAACAGGTCCGGTCGCACCAGGCCTTCCTTTGGGTGTTGCCAACGCATCAGCACCTCGCAACCGGCCCATTGGCGTGTGTCGCCGCGCACCACCGGTTGAAAATACGGGATGAACTCATCGGCGCCCAGGGCACGTTGCAACTCGTGGGTAGGCGCCGAAGAGCGCTTTTGCAGCCAATGGGCAAGGAGGCCGGCCAGCACACCAAAAAACACCACCAGGCTGAACACGGCCGGATAGCGCGCTTGCATGTAACGCCAGACCTCACCCTCGGGCATGCCCACGTCGACGCTGTATTGATAGCGGTTGGAGGCCAGGAAGTGAGGGGCTATGGCAAACTTCGGCGGCGCGTCGGTATGGACCTTGCCGTCGGCGTCCAGCCAGTTGGGGCCCACCTTTAACACCAGGGAGGCGTAGCGGCTGATCAGGCGCAGGGCATTGGTGAGGTGGTAACCGTCAATCGAGGCAAACGCGCCTCGATCACCGTCGACCAACCGGTACACCAGCAGTGCGGTATCCGGCGTGACGGGGTTGCCGTTCATCAACCACAAACGCCCGCCAACGTAGTCGTCCGGGTTGACCGGCGAGTCATGCCGGCTGCCAAACAATGAACTGCAATAAATGTTTTTCTGCCAGGACAAGGTGGTAGCGCGCACGAACGGCCGGCGGGTGACCTGTTCACGCAGTGCCAGCGTTGCCGCGTTGTCACACGGCAAGCCGGCCAGCGGCAACAGGTCCTGGGCGGCGAGGGCGGTGTTGTCGAGCATCAAGTCGAACTGACGCACCGCTTCCCTGGCCGTTTGTGCAGTGCTTTGTTCTAGCGTGCGCTCGGCTTGCCAATAAAGAATCACGACCCCCAATAAAACGGGGAGCAGGCCGCAGACGATGCTCAGGCAATAACGGGCAACTCGGCTTTGTGGGCCTTGGGATGTAAAGGGCATAGAGGAGCGGCCGTGCAAAAAAAAGAAGGGGACAATGCCGATGATAGATGGCATTCACACAAGGCGCTCAGCAAAACGTAACAGCGTCTGCCCGGGTGACAAATCCCTTGCGCGCGGCAAGGCAATGGGGATTTGATAAGCGTACGGGCAAATAGAGCGCGGACAAAAAGTGTTACGCTGTGTAGAATCGATTTACGCATACAAGAATATGGACTTGCGCTCACGCAAGCCTCGCCGTCAGAGACTGATGACACCATGAAGCAACTCGGTTCTCCCCTGATTTTTGGTGACTTCCTCGCCCGCAGTGTGCGAGGCCTTTCCTGTGCGCCACCCGCCGACCTCATCCTTGCCGGTAAATAACCAGTTGTTACTCCAAGCATGATGAGGCACCCGACATGACCGACCAATACGAAAACCCGATGGGCCTGATGGGCTTTGAATTCATTGAGTTCGCATCGCCGACCCCGGGCATCCTGGAGCCGATCTTCGAGATCATGGGCTTCACCAAGGTGGCGACCCACCGTTCCAAGGACGTGCAGCTGTTTCGCCAGGGTGAGATCAACCTGATCCTCAATAACGAGCCCAACAGTCTGGCCTCCTACTTCGCCGCCGAACACGGCCCGTCGGTGTGCGGCATGGCGTTTCGGGTGAAGAACTCGCAGCAGGCCTACCAGCGCGCCCTGGAACTGGGGGCCCAGCCGATTCATATCGAAACCGGTCCGATGGAGCTGAACCTGCCGGCGATCAAAGGCATCGGCGGTGCGCCTCTGTACCTGATCGACCGGTTTGGCGAGGGCAGCTCGATCTATGACATCGACTTCGTCTACCTCGAAGGCGTAGACCGCAACCCTAAAGGCGCCGGCCTCAAGGTCATCGATCACCTGACCCACAACGTCTATCGTGGCCGCATGGTCTACTGGGCCAATTTCTACGAGAAACTGTTCAACTTCCGTGAAGCGCGCTACTTCGACATCAAGGGTGAGTACACCGGCCTGACGTCCAAGGCCATGAGCGCGCCGGATGGCATGATTCGCATCCCGTTGAACGAAGAATCGTCCAAGGGCGCAGGCCAGATCGAAGAGTTCCTGATGCAGTTCAACGGCGAGGGCATCCAGCACGTGGCGTTTCTCACCGATGACCTGGTCTCGACCTGGGACGCGTTGAAGAAGATCGGCATGCGCTTCATGACCGCGCCGCCGGACACTTACTACGAAATGCTCGAAGGCCGCCTGCCCAACCACGGCGAACCGGTGGACCAGTTGCAGGCCCGCGGCATTTTGCTGGACGGCTCGTCGATCGAAGGCGACAAGCGCCTGTTGCTGCAGATTTTCTCGGAAACCCTGATGGGCCCGGTGTTCTTCGAGTTCATCCAGCGCAAAGGCGACGATGGGTTCGGCGAAGGCAACTTCAAGGCGTTGTTCGAGTCGATCGAGCGCGATCAAGTGCGTCGCGGTGTATTGACCGCCGACTAGGCAAAAAATAAAGCCCGGCTTCGGCCGGGCTTTATTTTGCCTGGAATTCAGGCTCTGCGCTGACGCACCAGGTGCTTGAATCCTTCATACATCAGCACCATCACCGCCAACCAGATCGGGATATAGGTCAGCCATTGCCCGCCCTTGATGCCTTCACCCAGCAGTAGCGCTACGGCGAGCAACAACACCGGCTCCACATAGCTGAGCAGGCCGAACAGGCTGAAGGCCAGCAATCGGCTGGCGATGATGTAGCTCACCAGCGCCGAAGCACTGATCAAACCCAGCATGGGAATCAACGCGTACAACTTCGGCTGCGCATCCAGTACCGCGAAGCCCTGCTCGCCGCTTTGCACAAACCACCAGGCCACCGGCAACATCAACGCCATGTCCAGCCACAGGCCGCCCAGATGGTCGGTGCCCAGGTACTTGCGCACCACGAAGTACACCGGGTAACCGATGATCACCACCAGCGTTGCCCAGGAAAACCCGCCAGCCTGATACAACTCGTTGAGCACGCCCAACGTGGCAAACACTACGGCGATCTGCTGCAAGCGCGACAACTGCTCGCCGTAGACCAGGCGTCCGGTCAGCACCATGGTCAGCGGCAACAGGAAATACCCCACCGACACGTCCAGGCTGCGCCCATTGAGCGGCGCCCACATGAACAGCCATAACTGCACGCCGAGCAGCGCGGACGACAGCAGCACGCCGCCGATCAAGCGCGGCCTGGTCGCCAGCATGCGCAGCAACTCCCACGCCCGTCGCCATTCGCCGCTGACCACCATGAAGACGGTCATACAGGGCACGGTCAGCAACATGCGCCAGCCGAAAATTTCCAGGCCGCTCAGGGGGGTGAGCAGCGACGTAAAGTAATACATCACGGCAAACAACACCGAGGCCGATACCGATAACACAACACCTTTAGACACGCAGTCCTCACGAAAGCCAATTTGAGATAAACAGGAAGAATCGAGAGGCGGATTATGGTGCTTTTGGTGGCTCAGGTGCGCTGATTTGGGGCAAAAGGCGGAAAAAGGCTGAAAATGGTCGTTTTACACGCGTGGGCTCAAGGGTTGCCTATGAGCGCACCGTACGACCCGAGACAAAGTGACTCACATCATTGAACCCCGGCGTGGACGAGTGCCCAGGGGTTACCAGCGAATCAATGAATGCTTCATCTTCCGCGCTGATCTTCACCTCGAGTGCGCCGGTATAGGCATCCCACTGCGCCTCGGTGCGCGGGCCGACAATCGTCGAGCTCACCGCCGCGCTATTGAGCACCCAGGCAATCGCAAACTCGACCATGCCCACGCCACGCCCCTCGGTGTATTGCTGGATCTGCTGGGCGATGCGCAGCGATTCGACGCGCCATTCGGTTTCCAGGATGCGTTTGTCCTGGCGTGCAGCGCGGCTGCCAGGCTCGGGTGTCAGGTCCGGCGCGTACTTGCCGCTGAGCACGCCCCGCGCCAGCGGGCTGTACGGCACCACGCCCAGGCCATAAGCGGCTGCGGCGGTGATCTGCTCGACTTCGGCCTGGCGATTGACAATGTTGTACAACGGCTGACTGATGATCGGCCGGTCAACGCCCAGGCGTTCGGCCACGCGTATGACCTCGGCAATACGCCAGCCGCGGTAGTTGGACAATCCCCAATAGCGAACCTTGCCCTGGCGAATAAGATCGCCGATCGCTGATACCGTGACCTCCAGCGGAGTGTCGGGGTCCTCGCGGTGCAGGTAGTAGATGTCCAGGTAGTCGGTGTCCAGGCGGCCCAGGCTGGCCTCCAGCGCGTTGAACATACGCTTGCGGCTCAGCCCGTTGCGGTTGGGCATGCCATCCGCCGGGCCCATCCCGACCTTGGACGCCACCACCCAGTCCTGTCGGTTGCGCGCGATGGCCTCGCCGACGATTTCCTCTGAGCGTCCGCCGGTGTAGACGTCGGCGGTGTCGATAAAGTTGATGCCTTGATCCCAGGCCTTGTCGATGATGCGCAGCGAGTCTTCAGTGTTGGTCTGTTCGCCAAACATCATGCTGCCCAGCGTCAGGGCGCTGACCTTTAATCCGGACTGGCCCAATGTGCGGTAAATCATGCAGAGCTCCTCATGGCAGGCAAACGTGTGTCATGCAATACCAGACACGAGCGGTTTGGAACAAGCGCTGTGTGTGTTTCTTCATGCACTCAGCAGGGGCTGGCAGCGCTTCTGTAAAAACCGCTGCGGCATTTTCATCCGTCCGAGACTGGCAGGCGGTGGGGACACTTCAGGTTGAACGGCGCCGGCTGACGGATGCTTCACAATCCAAATGTGGGAGGGGGCTTGCTCCCGATGGCGGCCTCAGGGCTGGCCAGTATCTTGGATCAGACCGAGTACATATCCGTTATTTAGGTCACGGCCACTTAGGGTTCCGCTTTTACA